>NZ_JAQGLS010000241.1 GCF_028292805.1 Ramlibacter sp. | reverse complement strand
ACCACCTCTCGCTGGTGTGCCCGGTCAACCTGGGCTTCGCGTCCTTTCCCGACGACGGCAAGTCGCTCGACGAAGTGGTGAACGCGGCCGATGCGGCGCTGCAGATGGCGATCGAGCGCGAGCAGCCGATGGCCTTCTTCGACCGCACCATCGACAACGTGCAGAGCCTGCACTTCCGGCTGGAACCGCAGCTGCGGCGCGCGCTGGAGAAGAGCGAGTTCGTCAACTACTACCAGCCCAAGGTCGAACTGGCCACCGGCCGCATCATCGGCGTCGAGGCCCTGGTGCGCTGGATGGACCCCATGCGCGGGCTGGTGCCGCCGGGCGAGTTCGTGCCGGCGCTGGAAACCACCGGGCTGATCGGCGAGGTGGCGCAGAAGATCATGGAGCGGGCGATCGCCGACTGGCGCAGCTGGCGCGAAGCGGGTTTGAACGCGCCGCGCATCGCCGTCAACGTGGCCGCCGCGCAGTTGCGCACCGACGATTTCGTCCCGGCGCTGAAGCGCGCGCTGGAGGTGCTGGATGGGGACCCGTCGGCCATCGGCATCGAGGTGACGGAGAGCATCCTGATCTCGAACATGGAGCGCGCCATCGAAATCCTGCAGCAGGTGAGGGCGCTCGGCGTGCCGGTGGCGATCGACGACTTCGGCACCGGCTATTCGTCGCTCGCCTACATCGTCACCTTGCCGATCGACGAGCTGAAGATCGACCGCGCCTTCGTCAAGAAGATCACCGCGGATGCCGCCTACGAAGGCATCGTGCGCACTTGCGTCTCGCTGGCGCGCGGCCTCAATCTCAAGGTGGTGGCCGAGGGCGTGGAAACCGAAGGCCAGGCGGCGGCGCTGCGGGCGCTGGGCTGCGACCAGGCGCAAGGCTTCTACTACAGCCCGCCAGTGCCGGCCGAGCAACTGGTGCGCATGCTCAAGGCTGGCCCAATCCATCCGCCGAAAAGCACCTGAAAGTCGCCCTGGGTCGCTTTTCGAGCGACCGATCGGCGGAGGAAGGGCCGGCGAAGCCGGATCCTCTCCACAAGGGCAAACGGGCCGCGATGCGCGGCCCGTTTGCTTGTCACTTCAAACGATTTTGACCAGCTCGAACAACACTGTCGGCGGCAGTTCCGCCGTCAGCTGGTCGCGGCCGACCTTGGGCGTTTCAAAACGGTCGAAACCGCTGAGGTGAAAGGAAGGCAGATCGCGGGTGATCTCCACCAGCGGGCAGCGCTCCTCGCCGCCCAGCACGTCGCGGCGAAAGGCCGCCACTTCGTCGGAAGTGATGTCCCAGGCGGTGACCAGAACGTTCGGCCGGCTCTCGGCCATCACCACGCGCGCATGCATCGGGTCGGAGGCGGCGACGGCATCGATGCCCATCTTGCGCAGCGAATCCACGGCCTCGGCTCGCAGCCGGTCGTCGCGCGTCATCACCAGCACCCAGGTCTCGCGCAGCGAGGTGGCCTGGCCCTCGGCATCGGTCAGCTCCAGGCAGGCCATGCCTTCGGTGTTGATGAAGGTCTTGGGAAAGTCGATGGTGAGCAGGGCGGCGCCGTCGGCGCGCGAACGCGTCACCGTCAGCTCGGAAGATGCGGCGATCTGGCGCAGCAGCATCCAGTGCAGGCCATCGTTGAGCCGGCGGCCGCGCGGGCGGGCGGCCACACCGGGGGTGGTGGGGTGGGTGGAGGCAGCCGCTGGCGGCGGCGTCGCCACCCGGACCCGCAGCTGCGCCGGTCCGGGCCACTCCGAGGGGACCAGCGTCAGGTGCAGGTCCTTGCTGAAGCTGGTAGACCAGTCGAGGATGCTGTTCAACAGGCTGATCGCCACCGGCGGGTCCAGCAGCACGTCCACGGCCTGCAGGTCGGAGCTGACCGTGACGCCGGCCGCGGTCAACTCGGTGCCGCGCTCGTCCACCACGTGGCGCACCAGCTCCGACAGGTCGACGCGCTCGCGCGCCTGGCGAATGCGGCCACCGGCCAGCCGGGTGATCTGCTGGGCGCGCAGGCTGGTGCCGCGCAGCGTGTGCATCGCATCGCTCAGCGCCTTGGCCTCGCTGCGGCGCAGCCGTCCGGCGCCCACCAGGTAGTTCAGGGCGCGCAGCAGCAGGTTGCTGCTTTCCACCGCCTGCTCGGACAAGGCGGCCACCAGGTTCGGCCACTGCTGCGCCATCGACCAGCCGGCGTTGGGATCGGACGGCGCATAGGTGCCGGCGCCGTCGGACCAGCGGCGGCCCGAGGCGGGCACGCTGGTGGCCGTGGGCGCGCCAGCGGCATCGAAGCCTGGCGGCGGGTCCGAGGGGGCAGAAGACATGGCCGGCTCCGGTTCGACAAGGGAAAGCGCGGGGAATGCGACGGTAGCACTCATGGGGTTCCTCCGGTTGGCTGATCGGGAGCGAGCGCGGCATGGGCGCCCAGCAGGGTGCACTGGTGGGAGCAGTAGTCCACCAGGGCGTCGATCTCGGTGGACTTGTCGAACACGGCGTCCACGCCGAGCTGGCCGCAGCGCTTGCGCACGCTGGCGTTCACGTAATTGCTGAAGACAACCACCTTTTGCTCCGGGCGCGTGCGTTCCAGCCGCTGGATCAGCCGGATGCCGCTGCCACCCTTGAGGAAGAGGTCCACGATCACCATGTTCCAGCCGCCGGGGTGGCCGACCAGCCACTCGAAGGCCGCATCCTCGGTGGGGCTGCCGCCGACCACCTTGACGCAAGTGAGCTCTTCCAGGGCACCGGCAAGGTTTTCATGGATTTCCGCGTTGTCCTCGACGACAAAACAAGCGAGTTGCACGGGAGCTCAATAAGTAAGGTTCAGTGTCAAGGCGTAATGGACTCTAGGTCAGCCAGCGACTGGACAATACGGATACTCACGCATTTGCGTGTAGGACCAGGCCTACGAGTGCTCATGAGGTCCCCGCTGCGATGCCACCCCACTTAAGATGCGGCAAAGACACATCGGCTTCAATGGAACCAGTCACCGCGGACAGCGCAGGCCATCTCCTGCACCTGGTCGAACGAAGCGCGTTCATCGGGTTCTGGCGTCTCGACATTCGCAATGGCAAGCTTTACTGGTCGGACCAGCTGGCCCGCCTGCATGGTGCCGAGCCCGGCTACACGCCCAGCTTCGCCAATGCGCTTTGCCACTACGTCAAGGAGCACCGGGCCGAGCTGGATGCGCGCATGCGTGCCTGCCACGAACACGGCACGCCGTTCGACATCGAAGTGCAGGTCGATTCCCTTCAGGGCCGACGCATCTGGGCGCGGGCCGTGGGCCAGCCGCTGCGGGACGAAGCCGGCGATATCATCGGCGCCGAGGGCATCGTGCAGGAGATCGCGCCGGCCGGCCATGCGGCCGGCACGCTGCTGCGGCACACGGTGAGCATGGGCGGTTCGCTCGGCAGCGGCGAAGCCTTCGCCACCATCGATCACCAGGGTCGCATCAGTTACGCCAACGAGCAAGCCGAACAATTGCTTGCACCGGCCGGCGAGATGCCGATCGGCCGCTACATCTGGAGCTTCTTCCAGAAACGGGCGCGGCTGGCGCTGGAAGAGCGGTTCCGGCGGGCGCTGGAAAAACGCGAGGCGATCGAGCTCGAGGAGATCGACGCCCAGGTCAGCCATTGGCTGGAACTGCGCGGCTTCCCGTTCGGCAACGGCCTGGCGCTGCACATGCGCGACGTCACCGCGCGCCGCCAGGCCCAGCAGCATCTGATGCTGCTGGAAGGCAGCATCGCCCGCCTGAACGACATTGTCATCATCACGGAAGCGGCGCCCTTTCGGGCGCCCGGGCCACGCATCGTGTTCGTCAACGACGCTTTCGTGCGCCGCACCGGCTACAGCCGCGACGAAGTGCTGGGCCGGTCGCCGCGCTTCCTGCAAGGCCCGGACAGCCAGCGCGCGCAGCTCGACCGCATCCGCACCGGTCTCGAGCAATGGGAGCGGGTGCGGGTCGACCTGATCAACTACACCAAGGCCGGCGAGCCGTACTGGGTCGACCTGGACGTCTCGCCGGTGTGGGACGACGCGCGCCGCCTGACTCACTGGGTGGCAGTCGGGCGCGACATCACCGAACGCAAGACTGCGGAAGAGAAAATTCAGTACCTGGCGTTCTACGACCCGCTCACGCAGCTGCCGAACCGCCAGCACTTGCTGGACCGGCTGAACCAGGCGGTGGGCGAGGGCACCGGCCACTGCCGCGAAGGCGCGCTGATGTTCATCGACCTGGACAACTTCAAGGTGCTGAACGACACGCTGGGCCACCAGAAGGGCGACCTGCTGCTGCAGCAGGTGGCGCGGCGGCTGCGCAACTGCGTGGCAAAGGGCGACCTGGTGGCGCGGCTGGGCGGCGACGAATTCGTGGTGCTGCTGGAAAACACGCCGGAAAAGCCGCTCGATCCCATGACCGCGGCCAAGGTGGTGAGCGAGCGCATCCTGGCCGGACTGGGCGAGCCGTACGTGCTGCCGGGCTACCTGCACCACAGCACCTGCAGCATCGGCGTGACGCTGTTCGAGAAAGGCCCCAACAGCGTCAGCGAGTTGCTCAAGCAGGCCGACCTGGCGATGTACCAGGCCAAGGCGGCCGGCCGCAACGCAGTGCGCTTCTTCGATCCGGAAATGCAGGCGGTGGCCACCGCCAACGCGGCGCTGGCCACCGACCTGCGGCAAGCCTGGCGCGAGAACCAGCTGCGCATCGAATACCAGCCGCAGGTGGGTGCCGACGGCCGCATGGTCGGGGTCGAGGCGCTGCTGCGTTGGGAGCACCCGACCCGCGGCAAGGTCCAGCCGGCCGATTTCATCCCGACGGCGGAGGACACGTCGCTGATCATCCCGATCGGCCACTGGGTGGTGGAACAGGCGTGCGCGCAGCTGGCGGCCTGGGCCGCGCGTCCCGAGTGCAGCCACCTGAGCATCGCGGTGAACGTCAGCGTGCGGCAGTTCCGCCATCCCGACTTCGTCAGCGAGGTGATCGATTGCGTGCGCAAGGCCGGAGCGCCACCGGCGCGGCTGAAGCTGGAGCTGACCGAGAGTTTGCTGGTCGACGGCCTGGACCAGACGGTGGCGAAGATGGCGAACCTCAAGGAAATCGGGATCACCTTGTCGGTGGACGACTTCGGCATCGGCTACTCGTCGCTGTCGTACCTCAAACGGCTGCCGCTGGACGAACTGAAGATCGACCGGGAGTTCGTCAAGGACATTCTGACCGACTCCAACGACGCGGCGATCGCGGCCACGATCATCGGGCTGGGCCACAGCCTTGGCCTGAACGTGATCGCGGAAGGGGTGGAGACGGAAGAGCAGCGCCTGTTCCTGGCGCGGCAGGGCTGCGACCGCTACCAGGGCTACCTGTATTCGCGGCCGCTGGCGATCGAGCAGCTGGAAGAGTTCATGGAACGGGTGGCCGAGGCCGGGGGCGTCCTTACACCGGAACCATCTTGAGCGGTGACGTGATCTCGGCGCGCGGCAGGCGCAGGATGATGGCCTGGCCATTGCGCAGCAATTCCACCGACTCGTCGGCCGCCAGCGCCTGGACTTCGACCCAGGCCAGCGGCGCTTCGCCGGACTCGTGCAGCTGCGTGAACGCGCTGTCCGGCTGCGCCACGTAGTCGACCGCGACCACGCCATGGGTGGAGGAGAACTCCGTGCGGATGGTGATCTCGCCGGGGCAGGTGGCCGAATCGGTCAGCGTGAGCACCGCCGCGGCCAGCAAAAAGCGCATGGCGCAGCGCGAGACTTCGAAGTCGCCTTCACCCAGCTCGGTGCGCAGGTCGAAGCCGCGGAAGTTCAGGCTGGTGGACAGCAGGCGCACGCACTCTTCCACGCCTTCGCGCAGCTGGGTGGTGTCGTCGTCGGCGGGCTGCATCCAGGAGGCCACCTGCAGGCAGGTGGCCACGGCCTGCCGCGACAGCCGGTTGAGCTTGGATACGGAGCCTCGCAGATCGTCCTGCTCGATCGTGCCGCGCTCCAGCCGGGCAGTGAGCGCCTCGGCCATCATGCCCAGCGACTGCAGGTGCACCACCATGTCGTGGCGCAGCGGCGGCGCCAGGCGGCGCAGGATGTCGTGGCGGGCCGCACGTGCCAGGCTGCGCATGCGCTGCGGTGCTGCATCGTGGGCCACGGGGCTTGCTCCGGCGGTAGTGGTGATTGGGTCTTCGATGGCCAACACTTGGAGGTTATAGGAAAAGAAAAGATTCGGGGCGAGGCGCAGTCTGCGGGGGTGCAGGGGTACAGCTTGTCAGGCCACCCCGGGCCGGCATGTAGGAAGAAAACCTCAACCAGGCGCAACCAACAGCCTTTGCGCATGGGAGCGCTCAACCGGCGGCGTCGAGCTGCAGTTCCAGGCCGCAGTCGCCCTGCATCGCATGGACCGTCAGGCGCGCGCCACGGTCCACGCGGTGGCTCTGGTTCGGTTGCAGCACCACGTCGCGGGGATCGCCGTCGTGCGTGATCCAGACCACGCCACTGCGGCAATGCACGGTCATCACGCCGTGGCCGCGCGGCAGTTCGCGCGTGGCGCCACCCGGCACGTGCACCGCCAGCAGGCGGGTCACATGCGCAGTCGCGGGCCCGGGGCGCGAGCCGCGCCCGAGCAGGCGGGACACGAAGGCGGTGGCGGCGAGCGTGGACGGCATGGGAGCGATGCTTGCGCCCGGCCGGGCATGGGCGAAGGCGGCGAAGCTGCCATTCGTCGTAGGACCGGCGCTGGCGAGGGCGTCAGCACGGCACGCGCGCCGCTTGCCTCGCACGGGCGCGGGCTCTGCCGCCACGGCGTGCAGTCGCCGTCCTACAGCCGCGCCACTGCCGTGCCACTTACATTGCCGCACTGACTCAGGGACACAAGACATGAAGGCTGCATTGGTGCGCACGAGCGAATGGGCAGGGACGACCTTGCGCCGCGGCTGGGAAGCCGTGCGGCGGCATCCATGGCGCACCGCCTTGCTGATTCCGGCGCTGGTGCCGGCGGCGGCGCTGGTTTACGCGCTGGTGCTGCTGCCCTTCACGCCCAGCATCGGCGACATCAAGAAGGCCAAGCAGGAGTCGCCTTCCGTGGTGCTGTCCGCCGACGGCAAGGAGCTGGCCGTCTTCAAGCGCGCCAACCGCGACTGGGTCAAGCTCTCGGAGATTTCGCCCAAGGCGATCGAGGCCTTGCTGGCCACGGAGGACAGGCGCTTTTACGACCACATGGGCATCGACCTGGTGCGCACCGCCAAGGCGGCGGTGAATACCGTGCGCGGTGACCGCCAAGGCGGCTCCACCTTGACGCAGCAGCTGGCGCGCAACCTGTATCCGGAGGAGATCGGCCGTGCGCCGACCATCACCCGCAAGATCAAGGAGGCGATCACTGCGCTGAAGATCGAGGCGGTGTACAGCAAGGACGAAATCCTGGAGTCGTACCTGAACTCCGTCTCGTTCCTGTACAACGCGTGGGGCATCGAGATGGCCGCGCGCACCTACTTCGACAAGCCGGCCGGCAAGCTCGACGAACTGGAAGCCGCCACGCTGGTCGGCATGCTCAAGGGCACCAGCTACTACAACCCGGTGCTCAATCCCGAGCGCGCACTGGAGCGCCGCAACACCGTGCTGGCGCAGATGGTCAAGGAAGGCAAGCTGCCCACCGAGCGCTATGCGCAGCTGAAGGCGCAGCCGCTGAAGCTGGACTTCGCGCGGCTGCCGGAATTCAGCGGCCCGGCGCCGCACCTGGCCGAACACCTGCGCCGCTGGCTGATCGAGTGGGCCGACGACAACGACTACAACATCTACGCCGACGGCCTGGTGGTGCGCACCACCATCGACTCGCGGCTGCAGGAGCTGGCCAACGAAGCCGTCGCCAGGCAGGGCGAGGCGCTGCAGGCGGTGGCGGACGTCGAGTGGAGCCGCAGCAGCGCGCCCTCGCTGGGGATTAACCCGGAGGCCTTCATCCCGGCGCGCGCCAAGGCGCAGCCGTTCGACTATTTCTGGGGTTCGCGCCCGGACCTGCTGGACACCTTCATCCGCGAGTCGGCCGAGTACAAGGCGGCCCGCGAGCAGGGGCTGAAAGCCGATGCGGCGCTGGCCGGGCTCAAGGACGACGACAAGTTCATCGCCGCGCTCAAGAAGAACAAGACCATGCTGCAGGCGGGCTTCCTTGCCATCGAGCCGAGCACCGGCCATGTCAAGGCCTGGGTGGGCAGCCGCGACTACGCGCACGACAAGTTCGACCACGTGCAGCAGGCACGCCGCCAGCCCGGCTCCACCTTCAAGCCCTTCGTCTACGGCGCTGCCTTCGACCAGGGCATCCAGCCGAACGAAACCTTCATCGACGGCCCGGTGGCGATCCAGATCGACAAGGGCCAGGTCTGGCGACCGGGCGACGTCGGCGGGCCGCCGACCAACCAGCCGATGACGCTGCGCGAAGGCCTGGCGCGCTCCAAGAACACCATCACGGCGCAGCTGATGATGCGGGTCGGCCCCGCGCGCGTGGCCGCCCTGGCCCAGGCCATGGGCGTGCGCCAGAGCCCGCTGCAGGCGGTGCCTTCGCTGGCGCTGGGCACCAGCCCGGTCACGCTCAAGGAAATGGTCACCGCCTTTGGCAGCATCGCCAACGGCGGCCGCTACATTCCGCCGGTGCTGGTGACCGCGATCGAGGACCGTGATCGCAACCTCAAGGAAAGCTTTCACGCGCCGGCGTCCGAGCAGGCCCTGTCGAACCAGGCCGCGATGACCTTGCTGGACGTGCTGCGCGGGGTGGTTGAGCAGGGCACGGCAGTAGGCCTCAAAAGCCGCTTTGGCTTGGCCGGCGACCTGGCCGGCAAGACCGGAACCACCCAGGACAACACCGACGGCTGGTTCATCCTGATGCATCCGCAGCTGGTGGCGGGTTCGTGGGTCGGCTTCAACGATAACCGCGTGACGATGCGCAGCGAGTACTGGGGCCAGGGCTCGCACAATGCGCTGCTGATGGTCGGCGACTTCTTCCAGGGCTCCACCAAGGCGAAGCTGGTCGATCCCAAGTCGGTGTTCGCGGCGCCGCGCCTGCAGGACCAGGAGCGGCCGCTGCTGCAGCAGATGGGCGACTGGTGGAACAGCGTGTTCACGCCCGCCAGCGCGGACCCGGCGGTCGTGACGATCCCCGAGGCGCAGCCCGAGCCGCCGCCGCTGGAAGCGGCGCCGGCCAGCCCGTCCACGCCCTACGGTGGCTACGTCGGCTCGGCCCCGGCGCCGTTGGGCGCCGGCATGGCTTCCGGCGCCCCGGCGGTGCTGTCCGATGCGCCGGTGGTGGTCAGCGGCCCGGAACGCTTGCCGGCCTTGCCGCGTCCGCTGGAGAGTGGGCGGCCGGCCGAGACAGTTCCAGGCACCCAGGTCTACAGCGTGCCGGCCACCGTCGGCCGCCCCGCCACCAACCCTGCGACTGGTGCCGCCGCGGTCCTGGTGCCGCGTTCGCTGCAGCAGGACAACCCGCCGCCCAGAGTGCTGTCCGCGCCGACGCCGGCCATGGGCGGCCCGGCTCCGGCTTCCAGCGCGCCCCCGATTGCTTCGGCGACCGGCTCGGCGAGCAGCGCAGGTTTCGGCGCGGTTGCGCCGACGGTGTCTCCCAACCCCGCACCGGTCACGTCCGGCGCCGGTTCCAGCGCGCCAGCTGCCGCGACCGGGTCGGCGACCGGCAGTCCCACTTCGACCGACTGAGCAAATGAAAAGCCGGGCGCTGCCCGGCTTTTCGCTTCAGGGCCGCTGTGTCCTAGCGGTCGAGATCCAGCTTGCGCTGGTTGTCCGCCTCCACTTCGCGCTCCTGGTGGCGCACCACTTCCTTGGCGTCGCCCAGGGTCTTTTGCAGCTTGCCTTCCGCTTCCTTCGCATGGCCGCGAACGCGGGTGCTGGTGTCGCCGGTGAGCTTGCCGATCTGCTCTTGCACTTCACCGCCGATCTTCTTTCCTATGCCCTTGGTCTGGTCCTTGTTCATGGGTGGATTCCTTCTGTTGCGATGCCTCCATGTTGCGACGCAGCGCCGGTCCAGGTAGGGGCGCTCGGCCGGTTTTGGCGTGCGTGCGCTCCTACAGACCAGTGCACGGCTGGGCCAGCCAAACGACCACGCCGCGGCTGCGCCCAAGTCGCGGCTTTCGCAGGCCAGGCTGGACCGCGCTGGGCCCGGGGCCCGACTTCGGGCATGTTGGAACAATGCAGGTGCGGGTCGGACAGGCGATCCAGTGTCCAAGGACGCCCGCCAAGCTGGCCGTCGGTCCATCGAGCGCTACTTCCGCGAGAACATGGACGAGCCCATGGGCAAGGTTGCCGCCGCCGGCCTGTTCGGCTTCTTGCTGGAGGACATCGGCCCCAGCATCTACAACAAGGCGGTGGCCGACCTGCAGGAGCGGATGCAGATGCACCTGTCGCAGCTGGGCCTGGAATGTGCACGAAGACGCATTTCGCTACTGGCGCAAGCCCCGCCGGCCGGCCGGCCGCGCAAGTGACGCCGTCCTGTGTCACGATGCGCCGATGAAATTGCTGCTCGGCGTGTTCGCCTGGATGCATGGCCTGATGGCGCTGCTGTTCGCCGCCGCGGCGCTGGCGCTGATCGCCATCGCCACGCACGTGGCATGGACCGGGCTGATGGCCGACTTCGGCCGCGGCGCGGCCCAGGAGATCATCGAAGCCATGGGGCTGCTGGCCGCCGCCGTCGTCGCCCTGCAGATCGCCCAGACCATGGTTGAAGAGGAAGTGCTGCGCGGCGCCCACATCAGCGCGCCCACCCGCGTGCGCCGCTTTCTCTCGCGCTTTTTCGTGGTGGTCACGGTGGCGCTGGCGATCGAAGGCCTGGTGGCGACCTTCAAGGCGATCCACGAAGACCTGTCACTGCTGGTGTACGCGGCCGCGCTGCTGGCGGCCACCGGCGTGCTGGTCGCGGCCTGGGGTATCTTCGTGCGCCTGAACCGCTATGCCGAAGACGTGGAGCCCGAGGCCATGAGAGAGGTCAAGCGCGAGGACGCGGAACTCAAGCAGGACTGAGGAATGGACGACCGCAGGCCCGACGCCACACCGCCGCCGGCCAGCCGGCCGCCGCTCGACGTGCGGCTGACGGAGCAGCGCAACCCGCGCAGCATGCGCATCGACCAGTTCTCCACCCAGGAAATCGTCGACCTGATCAACGCCGAGGACCGGATGGTCGCGGCCGCCGTCGGCGAGGAGCGCCAGCAGATCGCCCGCGCCATCGACCTGGTGGTGGACAGCCTGCGCCGCGGCGGCCGGCTGGTCTACGTGGGCGCCGGCACCTCGGGCCGGCTGGGCGTGCTGGACGCGTCGGAGATGCCGCCCACCTACCGCACCGAGCCGCACATGGTGCAGGGGATCATGGCCGGCGGGTTCGAGGCGCTGCTGCGGGCGCGGGAGGGCGCGGAAGATCATCCTGAAGACGGCGCCCGTGCCATCGACGAACGCTCGGTTGGGCCGCACGACTTCGTGCTCGGGATCGCTGCCTCCGGCACCACGCCGTTCGTGCACGGGGCGCTGCGGCGGGCCCGCGAACTGGGCGCGCGCACCGGCTTCCTGCTGTGCACCTATCCATCGGCCGACCTGCTGCGCACCCACGATGTTGTCATCGCGCCGCTGGTGGGGCCCGAGGTGATCACCGGCTCGACCCGCATGAAGGCCGGCACCGCCACCAAGATCGTGCTCAACACCATCAGCACTGCCGCCATGGTCCGCACCGGCAAGGTCTACGGCAACCTGATGGTGGACCTGCAGGTCACCTGCCAGAAGCTGCAGGACCGCGGCGAGCGGATTCTGATGGACACGCTGGGCGTGCCGCGCGAGCAGGCCACCCGCTTGCTCGACGCATCCGGCGGCCACGTCAAGACGGCGATCGCGATGGCGCGGCTGGGGCTGGACGCGCACGAGGCGCGCCGCCGGCTGGAGGCGGTGGGCGGCTCGATCTCGGAGCTGGTCGGGAGCCTTGGCGCCGGCTGACCGCGCTCAGCTGCGCACCAGGTAGCTCGGATCGAGCTGGTCCACCGAGGTGACGCCCAGCATTGCCATGTCGCGCGAGACTTCCAGTTTGAGCAGCGCGATCGCCTTGAGCACGCCGGCTTCGCCGGCGATCGCCGCGGCGTAGCCGAACGGCCGGCCGACGAAGACGAACCGGGCGCCCAGCGCCAGCGCCTTGAGCACGTCGGTGCCACGGCGCACGCCGCTGTCCAGCATCACCGGCACCGCGGGGCAGGCGGCCACGATTTGCGGCAGCGCCCGCAGCGGCGCCACCGTGCCATCGAGCTGGCGGCCGCCGTGGTTGGAGACGATGATGCCGTCGACGCCGGCATCGACGGCGATGCGGGCGTCGCGCGGATCGAGGATGCCTTTGATGACCAGTTGCCCCGGCCACTGCGCGCGGATGCGGCGGAAATGCGCCCAGTTCAGGTGGCCGCGGTCGGAGAAATCGCGTTCCACGTTGGGTGACATGATCGGCGTGCCACGGGTGGCGTAGTTGTTCTCGAAGTGCGGCATGCCGTGCCTGACCAGCGTGCGCGCGAAGGTGCCGAGCAGCCAGCGCGGATGCGTGATGCCTTGCCACGCCAGCCGCGCGCTCGGCCGCAGCGGCGTCGAAAAGCCGGCCCGCACGTTGTTCTCGCGGTTGGCGGCGATCGGCGAGTCGACGGTGATCACCAGCGTCTGGTAGCCGGCCTGCTGCACGCGCTGGAGCAACGCCTCGATGCCGGCGTCGTCGCCCGGCAGGTAAGCCTGGAACCAGGCGTCGGGGTTGGCGCGCACCACCTCTTCCAGCCGGATCAGCGAGGAGCCGCTCATGACCATCGGGATGCCCTCGCGCGCCGCTGCCTGCGTCAGGACCAGGTCGCCGCGGTAGGCCGACAGCGCGCTGATGCCCATGGGCGCGATGCCGAACGGCGCCGCGTAAGTTCGCCCCAGCAACGGCGCGGCCATCGTGCGGCGCGAGATGTCCACCAGGTAGCGCGGCACGAAGTCGTACTGCTCGAAGGCGGCGCGGTTGCCGCGCAGCGACGCGTTGCGCTCGGCCGCGCCGGCGATGTAGCCGAACACCGGTCGCGGCAGGTGGCGCTGCGCCGCCGCCTCGAAGTCGTCCAGGCACAGGATGTTGGCGAAGCGGCGCGGCCAGGCTGCCGGCCGTTGCTGTGCGCCGGTCGCGGGCGTCGTCGCGGGCGCGGCGTCGGCAGGATGGTCGATCTGCATGGGGCTTGGGCGGTTCAGGATGCCTTGGGGACGGTGGGGATGTCGAGGCCGGCGTTGGCCTGGACCTGCAGCGCCAACGCGTTCCAGTCCCAGTCGGCGCGACCGCTGTCGCACAGCGCGCTGAGCAACTCTTCGGCCGCGGCGGCGCCCGGCAGGCGGGCGCCGGCATCGCGTCCGGTCTGCAGCGCAATGCGCAGGTCCTTGCGCATCAGGCGGGCCCGGAAGCCCGGCTGGAAGTCACCGTCGATCACGCGCTGGGCGTGCTTTTCCAGCGCGAAGCTGCGCGCCGTGCCGCCGAGCAGCACCTCGCGCATCACCCTGGGGTCCACGCCCTGGGCCCGCGCCAGCGCCAGCGCGTCGGCCACGCCCAGCATGGCGCCGGCAACCGCCACCTGGTTGCAGGCCTTGACGGTCTGGCCGGCACCGAGGTCGCCCACGTGCGTGATGCTCTTGCAGAACGCACCCATGACGGCGCGGCAGGCGTCCACCTGGTCCGCCGGGCCGCCAACCATCGCGGTCAGCGTGCCGGCCTCGGCGCCGCCCTGGCCGCCGCTGACGGGCGCATCGAGCAGCGCGGCGCCGTGCTCGGCCAGCCGCTTGCCGAAGATGCGGGCGGAGGCGGCAGCGATGGTGCTGGTGTCGACCACGCAGGCGCCGGCCGCCAGGCCGGCGGCCAGGCCGTCGGGCCCGAACAGCACCGCTTGCACCGCATCGTCGTCGGACACGCACAGAAACACAAGGTCGCTCGCGCGTGCGACGTCGGCCGGCGTGGCGGCGCGCTGGGCGCCGGCATTGACGAAGGCCTGCGCGGCCTGCGGCTTGCGGGCGAACACGGTCAGCGCGTGGCCCTTGCGCAGCAGGTTGTGCGCCATGCCGCTGCCCATCACGCCCAGGCCGATGAAGCCGATGCGGCTGTCGGTGCCGAACGCCTTCACTTGGCCACCGCCTTGCCGATCTGCTCGTACGCCTCGGCCACTTCCTTCTGGAAGGCCGGGCCGTCGGCGTAGTCTTGCGTCAGGCCGGACTTGGTCACGTACTCCTTCCAGGCGTCGGTCTGCATCGCCTTGCGGAAGCTGTCGTGCAGGTAGCGGTGGATGGTCGGCGGCAGGCCGGCCGGCGCCATCAGCCCCTTCATGTTGTCGAGCGCCACGGGCACGCCAATCTCGGTCATGGTCGGCACGTGGGGCAGCGCCGGCAGGCGGCTGCGCGAGAACAGCGCCAGCGGGCGCACCCGGCCGGCGTCGATCATCGGCTTCATTTCCTCGTAGGCGCCGAAGGCCGAGTCGACCTGGCCGCCCAGCAGCGCGTTCATCGCGTCGGCCGCGCCCTTGTACGGCACGTGCAGCAGCTTCAGGCCGGCCTGCTTTTCCCACACCAGCGCGGTGGCGTGGAAGATGCCGCCTTCGCCGGTGGAGCCGTAGGAGACCGTCTCCTGCCCCTTCTTCGCCTCGGCCAGCAGCGCCTTCATGTCGGCGAGCTTCGAGTCGGCGCGCACGGCCAGGATGCTGGGGGCGCGCGAGACCTTGATCACCGGCGTGAACGACTTGCGCGGGTCGTAGGTCAGCGGCTTGAAGTGGCCGACCAAGGTGGTCTCGCTGCCGCCGCCGACGAACAGCGTGTAGCCGTCGGCCTTGGCTTCGGCCGTGGCCTGGGCGGCGATGGCGCCGGCGGCGCCGACCTTGTTCACCACCAGCACCGTCACCGGGATGATGCCCCTGGCCGCGAACGACAGCTGGCGCGCGATCTGGTCGGCCGAGCCGCCGGGAGCGAAGCCCACCAGGATGGTGATGGGCTGGGTCGGAACCCAGTCCTGTTGCGCCCAGGCGGGCAAGGCGGCGGCGGCCAGCAGGCCGAAGGCCGCCTCGCGCCGATCGATGAGGTGGATCCTGGTGCGCATCTTGTCTCCTGTGTCGCGCATTCTCGCCCGCGGACGTGTTCTGGAAAAGCGATAAAAGGCGAAGCTGCGCCATCGCCTGCCGGAAACATGACGCTCAAGCAGCTGGAGGCCTTCTACTGGGCCGCCGCCTCCGCCACCTTCCTGGTGGCGGCCGATCGGCTGCACGTCTCGCAGTCGTCGCTGTCCAAGCGCATCGCGCAACTGGAAGGCCAGCTGCGCCGGCCGCTGTTCGATCGCAGCGGCCATCGCGCCGTGCTCACCGAGGCTGGACAGCAACTGCTGCCGCTGGCGCGCCGGATGCTGGGCCTGGCCGACGAGATGCGCACGCTGGTGGCCGAGGCGGGCGGCCTGCAGGGGCACTGCTGCTTCGGCATCGGCGAGCTGGCGGCGCTGACCTGGCTGCCCGACCTGGTGGCCCACCTGCGCGCGGAGTAGCCGGACCTGGTGTTGGAGCCGCACGTCGATCTGGGGGCGGCGCTGGCGCGGCGGCTGGACAGCGGCGAACTCGACTTCGCGGTGATCGCCGGTTATTCAGCGCGCAGTGCGATCGCCAGCGAGGCGGTCGGCCAGGTGCGCTTTCAGTGGGCGGCCGCGCCGGGGCTGGTGCAGGGCCGGCGCTCGATCACCGCCCGGCTGCTGCAGGAGACTGCGTTGATCACGATGCCCGCCGGCGCCGGCGCCACCCGGCTGCTGGAACACTGGCTGGCGGTGAACAACCTGGAGCCGGGCCGGCGCCTGACCTGCAACAATCCGGCCGCCATCGCCGGACCGGTGGCGGCGGGGGTCGGCCTGGGACTGTTCCCGCACGGCTGGCTGCAGCAGATGGCGGAGCGCGGCGCGGTGGTGGAGTTGCGCAGCCGGCCGGCGTTGCCGCCGCTGGAGTACACCTTCCAGTGGCGTCGCGACGACACGCGGCCGCTGTTGGCGCGGATGCGCGAGGCGGTGGCAGCGACCGCCGATTTTTCCAAACCGAATCCGATCTGGTCATGACATCGACATTCCCGCCGGCGCTGGAAGGACGGGGAACTACCAGGACGCGCCGAACACCGCGCGCAATTCCTCGATGGCTTGCTCCGGCAGCGGCGTCGGCCGCGCCAGCAGCCACAGCCTGGCCGTCTCCTCCAGCTCCTCCAGCACCGCCATCGCCCGCGCCGGCGTGTCGTGCCAGACGTTCGGCCCCAGCCGCGACAGCATCACCGCGCGGATGGCGATCGGCGCGTGGCGCGCGATCAACGCCGCCACCAGATCACCCACGGCGGGGTCACCCGGCCGGTGGTACGGCACCACCGGCACGTGTCCCACCTTCATCACGAAATAAGGCGTGATCGGCGGCAGCAGCTCGCCCACCGGGTCAGCCAGGGTCAGCGCCACGCAGTGGGTGCTGTGGGTGTGGATCACGCAGCCGGCGGGCCGGCCCAGCTGCGCCTGCGCTTCGTAGATGCGCCGGTGCAGCGCCAAGGTCTTGCTGGCGCGCTCGCCGCTCACCTGCAGTCCCGCCAGGTCCACCTTGGCCAGTTCGCCGGGCTGCAGCAAGCCCAGGCAGGCATCGGTGGGCGTGATCAGGAAGCCGTCGTCCAGCCGCACGCTGATGTTGCCGGCGCCGGCATGCACGTAGCCGCGCTCGAACAGGCTCTTGCCGATGCGGCAGATCTCCGTGCGGGCCGTTTGCTCGTTCATGCCAAGCGCGCGAACGCGTCGCGAAAGAAATCGGGGCCGCCGAAGTTGCCGGACTTCAGTGCCAGGTGGACGTCGACGCCACAGGCGCGGGCACCAGCGAAGCACCACGGCACGCCGGGGTCGATCTGCGGGCCGATGCGCAGCTGCTGCACGCCCAGCGCCTGCACGGCCGCGCCCGAGGTTTCTCCGCCGGCCACCACCAGCCGGCCGACGCCGCGCTCGACCAGGCCCTTGGCGATGGCTGCCAGCGTTTGCTCCACCAGCGCACCGGCCCTGGCGGCACCCAGGCGGCCCTGCACGTCCTGCACCGGCGCCGGCGCTGCGCCGGAGTACAGCAGCACCGGCTGCGCACCGAGCAGCGGCGTCGCCCAGGCCAGTGCCTCGCCCACCACGTCGTGGCCCTGCGCGATGCGCAAGGGGTCGACCTGCCAGGCCGGACCGCCGGCCTGCACGAAGGCCGCCACCTGCTGGTTGGTCGCCACCGAGCAGCTGCCCGATACCACGGCAGCGGCGCCGCGCGCGGGCGGCAGCGTGGCGGCCGCGGCCGACGGCGCCAGCCCGTGGTTTCGCGGCAGGCCGATGGCCACGCCGGAACCGGCCACCACCAAGGCGGCGTCGTGCAGGGCCAGGCCGAGCGCCAGCAGGTCCTGGTCGGCGACCGCGTCGACGATGCCGAAGCGGCAGCCTTCGGCGCGCAGCTGCGCGATGCGTGCGCGGATCGCTTCCGGCCCACGCCGCACGACCGCGTGCCCGACCAGCCCGACGCGCGACTGCACCTGCGCCTGCAGCACCCGCACCAGGTTGGCGTCGGTCATCGGCGTCAGCGGGTGGTTGCGCATGCCCGAGTCGCTCAGAAGCGCGTCGCCCACGAACAGGTGGCCCTGGTAGACGGTGCGCGCGTTTTCCGGAAAGGCAGGCGTGACGCAGGCGAAGTCGGCGCCCAGCGCGTCCAGCAGCGCCTCCGCCACCGGGCCGATGTTGCCGGCCGGCGTCGAGTCGAAGGTGGAGCAGACCTTGAAGTAGAACTGGCTGCAGCCCTGCGCCTGCAGCCAGCGCAATGCGGCCAGCGACCGGGCGACGGCATCGGCGGCCGCGGTGCTGCGCGACTTCAGCGCCACCACCACCGCGTCCACGTCAGCCACCGGCTGCGAAGGCACGCCGATCGTCTGGACCACCGCCATGCCGGCGCGCACCAGGTTGTTGGCCAGGTCGCTGGCGCCGGTGAAGTCGTCGGCAATGCAGCCGAGTCGCAATGTGCTCATGAGCGTGCCAGTCCTTGTTCGATGGCGTCCAGCAGCGCCTCCGGCGCAGCGGGCTTGACCAGGTGCTGGTGGAAGCCGGCCGCCCGCGCCCGCTCCACGTCCGCCGCCGTGCCATAGCCGGTGAGCGCCACCAGGTGGCAGGCCGCCCCGTTGCCGTGCGCCCGCACCCGCGCCGCCAGCTCGTAGCCGCTGATGGTGGGCAGGCCGATGTCCAGCACCGCCACCTGCGGCTGGAAGTGGTCCAGCATGGCCAGCGCCGCCATCGGCTCGTAAGCCACCCGCACCTCGTGCCCGGATATTTCCAGCAGGGCGGCGGCGGTGTCGGCGGCGTCCTGGTTGTCGTCCACCAGCAGCACGCGCGCACCGGTGCCCGCCAGCTCGCCTTGCACCTCGTTGGCCCGCGCGGTGCCGGGCGGCGGCACCAGCGGCAGCCGCACCACGAAGGCGCTGCCCTTGCCGGGCCCGCCGCTGAGGGCGCGCACGCTGCCGCCGTGCATGTGCACCAGGCTGCGCACGATGGCCAGGCCCAGGCCCAGTCCACCGAAGGGGCGGTCGGCACCCTGGGGCGCCTGGTAGAACAGCTCGAACACGTGCTCCAGGACCTGCGGCGGCATGCCCAAGCCGTCGTCCGCCACCTCGATCTCGGCGCAGTCGCCGTCGCGCCGCAGCCGCAGCGCCAGCTGGCCGTCCGGCCGGCTGAACTTGAGCGCGTTGCCCAGCAGGTTGGCCAGAACCTGGCCCAGTCGCACCTCGTCGCCGGACACCCAGAGATCCAGGGCATCGGGCGCCAGCTGAAGGGCGAAGCGGCGCTCGTCCAGCGCCGGCTCCACGCCTTGCGCCGCGTGCCGCACCAGGTCCGCCAGCGGCAGCGGCCGGAACTGCATGGTCAGCCGTTGCGCCGTGATGCGCGAGACGTCCAGCAGGTCGTCCACCAGCCGCCGCATGTGCGCCACCTGCCGTTGCATCACTTCGCGCTCGGCCCGGGTGCGCTCGTCGCCCTTGCGCGCCATCAGGTGCAGCGCGGTGGCCATCGGCGCCAGCGGGTTGCGCAGCTCGTGGCCCAGCATGGCCAGGAATTCGTCTTTGCTGCGGCCGGCCTCCTTGGCCAGGCGCAAGGCTTCGGTGGCGCGGGCCAGCAGGGCTTCGCGCTCGACCTCCGCGGCGCGGCGCTCACGCGCGGCGCGCTCGCCGTCGGCGCAAGCGGTTTCCAGCGCAGTCGCGACCTCGCGCAGTTCGGCGATGCCCAGCGGCGGCACCTGCACCGGCTCGCCCCGGCCGAGCGCGCTTGCCGCCGCCTTCAGCGCCAGGATCGGCTCGGTCACGCCCCGCGCGAAGTACCAGGCCAGGAAGGCCGACAGGCCCAGCGAGGCGAGCAGGCCGGCGCCGACCGCGCCCAGCACCCCGAGCAGGCCGCTGTCCGCTTCGTCGGTGGAGATGCCGGTGGCCACCACCCAGCCGGAGGCCGGCAGGCGGCTGAAGCCGGTGTGGCTGAAGCGGCCCTCCAGCGTGCGCGTGGGGCCGCTGCCTTCGGCCGCGCCGGTGTCCAGCAAAGCCTGCAAGGAGGGTGAGGGGCGGGCGCTGGCGTGTTGCTGCGAGCGCGCCACGCGGGTGCCGGTGTGGTCGAACACCGCCACCACCGAGGTCTGGTTCAGTCGCTGGCGCTGCACCACCGACGCCACCCGTTCCACCGGCAGCACCGCCGACAGCACGAAGGCCAGCTCGCCATGGCGCAGCACCGGCACCCGCACGGCGAAGGCAGTTCCGCCCCGCCCGCCCGGCAGCACGCGGCCGACCACCGGCTGGCGGGTGGCGACGGCGCGTGCCATGCTTTGCTGGTCGCTCGGCCCCGGCACCGGCGCGTCCGGTTCCACCTGGGTGCTGAGCACCGGCCGGCCACCGGCGTCGGCCACCAGAACGGCGCGCCAGCCCTGGCTGGTCGCCACCCGGCGCGCCAGCGCATGGAACTCGGGCAGCCGGCCCGGCTGCAATTCGCTGGCCGCGGCCAGGCTGTCCAGAACGCTCATGGTGGCGCGCAGTTCGGCGTCGACGGCGGTGCCCAGCGCCCGCGACACGGTCAGTGCGCTGGTTTGCGCATGGCGTCCTCGCTCGCCGGCAAGGTAGCCGAGCACGGCGATCGCCACCAGGGCCAGCGGCACCAGGCCGCTGGCCGCCAGCAGGAACAGCCGCAAGCGCAGCGGGCTGCCGGTGGATGCGGGTTTCATCGCGGGCGCAGCACGTAGCGCACGAAGCCGTCGGCCGTCGCGAGCTGGTCGTACAGGCGCCGCGCCTGCGCGTTGTCGGTCTGGGTCATCCAGTAGACACGGGCCCAGCCTTCGGCGCGCATGGCGTTGTGCAGCCACTCGACCAGCGCGCGGCCTGCGCCATGGCCACGGGCCGCCGGCGCGACGAACAGGTCTTCCAGGTAGCAGACCGGCTGTGACTCCCAGGTGTTTTCATGGACCACGCAGTTGGCGAAGCCGAGCACCTGGCCTTCGACCTCGGCGACGATGCACATCACGGCGGAGTCGGGGTCGAGGATACGTTGCCAGGTCCGGTTGCTGACCTCGTCGGGCAGGCGGATGCGGTAGAACTCGCAGTACCCGCGCCAGAGGCCGCGCCAGGCAGCTTCGTCGGAGGGCAGGGCGGCGCGGATCAGGCAGGGTGGCGTCACCCGCGCATTGTGCATGGACAACACGTCGGCTGGCGCTTCCCCGACCTACCCGGCCAGCTGCCCGGCCAGCAACACCGCCGCATGCACCGCCGTGCGGCCCGCGCCATCGTGGATCTGGTGGCGGCAGCTGGTGCCGTCGGCCACCACCACCGCATCGGGCGCGGCCCGCACCGCCGGCAGCAGGCTCAGTTCGGCCATCGCCATCGAGACGGCATGGTGCCTGGCCTCGTAGCCGAAGCTGCCGGCCATGCCGCAACAGCTGGATTCGATCAGTTGCGGCTGCACGCCCGGCACCAGCCTGAGCACCTCCAGCACCGGTGCGATGGCGCCAAACGCCTTCTGATGGCAATGCCCGTGCACCAGCACAGCCTGGTTCAGCGGACGCAGCTTGCCGCGCAGTGTCTCCAGCTTGCCGGCCTGGGCTTCGCGCGCCAGGAATTCCTCCAGCAGCAGGGCCTGCGCCGCCAGTGCCTGGGCCGGCGCGCCCAGGCCCATGGCCGTCATTTCGTCGCGCAGCGTCAGCAGGCAGGACGGCTCCAGCCCCACGATCGCGATCCCCCTGGCCGCGAACGGCTGCATGGCCCGCAGCAGCTCGCCGGCCTTGGCCTTTGCTTCATCGACCATGCCGCTGGCCAGGTAGGTGCGGCCGCAGCACAGGTGCTTGCCGTCGCCCCCGTGCTTGGCGGCGATGTGCACGGTGTAGCCCGCCGCTTCCAGCACACGGTGTGCGGCGTGGGCGTTGGCCGATTCGAAGAAGCCGTTGAAGGTGTCGACGAACAGCACCACCGGCTTGTCCGATGCCAGCACCTGCTCGCGCGTCGCGCCGGTCACGCCGCTGTTGAAGAAGTGCCTGGCCTGCCATTCAGGCAAGCCGCGCTTTGCCGAGAAGCCCAGGAATTTCTCGCCCAGCGCGGCCAGCGTGCCGTTTCGGTTGCGCAGGTTCAGCAAGCCCGCGAAGCGGCTGGCCAGCCGCGCGTACTCGGGCAGCTGCGCCACCAGCCGGTCCTTGAGCGACCAGCCGTTTTTCCGGCGATCAGCATGCAGGAACTCGATCTTCATGCGGGCCATGTCGACGCCGGTCGGGCAGTCGCGCTTGCAGCCCTTGCAGCTGACGCACAGGTCCAGCGCCTGCCGCACTTGCTCGCTCGCCAGGCCATCGGGCCCGAGCTGGCCGCTCATGGCCAGCCGCAGGGTGTTGGCGCGGCCGCGCGTCAGGTGCTGCTCGTCGCGCGTGACGCGGTAGCTCGGGCACATGGTGCCGGCGTCGAACTTGCGGCAGTGGCCGTTGTTGTTGCACATCTCCACCGCCTTGGCCAATCCCTTGGCGGGGTCGCCGCCGGTGCCCGGCGCGGTGGTCTGTTCGGTGGCGGGGTCGTTCTGCACGTCCCAGCCGCTCCAGTCCAGCGCCGGCACTAGCGGGATCACCTTGTAGCTTGGCGGAAAGCGCATCAGCCGCGTGTCGTCCATCGCCGGCGGGTTGACGATGCGCTGCGGGCTCAGCAGCGAAATCGGATCGAACAGGCGCTTGATCTCGCCGAAGGCGGCATCGATCTTCGGGCCGAACTGCCACTGGATCCATTCGCCACGGCACAGCCCGTCGCCGTGCTCGCCGCTGTAGGCGCCCTTGAACTTTCGCACCAGCGCCGAGGCTTCCTGCGCGATCTCGCGCATGCGCGGCGCGCCATTGGTGCGCATGTCCAGGATCGGCCGCACGTGCAGCGTGCCGACAGAGGCGTGGGCGTACCAGGTGCCGCGGGTTTCGTGCCGGTGGAACACCTCGGTCAGCGCACTGGTGTATTCGGCCAGGTGCTCCAGCGGCACCGCGCAGTCTTCGATGAAGCTGACCGGCTTGCCGTCGCCCTTGAGGCTCATCATGATGTTCAGGCCCGCCTTGCGCACTTCCCACAGGTTTTTCTGCGCGGTCTCGTCGGGCATCAGCACCACCGAGCCTGGCAGGCCCAGGTCGCCCATCAGCTCCTGCAGCTCGGCCAGTTTGCGCAGCAGCTGCGCCTTGTCGCTGCCGGCGAACTCCACCAGCAGCACGGCGTCGGGGCTGCCGATCAAGGCGCTGCGCACGGTCGGCGCGAACGCGGGGTTCTGCAGCGACAGCTCGATCATCGTGCGGTCGACCAGTTCCACCGCCGTCAGGCTGCCTTCGCCGCCCAGCTTGACGATGTGCTGGGCCGAGTCCATCGCCTGGTGGAAGGTCGGGAAGTTGACCACGCCCAGCACCCTGGCGCGCGGCAGCTCGGACAGCCGCAGCGTCAGGCTCTTGGTCAATGCCAGCGTTCCTTCGCTGCCGATCAGCAGGTGGGCCAGGTTGACGCTGCCGTCGCCGGTGTAGGGCCGCTCGTTCTGGTTGTGGAACACGTCCAGGTTGTAGCCGCCAACGCGGCGCAGCACCTTGGGCCAGCGCTCCTCGATCTCGGGACGCAGCGCCTGGGCCAGGTCGCGTACCCGCTCGCCCATCGCGCGGGCGGCGCCGGTGCTGTCTTCGAAACGGCCGAAGCGGTGCAGCACGCCGTCGGAGGTCCAGGCCTGGGCACCGAGCACGTTGTGCACCATGTTGCCGTAGGCGATGCTGCGGCTGCCGCAGGAGTTGTTGCCGGCCATGCCGCCCAGCGTGGCCTGGGCCGCGGTGGAGACGTCCACCGGGTACCAGAGCTTGAGCTTTTTCAGCTGGGCGTTCAGGCGGTCCAGCACGATGCCAGGCTCCACCGTCACGATGCGCTGGGGCACGTTGATATCCAGCACGTTGCACACGTGCTTGGAAAAATCGATCACCAGCCCGGCGCCGACGGTCTGGCCGCACTGGCTGGTGCCGCCGCCGCGCGGCACCATCGGCACCTTCAGGTCGCGGCAGATGTCCAGCGCGATGCACGTGTCTGCGGCGGTGCGCGGCACGAACACGCCGACCGGCACCACCTGGTAGATGGAGGCATCGGTGGCGTAGCGGCCGCGGTCGGCCGGCGTGAACAGCACCTCGCCGCTGGTTTCGCTGGCCAGCCGCTGCGCCAGCCGGCCGGCCACCTCGTTGCTGGCGCGGGCGACGCTGTCGTAGGCCAGGGCGGCCGCTTCGCGGGTGACCTTCAGGGGCGGCGGCGGCGCGTTCACGAGACCTCGCGCGCGCGCGGCTGCTGTTGCTCCTGGGCGGCGCGCAGCTGTTCCAGCACGGTGTCGCGCTTGTTGCGCAGATGGGCCAGCAGCACGTCGCGCATCGCGGCGGCGTCGCGCGCGACCAGGGCTTCAATCATCATTTCGTGTTCCTGGACGGCACGCTTCCACTTCTCGCCGTCCTGGTTGGAGCGAAAGCGCAGGGCTTGCAGGCGGGCGTTGACCTGGCCGTAGACGCCGGCCAGCACCGGGTTCTTGGCGGCGGCGCTGATGGCGGCGTGGATGCGCGCGTTGATGCTGTAGTAGGCCGACAGGTCGCGCCGGGTGTAGGCGGCCATCATCTCGTAGTGCATGGCCTGGATCTCGGCCAGCTCGGTGACGGTGACGCGCTGGGCCGCCAGCTCGCCCGACATCGCCTCCAGCCCCGCCATCAGCTCGAAGGTGTGCAGCACGTCCGACTCGCGCAGCGACACCGCGATGGCGCCACGATTGGGCAGCAATTCCACCAGGCCCTCGGCGGCCAGCATCTTGATGGCCTCGCGCAGCGGGGTGCGCGACACCGCCAGCTGCTCGGCCAGCTCGCGCTCGTTGAGCTTGGCGCCGGGCGCGATCTCGCCTTCGACCAGCATCTGCCGCAGGCGTTGCGCCACCTGCTCATGGAGGGCGGCGCGGGGGATCACGATCACTTCAGCAGTCATGCCACGGATTTTGTATGCAAACGAAGCTGCTGTCAAAAGCCGATTGGTAGATTCCCTGAGAGGTATATGCCATTGACAAGAAGCTTTTGTATGCAAAAATTGCCGCCATTCCCCGGAGAACCCGACGCATGCTGACCCTTGACTTCCATCCCACCGGCCGCCACTTCCTGCAGATCCCGGGCCCGTCGCCGGTGCCGGATCGCATCCTGCGGGCCATGAGTCTGCCCACCATCGACCACCGCGGCCCGGAGTTCGGGGCGCTGGGGCTGCGCGTGCTCAAGGGCATCCAGCAGATCTTCCAGACCAGGCACCCGGTCGTGATCTATCCGGCTTCGGGCACCGGCGCGTGGGAAGCTGCTCTGGTCAACACGCTCAGCCCCGGCGACCACGTGCTGATGTACGAGACCGGCCACTTTGCCGCGCTGTGGGACAAGATGGCGACCCGCCTGGGCCTGAAGGTCGAGTTCCTCGGCTTGCCGGGCACCGAAGGCTGGCGCAAGGGCGTGCAGGCGCACCTGATCGAGGAGCGCCTGAAGGCCGACACCGGCCACGCCATCAAGGCCGTGTGCGTGGTGCACAACGAAACGTCCACCGGCGCCACCAGCAGCATCCTGGCGGTGCGGCGCGCCATCGACGCGGCCAGGCATCCCGCGCTGCTGCTGGTCGACAGCATCTCCGGCCTGGCTTCGGCCGAGTACAAGCACGACGAGTGGGGCGTGGACGTCACCATCAGCGGCTCGCAAAAAGGCTTGATGCTGCCGCCGGGCATCAGCTTCAATGCGCTGTCGCCAAAGGCGCTGGCGGCCAGCCAGACGGCCAAGCTGCCCAGGGCATTCTGGGCCTGGGACGAGATCGTCGAGATGAACAAGACGGGCTACTGGCCTTACACCCCCAACACCAACCTGCTGTACGCGCTGACCGAAGCCTGCGACATGCTGCTGGATCCGCACCATGGCGGGCTGGAAGGCACCTTCGCCCGGCATCGCCGCTGGGGCGCGGGCGTGCGCGCTGGCGTCAAGGCCTGGGGCCTGGAGATCCAGTGCAACGAAGTGGCCAGCCAGTCGCCGGTGCTCACCGGCGTGATCACGCCGGAAGGCGTGGACGCCGACGCGCTTCGCAAGCTGATCTACGAGCGCTTCGACCTGTCGCTGGGCACCGGTCTGGGCAAGGTCAAGGGCCGCATGTTCCGCATCGGCCACCTGGGCGACTGCAATGACCTGACCCTGATGGCGGCGCTGGCGGGTTGCGAGATGGGCATGAAGCTCATGGGCATCAAGCTGGCCGGCTCGGGAGTGGCCGCCGCGATGGAGTATTTCGCCGGCCACCCGGCCCCGGTCGCCCTGCAGAAGGCGGCGTAACGAAGTCCGGGTGCCGCGAGGCACCCTTTTTTCATTTCACAGGAGACAAACCATGCAACGCAGAACCTTCGTCGCCGGCGCCGCCGCCTCCATCGCCCTGCCCATGTCCGCCTGGGCCCAGAACCTGCCCACCGGCCCGGTGCGCATCATCGTGGGTTTCGCGCCCGGCGGCGGAACCGACATCCTGGCGCGCGTGATCGGCCAGAAGCTTGGCGAGATGTGGAAGACCCAGGTGCTGGTGGAAAACAAGGCCGGCGCCTCCGGCACCATCGCCTCCGACTATGTGTCCAAGCAGCCCGCCGACGGCTCGGTGCTGCACATGGCGCACATCAACAGCCACGCGCTGATGCCCAACCTGCAGAAGCTGGGCTACGACGCCGAGAAGGACTTCCAGCCGATCGCCATGGTGGGCATCACGCCCAACCTGCTGATCTGCGGCCAGATGCAGCCGGCCAGGACCGTCAAGGACCTGGTGGCCTTGTGCAAGGCCAACCCCGGCAAGATCAGCTTCGGCTCGGCCGGACCCGGGTCGGCCCAGCACCTGGCGCTGGAGATGTTCATGCTGCAGGCTGGCGTGAAGGCGATCCACGTGCCATACAAAGGCTCGGGCCCGATGCTGACCGACCTGATCGGCGGCCAGGTGCAGTACAGCTTCGACACGATGACGGCCGCCACGCCGCACGTGAAGAACGGCAAGGCGATGGCCATTGCGCAGACGCGGCAGAAACGCGCCAGCGGCCACCCGACGGTGCCGACGATGGCCGAGTCGGGTTTTCCCGGCTTCGAAGCCACCACCTGGTACGGCCTGGTCGGTCCGGGCAAGATGCCGCTGGCGATGGCCAAGCGCATGAACGAGGACGTCAACAAGGTGCTGGCGATGCCCGACGTGATCGTGAAGCTGGAAGCTTCCGGCGCCGAGGATGGCGGCGGATCGGTCGAGAAGTTCGCCGAGTTCATGCACCTGGAGCAAGCCAAGTGGGCCAAGGTGATCAAGGAAGCCAACGTGAAGGTGGATACGTGAGCCAGGCCGCTGGTGGCGGCCAGCGCCCGCTGCCGCTGGCCGGTGCGTCCCAGCAAGCACGCCTTCCCCTGCAAGGCGTGCGTGTCCTCGACATCTCCCAGGTGATGGCGGGCCCGTATGCCTGCATGCTGCTGGGCGACCTGGGTGCGGACGTGATCAAGATCGAGGCACCTGGCACGGGCGACCAGACGCGCGGCTCGATGGGCTTCAAGATGAAGGGCGCGGACAGCCTCGGCTTCATCAACATGAACCGCAACAAGCGCAGCGTGACGCTCGACCTGAAGACGCCGGCCGGCAAGGAAGTGCTGCTCAAGCTGGCGCAAGAGGCCGACATCCTGGTCGAGAACTACCGGCCCGGCGCGCTGCGCCGGCTCGGGCTGGGCTACGAGGTGCTCAAGGACGTCAACCCGCGGCTGGTCTACACCAGCATCTCGGGCTTTGGCCAGACCGGCCCCTGGGCCGACCGCCCCGGCTTCGACCTGATGGCGCAGGCCATGTCGGGCGTGATGAGCGTGACCGGCTACCCGAACAGCCCGCCGGTGAAGGCCGGCGTGCCGGTGGCCGACATCGGCTGCGCGCTGTTCGCGACCTACGCAACCTTGGCGGCCTACATCGGCGCCAGGGCTTCGGGCCAGGGCCAGCACATTGATGCGGCGCTGTTCGACTCGGCGATGGCGTTCGGCGTCTGGGACATCTGCGACTGGTGGGGCACCGGCAAGCCGCCCGAGCCGCTGGGCACCTCGAACAAGATGACGGCGCCGTACCAGGCGATGGCCTCCTCGGACGGCCACTTCGTGATGGGCGCCAACAACCAGAAGCTGTGGGTGCAGCTGTGCACGCTGATGGAGCGCACCGAGCTGCTGCAAGACCCGCGCTTTTCCACCATCTCGCTGCGGCTGGCCAACCGGCCAGCGCTCGAGGCCGAGCTGGAAAAAACCTTCCGCCAGCAGACCAAGGACCACTGGGTCCAGACCTTGTTGGACCACGGCATCCCCGCCGGCCCGATCCTGAGCTACCCTGAGGCCTTCGGCAGCGAGCATGCCAAGGTGCGCAACATGCGCATGGAGATCGACCACCCGGTGGAAGGCAAGGTGCCCAACATCGGCTTCGCGGTGAAGCTTTCGGGCACGCCGCAGCAGGTGCGCAGGCACCCGCCGCTGCTTGGCGAGCACACCGACGAGGTGCTGGGCGAACTCGGCCTGGATGATCAGGAACGTGCGCGGCTGCGGTCGCAAGGAGCCTTCGGACCATGAGCGAGACCCACCTGCACCTGCGGATCGACGGCGGCGTGGCCCGCGTGACGTTCGACCGGCCCGAGGCGCGCAATGCCATGACCTGGGGCATGTACCAGCGGCTGCACGCGATCTGCGAGCGGCTGCGCGCCGACTCCACGGTGCGGGTGGTCCGGTTCCAGGGCGCCGGCGGCCAGGCCTTCGTGGCTGGCACCGACATCGCGCAGTTCCAGTCGTTCAAGGACGGCGAAGCCGGCGTGGCCTACGAGCGCGGCATCGACGCCGGCATCGCGCTGGTGGAGTCGTTGCCGATGCCGACGGTGGCCGTGGTCGAAGGCTGGGCCATCGGCGGCGGCCTGGCCATCGCCACGGCCTGCGACTTCCGCATCGCCACGCCTGGCACCCGCTTTGGCGTGCCGATTGCGCGCACGCTGGGCAATTGCCTGTCGGCGGCCAATGTGGCGCGGCTGGTGGCGGCGCTGGGGCGGCCGCGGGTCGAGCGGCTGCTGCTGCTGGCCGAGCTGCTGGACGCCGAGGAAGCGCGCGACTGCGGCTTCGTGCTGGAGGTGGTGCCGCCGCAAGAGCTGGACGCCGCCGCCCAGCGGCTGTGCGAGCGGCTGGCGGCGCTGGCACCGGTGACGCAGCGTGTCAGCAAGCACATGCTGAACCGGCTGCTGCGGCAGGATGTGCCCGACGCCGAAGACCTGATCCGCGAGTGCTACGGCAGCGCCGATTTCCACGAAGGCGTGCAGGCATTCGTCGAGAAGCGACCGCCGGTCTGGCGCGGCCGCTGAGGCAGCCGAGGCTCATCTTTTTCGTTTCAATTGCGACCACGGGGTAACTTCATGGTCGCGTGGTTCAATCCTACGCATTGCCGCTCCGGCGCTGCTTACGATGGCCCATCACTGGAGCCAATATGGCCAACGCCCATCCCCTTGCCCCGCCGGCTCAACCCGGCGACCCCATCGACCTGACCAGCTCCGTTGCCGGCGAGGAAGATCCCGGCGCGTCCATCGACCTGGCCGACGCGCCTGCGTTCCCCATGCAGCGCCCGCAGGAGGGCGCCGACAAGACCGAGGACCGGCCCGATGGTGCTTGAAGCCGCGCGGCTGGCCGATTTCGTGGGCCCGCGAACCGGCCCGCTGCCGCCCGCCCGGGCACTGCAGACGCGCAACGGGCGCCTGAGCTACATGATCTCGGGCCGCGGGCCCAGCATCTTGTTGTTCAGCGGCGCGGGCGTCAGCCTGACGGGTTGGCGGCCACTGTTTCCGGCTGTCGCGCGGCTGGGCACGGTGTTCGGCTGGAACCGCTTCGGCATGCAAGGCAGCGACGCGCCGCAGGCGCGGCAGGACGGCGAACTGGTGCTCGGCTCGTTGCGCGAGCTGCTGGCGCACACCCGCGTGCAGCCGCCGTACCTGCTGGTCGCCCATTCACTCGGCGGCCTGTACGCCAACCTGTTCGCGCGCCGCTATCCGCAGGAGGTGGCGGGGGTGCTGTTCCTGGAGGCCACCCACCCGGACGACCGCCAGGTGCTGCGCAAGCACGAGAGCCAGCTGGTGCGCGCGCTCGGCCGCGTGCTGGAGGTGCCGCGGCGGCTGTTCCAGCGCAACGTGCACGCCGAACTGCAAGGCGTCGAGCGGCTGGTGCGCGAGATCGCGACGGCCGGGCCGTTCCCGCCGGTGCCGCTTCGCGTGCTGACTGGCGGGCTGACGCCACGCGTCTCGATGCTGTCGCCGGGTGCGCTCGGCGCCAAGCGTGCGCACCAGCAGGACCTGGCGCGGCTGTCACCGATGGGCGAGCAGGTGATCGCGCACAGGAGCGGCCACTTCCCGCAGCTGTCGCAGCCGGAGCTGGTGCTGCAGGTGCTGGAAGAACTGCTCGAAGTCTGCGCCTGGGACTTCCGCGAACAACGGGCCTAGGAGCTTGGGCGGCAGAAGCTTTTGAGGCCGCCGAGGGCATGCTTTCATGGTGCCGGCGAACCGGTTTTTCGCATGGCCGGCGATGCCCGCGGTTTTGGTGGGCGCACTTGCGACACTTGCACGCTGGCCTTTTGCAGCTTCAGAACGCTCTCAAGGCGCACATCCTTCGCAGGTTCAACGCCGTGCACACGCGTTTCCACTCTGCACCCGCGCTGCAGCCGGCTCAAGCGTGCGGCCATCCCATCTTGAGGCGTAGCGCCGAAGAGGGAAGGATCGTGCCCACCAGAGGCTTTGATGGACCCAATCGAGACGAAGAAGCGCGCGCGTGTGCGCGGCGTACCCGGCGCAATCCGAGGCACGGCTGCTCGCTGAGCGCCAGCAGCCTGGAACATCGGTGGCCAAAGTGGCGCTGGCGAACGGCATCAACGCCAACATGGTGCACACGTGGCGAGGCGAAGGGCGCTGCGGCGCCGAGCGTACGTGCAGAGTTCGTATCGGTTCCCTTGCCCGCGCCGGTGGCCCCGGCGGCGTGGCCCATTCCAATGGAAACAGATCTCCTTGGAGGACTCGCCGCTCGCCAGCAGGGTGGATTTCCGATCTGACGCTCGGTCAGCCGTTCTTCTACCGCAGGCTCCCATTGCTGGCGCCGGCGCTGGCTAAAATGCGCCGTCGGTGCTCGGAGCGTGCACCCCACCGGCGCCGGGTCCGGTGGGGTGCACCCACCCCACGCCATCTGAAGGACAACTCCCTTGAACCATTCTGCCGATGCAGCAGCGGCGCAGCCGCTGCACTTCCATCCCCGTTCCGCCTTGCCGGCGGCTCAAGCTCTCCGCTGGGACCCCGCGGCCGTGCAGGCCTTGCTGGACCTGCCGTTCCCCGAACTGCTGTTCCAGGCGCAAACTATTCACCGCCAGTATCACGACCCGGCGGAGATCGAGCTCGCCACGCTGTTATCGGTCAAGACCGGTGGCTGCCCGGAGGACTGCGGCTACTGCCCCCAGTCCGTGCACTACGACACAGGCGTCACCGCCGGCAAGCTCATGGCGGTGGCGGAAGTGCGTGCCGCTGCAGAACGCGCACGCGAGGCGGGCGCCACGCGCTTCTGCATGGGCGCGGCGTGGCGCGCACCGAAGGACCGCGACGTCGAGGCCGTCGCGGAACTCGTTCGCGCCGTCAAGGAGGTGGGCCTCGAAGCGTGCGCCACGCTCGGCATGCTGGAAGAGGGCCACGCCCGGACGCTGCGCGATGCGGGGCTCGACTACTACAACCACAACCTCGACAGCTCACCGGACTTCTACGGCAACATCATCAGCACGCGCGACTACCAGGATCGCCTGGCCACGCTGGAGCGGGTGCGCAACGCCGGTCTGAGCGTTTGCTGCGGCGGCATCGTCGGCATGGGCGAGTCGCGCCGCCAGCGCGCCGAACTGATCGCGCAGCTGGCGAACCTCATGCCTGACTATCCGGAGTCGGTGCCGATCAACAACCTGGTGAAGGTGGAAGGCACGCCGCTGGCCGACCAGCCGGACCTGGACCCGCTGGAGTTCGTGCGCACCATTGCCGCTGCACGCGTCACGATGCCGCGGGCTCGCGTGCGGCTTTCCGCCGGGCGCCAGCAGATGGACGACGCCGTGCAGGCCCTGTGCTTCGTCGCGGGCGCCAGCTCCATCTTCTACGGCGAGAAGCTCCTGACCACCGGGAACCCGGACGTCGCCCGGGACCGGGAGCTGCTGCGGCGCCTTGGACTGAAAAGCCGGGCAGGCTGAAGACATGACCTGCGCTCGGCACCCAGGCAACGCGAAAGCAGCCTTGCTTCAGTCGGTGCGGCGGGGAGTGCTGACGGACAGAGTCTCCGGTGACGTCCGCTTTGGGCCCGAGCACTAAATTGCGATAGGCAACACCTTCAGCGCGTGGTGGGTGCTGCAGACCGCAACGGGAAGATCCGTCGGAATGTGTGGCAACGCGGGCCTGAAATAGCCCTTGATTCCCTTCAGGAAGGCATGCGGTTCATGCCGTGTTCAGCTTGGCCGAGTGCGCGAGGCTCATCACCGCGGCGGCCCGCCTGCACACCCGCAGCGAGCCGGCAAACGGCCAGTTGTTGCGCCCGATGGCAATCGGTCGTATTTGGTTTTCGACCCGGTTGTTGTCCGCGGGCAGGTTGCCGTCGCCCATGTGGCGCACCAGCGCCCGAGGCTGTAAGTCGACCGCCTTGGCGGTGGCCGATCCCGGCGGTACCGCGCCGCGCCAGGCTCGACCGCCGGGATGGCCCAGGAACTCCGCCCCGCACATCATCGACAAGGGCATCCCCACGGCGCGCCGGTGGCCCAAGTGTTGGTGGCCGAGCATGCCGATCACCTGCCGCTGTACCGGCAGAAAGCGATCTTTGGTAGAGCCGGCTTGGCCGTCCCGTGCTCCACCCTCGCACAGGGGGTGGGCGTCCTCGCTGATGCGCTTCATCTGGCAGCGGCAGGCGCAAACAGTGCTCTCCGGCTCATGGTGCACTTCCCGACGTGGCAGGTCAGCCGGCAGGGCCCGACGCTTGGGCGGGCGGCGCTCGCGCTTGTCGTCCGGCTCCGGGGGCAGCGCCTCGCGCTCTTCGGCCATCGCCTGCAGGTCGGCGCCAAAGGTTTCCTCCAGCAGTTCGCGCCTGCTCGGCGCTGAATCGCTCCGACTGGGCGCCGCGGGCGGGCCGCGCCGAACACGCACCACGCGGCTAACACGGTTTCCGTGCCCGCGCGCATGTCCAGCGGCTCGACCGCGAGCCAGACCGCCTCGATGCGGATCACCCCAGCAGCGCGCGCAGCCAGGCTGCCCATGCGTCGGCGGCTTCCGTCGGCCGAGCCCTGCTCATGCTGAGTTGCCGGACGTCAAATCCAGACTATCGACTGTGTCGCCGATGGAATACGCCAGATGCGCCTCAGGTAGCCATCCGCGCAACGCCGGCGGCAGCAGCAAGCCTTGCTCGGGCAACTACGGCAGCTAGCTTGCGGCCATACGCATGTCACGGTTTGGCTACCCGCAGTTTGCCTTCTGCCGCCCCCGCTCCCAGGTTGCGCAGCGCCTGCCCGCCCCCGAAACTCAATTGCTCCGGCGGCGTGCCGCCCATCGACAGCCGCACCGCGCAGTACTTCAGCTCCGGGATCTTGGCCACCGGGTCGAGCGCGTCGTTGGTGACGCGGTTGATCGCCGCCTCGTAGTAACAGAAAGGCACGAACACCGCGCCGCGCGGCGAGCTCTCGTCGGCGCGGCCGTACAGGCTCACCTTGCCGCGGCGCGACTCGATCGTCAGCAACTCGCCGGGCTTGCCGCCCAGCGCCGCCAGGTCCAGCGGATGGATCAGCGCCACCGGGTCCGGCTCGATCGCGTCGAGCACAGTGGCGCGTCGCGTCATGCTGCCGGTGTGCCAGTGTTCGAGCTGGCGGCCGGTGATCAGCACCATGGGGAACTCGGCGTCCGGCTTCTCGGCGGCGGGGATGATGTCGGCGGGCACGAATCGGGCCCGGCCGCTTTCGCGCGGGAAGTCGTCGACGAACACCACCGACTCGCCCGGATCGCCTTCCTTCATGCATGGGTAGGTGACGGCATGCTCGCGCTCGAGCCGCTCCCAGGTGATGCCGCCAATGCTGGGCATGGTGTGGCGCATCTCGTCGAACACCTCCGACACGTGGCTGTAGTTCCAGTCCAGGCCCATGCCGCGCGCCAGTTCCTGCAGGATCCACAGGTCCTGCCTGGCGTCGCCGGGCGGGTTCACCGCCTGCCGGCCCATCTGCACCAGCCGGTCGGTGTTGGTGAAGGTGCCGGTCTTCTCGGGGAAGGCGCTGGCCGGCAGCACCACGTCGGCCAGGCAGGCCGTCTCGGTCAGGAAGATGTCCTGCACCACCAGATGGTCCAGCTTGGCCAGCGCCTCGCGGGCGTGGTTGGCGTCGGGGTCGGACATCGCCGGGTTCTCGCCCATGATGTACATGCCGCGCAGGCTGCCGGCGTGCACCGCGTGCATCACCTCGACGACGGTCAGGCCCGGCTGCGCGTCCAGCGTGCCGGGCGCCAGCTTCCAGGCCTGCTCGAAGCGCGCGCGCACCTGCGGCTCCACCACCTTCTGGTAGTCGGGCAGCATCATCGGAATCAGCCCGGCGTCCGAAGCGCCTTGCACGTTGTTCTGCCCGCGCAGCGGGTGCAGGCCGGTGCCGGGGCGGCCGATCTGGCCGGTCAGCAGCGCCAGCGCGATCAGGCAGCGCGCGTTGTCGGTGCCGTGCACGTGCTGCGACACGCCCATGCCCCACAGGATCATCGAGGCCTTGGAGGTGGCGTACAGGCGTGCCACTTCGCGCAGCGTCTCGGCCGGAATGCCGCAGATCGGCGCCATCAGGTCGGGGCCGTAGTCCGCGAGGTTGGCGCGCAGCTCGTCGAAGCCGATGGTGCGTTCGGCGACGAAGCCTTCGTCGACCAGCCCTTCCTCGACGATGACGTGCATCATCGCATTGAGCATCGCGACGTCGGTGTCCGGCTTGAACTGCAGGTGGCGGTAAGCAAGCCGCGTGAGGTCGGAAAAGCGCGGGTCGAGCACGACCAGCTTGGTGCCGTTCTTCGCCGCGTTCTTCATCCAGGTGGCGGCCACCGGGTGATTCACGGTCGGGTTGGCCCCGATCACGATGATCACCTCGGCCTTGGTCACGTCCATGACCGGGTTGGACACGGCGCCCGAACCGATGCCCTCCAGCAGCGCGGCGACCGAGGAGGCATGGCACAGGCGGGTGCAGTGGTCCACGTTGTTGCTGCCGAAGCCGGTGCGCACCAGTTTCTGGAACAGGTAAGCCTCTTCGTTGCTGCCCTTGGCCGAACCGAAGCCGGCCAGCGCCTTGGGGCCGACCTGGTCGCGCACCTTGCGCAGCCCGCCGGCGGCCACGGCCAGCGCTTCTTCCCACGTGGCTTCGCGGAACACGTCGAGCACACGGTCCGGCTCGAGCAAGGCGTGCGGCAGCTTGGGCGCGTCGGCGCGGCGGATCAGGGGCACCGTCAGGCGGTGCGGGTGGTTGGCGTAGTCGAAACCGTAGCGCCCCTTGACGCACAGGCGGCCGTGGTTGGCCGGGCCGTCGCGGCCTTCGACGAACAGGATCTTGTCGTCCTTGACGTTGTAGGTGAGCTGGCAGCCGACCCCGCAATACGGGCAGACCGAGGCGACCTGCTTGTCCGGCACGGGCAGGGCGGCTTCGCGCGCCGGCATCAGGGCGCCGGTCGGGCAGGCCTGCACGCATTCGCCGCAGGCCACGCAGGTGGAGACGCCCATGGCGTCGTCCATGTCGAACACGATTTTTGCGTGCTCGCCGCGGTAGGCCAGGCCGATCACGTCATTGACCTGTTCGTCGCGACAGGCGCGCAGGCAGCGCGTGCACTGGATGCAGGCGTCGAGGTTGACGGCGATGGCCGGATGCGTCAGGTCGGGGCCGACCTGGCCACGGGCCGGGAAGCGCGGCTTGCCCAGGTTGAGCTTGAGCGACCAGTCATCCACTTCGTTGTGGCGCGTGTAGTCGGCCTCGGGCATGTCGGACTGCAGCAGTTCCAGCACCATCTTTTGCGAGGCCACGGCGCGCGGGCTGGCGCTGTCGACCACCATGCCTTCGGTCGGGAAGCGGCAGCAGCTCGGGGCCAGCACCCGCTCGCCCTTGACCTCCACCATGCAGGCGCGGCAGTTGCCAGCGGTGTCCAGGCCCGGCTTGTAGCAAAGACGGGGAATCTCGACGCCGGTGCGATCGGCCACCTCGATCAGCGTTTCATCGGCGCGGGCGACGATCTCCTGGCCGTTCAGCATGAAGCGGACGACCGGGGCTTGGATCAGCGCCATTTCGGCGCGAGTGACGGCGTTCATCTGGTTGTCCTTCCTGGACTTTCGTCGTCCCCGCGGAGGCGGGAATGACGGGATCACCCGAGTTCATGCGGAAAATACTTCACCACGCAATCGACCGGATTCGGCGCGGCCTGGCCCAGCCCGCAGATCGATGCGTCGCGCATCACCTGCGACAGCTCCGCCAGCAGCGGCACGTCCCAGCGCGTGCTCTGGATCAGCGCCAGCGCCTTGGCGGTGCCGGCGCGGCAAGGCGTGCACTGGCCGCAAGACTCTTCGCGGAAAAAACGCATCAGGTTGCGCGCCGCGCCCACCGCGCTGTCCTTGTCTGACAGCACGACGACGGCGGCCGAGCCGATGAAGCAGCCGTACGGCTGCAGCGTGTCGAAGTCCAGCGGGATCTCGTTCATGCTGGCCGGCAAGATGCCGCCCGACGCGCCGCCGGGCAGGTACGCATAGAACTGGTGGCCGTCCTGCATGCCGCCGCAGTGCTCGTCGATCAGCTCCTGGATCGTGCTGCCGGCCGGTGCGATCTTGACGCCCGCGCTTTTGACGCGGCCCGAGACCGAGAACGAGCGCAGGCCCTTGCGGCCGTTGGTGCCCTGGCTGGAGAACCAGTCGGCACCGCGCTCGAGCAGCTCGCGCACCCAGTACAGGGTTTCGAAGTTGTGTTCCAGCGTCGGCCGGCCGAACAGGCCGACCTGCGCCACGTAGGGAGGGCGCAGGCGCGGCATGCCGCGCTTGCCTTCGATCGACTCGATCATCGCGGACTCTTCGCCGCAGATGTAGGCGCCGGCCCCGCGCCGCAGTTCGATGCGCGGCATGCCGGCGGACGGCGGCTGGGCCTGCAGCCGCGCGTTCTCTTGCTGCAGCATCGCGCGGCAGCCGTGGTAGTCGTCGCGCAGGTAGAG
>NZ_JAQGLS010000158.1 GCF_028292805.1 Ramlibacter sp. | reverse complement strand
GGCGACGGGAACGGCGCCAACGAGGACGCGCGGGCCGCGCTGGCCTCGGGCCAGCTGGCGGTCGCCGCCCAGGCCTCGATCCTGGCGGACCTGGGCCGCACGCGCGAGGCGCGCGAGCGCCTGGCCTCCGTGCCGGCGGCCCTAGCCACGCCGCAAAGCCGCCTGGACTATGCCTACCTGTCCAGCCGCATCGGCGACGACGAGGCGGCCCGGATCGCCTTCGCGCAGGCGGATGCCGCCGGCGCGCTGCCGCCGGCCTCGCTGCTGGATGCCGGCTACACCGCGATGCGCCGGCATGAGGACCACGAGGCCGTCAACTACTTCAAGCGCGCCATCGACGCCGTCAACGGGCTGCAGCTGCGGATGGAGCCGCAGATGGTGTTCGACACGCGCCGCACCATCTCCGACGTCTCGCGCCGCTGGGGCGTGCTGGCTTCGCTGACCATGCGCAACGGTGCCGGCATCGAGCCCGGCTTCGGCAACGTCGGCGGGCCGGTCAGCGACCGCTCGACGCAGGCCGGCGTGGAGGCCTACTACCGGCCCTGGGGTTATCGCAACGGCAAGTTCGTCGAGCTGTTCGCTCGCGGCTTCGCCACGCTGGACAACGGCGGCGGCGCCGGCTTCACCGGCGGCGACAGCTTCCAGGGCGGCATCGGCGCGCGCTGGAAGCCGCTGACGGCGCACAACGTGGTGCTGTCGCTCAGCCGCGTGTTCGGCCGCAACGTCAATGACGACTGGCTGGCGCAGATCGGTTATTCGCTCGACGTCGGCAGCGACCTGCGGGTCGACATGCCCAGCTGGTGGACCACGCGGATCTCCGCCGAGGTCGGCCGCTACCTGGAGGCGGGCACCGACTACGGGGTCGGGCAGGTGATGTTCGGGCGCAGCTACCTGGTGGGCAACAGCGGCCGCACCGTGCTCTATCCGCACGGCGTGGTGATGGCCGAATACAGCTCGAACGACCCGGTCTCCAAGGTCTCGGCCGGCGCCGGTCCGGGCGTGAGCCTGCGGCACTGGTTTCGCGAGGACACCTACCACGCGCCGCGCTCGTACTGGGACGTGACGCTGCAGTATCGCGCCCGCATCAAGGGTGACGACCGCCTGCGCGGCCTGTACCTGAACACCTTCCTGTCGTACTGATGATGCGCAGTGCCTTTCCCGGGCTGCTGCTGGCGGCGGCGCTGCTGGCCGGCTGCGCCTCGCCGGTGGTGCCGCCCATCGAGGGGATCGTCTGGCAGATCGACAACGAGAACACCCAGCCGCGCGGCGACTGGGAAAAGCTCGGGGTGCACCGGCTGCTGGTGCAGTGGTCGGCCGTCGACGACCTCGCGTTCGTCGAGGGCACGACGCTGGCGCCGGGCGCGAAGATGCCCGACTGGAAGCACATCGGGGCCCAGCCCTGGGCCAGGGAAGTGATTCTGGGCCTGGCGGGCCACTTCGACGAGCGCAAGGCGCGCGCCGACATCGAGGGGCTGGTGAAGATGTCGGCGCAGCTGGCGACCAAGCCGCCCCCGGTCAACGTCACCGCCTGGTACTTCCCGGTCGAGATCGACCCGACCTGGATGGAGGCGCCGTTCCTCAAGCCGCTGCTGGGCGAGCTGCCCACGCCGCTGTGGATCAGCGTCTACGACAGCGCCAACGTCGGGCCGGAGGAACTGGCGCAAAGCCTGGTCGAGTGGCTGCCACCGCACGTCGGCGTGTTTTTCCAGGACGGCGTCGGCGTGCATGCGCGCGAGCCGTTCGTGGCCAGGCACTACGCCAACGTGCTGGCACGCCGGCTCGGGCGCGACCGGGTGCGCGTCATCGCCGAGGCGTTCCGGCCCAAGCAGGGCGGCGGGTTTCGTCCAGCTACACTCGCCGAGCTGCGTCCCCAGCTCGCCACCTACGCCGGTTTTCCGATCTACCTGTTCGAGGGTCCTCGCTATGTCTCCTCGCAACTGGTGCAGGAACTCGCCGCAGCGCAGAAGGTCGGTAAGTAGGTTTTGTCCTACGGGCAAAGCGCGGCCATTCCCACACGAAAGCCACTGCCGAGCTTCTTACAGTCCGTAAAGCCATGAAATCATTGCTTACGCGCGCAACCTTGCTCGCGGCTTTGGTGCCGATGGGAATGGCCTTGCCGGTGGCGGCCCAGTCGCTCGGGTCGGTCGTCTCCGACCCCTGGATCGGACGGCCCCTGGAGTTGTCGGTGCCGGCGCGCTTTGCCTCGGCGGACAGCCGCGACGAGTGCGTCCAGGCCGACGTTTTCTATGGCGAGCAGCGCCTGCCGCGCGACCAGGTGCGCGCCAGCGTCGGTGGGCCGGCGGGCGACCGCATGGTCCGCATCGCGTCGGGGCTTCTGATCAGCGAGCCGGTGGTCACCGTCTCGCTGCGCATCGGTTGCGGCAGCACCGTCACCCGAGCCTACACGCTGCTGCCGGCCATGCCCACGGACCCGGTGCTAGCCGCCGCCGCCGCCCGCTCGGCCGGCGCCGGTGCGGTGCCGAGCGCGTCGCCGATCCGGCTCGCCTCGGTCATGTCGCCTTCGCTGCGGCCCACTGGCGTGGTGATCAAGGAACCGCCGCCGCGCGCCCGCGCCGCGCGCACCGAGCGCGCCCGCGATGGCGGC
>NZ_JAQGLS010000138.1 GCF_028292805.1 Ramlibacter sp. | reverse complement strand
TGGTTGCCGTGGAACGATACGTTGGGGTAGATCGTGCCGACGAAGGGAATCAGGCGGCTCTGCTCGGCGCCCAGGCGTTCCCTGCGCCTGGTGTGCGCTTCACGGAAGTACTCCGCCACCACCGGGTTGTTCTGGTACGTGTTCAGGAACTCCCAGTCCTCGGGCATGATCGCGCTGTGCACGCCATGGCCGGCGGGGAAGTTGGCCCAGACGTGCTGGGCCTTGTCCATCTCGTTGTCACGCCGACCCTTCACGCCCGCCTCGGCGCTCGGGCCGATGCCGATCAGGTCGACCGAGCGGTGGCTGACATTGTGGTAGGTGTCGCCCAGGAAGTTCTCGGCGGCGAACTTCCAGTTGCACGGGATGATCCATTTGTGCACGCCCACCAGCACTTCCGAGCCGCCTTCGCGGCCGTCGCGGCAATCCAGCGCCAAGTCGAGGTGCAGCTTGGCGTCGCCAAGGTAGGTCATCAGGTCGGGAGCGTCCTTGTCCCACGAAGCCCAGACAGTGCCCTTATAGACCTCCATCTTGGGAGGCTCGATCAGCGACCACTCTTGCTTTTCCATGCAGCCCTCGTACAGCTGCTTGAACTGCGGCACGCCGAACAACTTGCCGTCGGTGGTGTAGCTCCAGCTGTGGTAGGGACAGGTGAACAGCTGCGTGTTGCCGTGATCGTACTGGCACACCTTCATGCCGCGGTGGCGGCATGAGTTCAGGAAGACGTGGACCTTCTTCTTCTTGTCGCGCGCCAGGATCACCGACTCGGCCCCCATGCGCGAGGTGAAGAAGTCGCCCGGGTTGGGCACCTGGCTCTCGTGGCCGACGAACAGCCACGCGCGGGTGAAGACCTTCTCAAGTTCCTCCGCGTAGATCTCCTTGTCGGAGAAGATCTCGCGGCTGATCTTGCCTTCGCGCAGCTTGATCATCGCGTTGTAGCGGGATTCGGTGGTGATCGGGATCATGCGTTTCTCTCTTCGGATCAATGTGGGTCAGGCAAAGCGTTCGCAGAGGACGTCGCCACGCTTGAGCCCGGCGGCCTCGGCCGCCCTGCGGCCGGCCTCCACCATCGGCGGCGGGCCGCACAGGTACACGCGGGTGGTCGGGTCCAGGCCGAGGTGGCCAATCAGCTCCGTGGCATAGCCGGCGTGGCAGCCCGGTTGCGCCTCCTGCTCCACGGCGATCTGCAAGTGGACGTCGTTGAGCTGCTCGCCCAGGTTGTTCAGCTCATCGAGTGCGAACAGGTGGCCCGGCGTGCGTGCGCCGATCAGAAGGGTCGTTCGGTGCGGTGGCGGATGTCCGGCCATGGAGCGCAGCATCGATAGAAAAGGAGCGACGCCCGTGCCGCCGGCGACGAACAGGCGCGGCCGCGCCTCGTCGCGCAGGAAGAACGTGCCGTGTGGCGCGCTCAGCTCCACCCGGTCGCCAGGCTTGGCGCCACCCAGCCACTCGGAGAACGCTCCACCCGGCACCAGGCGTACGAAAAATTCCAGGCGCTCGGATCCGGGGGCATTGGCCATCGAGTACGAGCGGTGAAAATCGGCACCGGCAGGCGTGATGCGAACGTACTGGCCGGGTTCGAAGACGACGGCTTCCGTAGCCTTCAGCTCGACGCGAAAGGTTTCGCTGGCTACCTGTTCCACCGCCGTCACTTGCGCGGAAACCGGCGCCGGCTCGTCGCTCATGGCTTCCGTGGAGTCGTAAGGCAACTCGATCGCACACGCCGAGTTGATGCGGCAGACACACGGCAGGACGGTGCCGGAGGCGCGGTCGTCGTCGGGGAGGACGGCGGGGTCGTAGTCATCCAGGTCCACCGACCCCGACACCAGCTGCGCGGTGCAGGTTCCGCATTGCCCGTTGGAGCAGTCGGTCAGCAGGTTCAACCCCGCTTCGATGGCCGCCTCGACCAGGTTGCCGCCGCGCGGAACAGCGAGCCGGTGGGACACGCCATCGGCGAACAGGAGCGTGACGGGAATGACGGGACGAGTCACCTTGATCCTCAGCGTTAGTCCGCTTGTCGGACATGAAATCCATTGTACGGACTTTTAACCTGCGTGGTCAATCTGTCCGCATGGTGGACATAATGACGATCCCAACTGAATCCCCGGATCAATGGCTACCGTCGAAAAGAACGAGAACGTGCGCGCCGTGGGGCGCGCACTCGAAATCCTGCTTGCCTTCACCGAGGACGATCCCGAGCTCTCCGCCGGCGCGCTGCTCAAGCGGGTCGACCTGTCGCGGCCCACCCTGTACCGGCTGCTGTACACGCTGGAGGAGAGCGGCTTCCTGGTGTCCGTGGGCGAGCCGCAGCGCTTCCGCCTCGGGCCGGCCGTGGCGAAGCTATCGCATGTGTGGAAATCCACCTTGGATGTGGGCGCGGTGGCCGAGCCGGTGCTGCGCCGCATCTGGCAGGCAACCAGCGAAACCGTGGCGCTGCATGTCCTGCAGGGCAACATGCGCGTCTGCGTGGCGGAACTCCCCAGCCCCCAGCCGCTGAACTTCAAGCGCGGCGTCGGGCACACGGAACGCATCGTGCGGGGCGCCACCGGCCGCGCCATCCTCGCGTACCTGGAGCCCACCCGCGAGCAACTCCGCGTCTGCGCGCAAGGCACCGATCTCGACCTCAAGGAGCTCGAGTCGGAACTGAGCGCCACCCGCAAGCGCGGCTACTCCACCAGCCGCAGCGAACTGATCCCCGGCGCGGTTGCCGTCGCCGCGCCGTTCTTCGACAGCAATGGTCGTGTCGCGGGCTCCATTGGCGTCTTCGGGCCGGAGGTCCGGCTCGACGCCGGGCGCCAGAAGGCCATCGCCAACCTCATTCTCGAGGAGTCGCTCAAGCTTTCGGAGGCCCTCGGGTTCGGCAAGCCAGGAAAACCAGCGAGATAGGCGGCGTAGTCCGCACTACGGACTACACATCCGAAATTTGACGTGGATCAATCTCCGCTCATAAGATGGACAGGCGATCCGCGGTATGGACAACGACCGACCTCGATCTTCGTCAAAATTTGCAGGAGACATCCGCATGCTTCATGGCCTTTCTTCCGCCCGCCGCAGACTGCGCGCCATCTACCGTGTCGTAGCCGCCGCAGCGCTCACGGCCCTCGCGCTGCACGCCCCGCAGGCAGCCGCGCAGGCCTACCCTGACAAGCCGGTGAAGATCGTCGTCGGCTTCGCGCCCGGCGGCACCAACGACATCCTGGCGCGCCTGATCGCCCAGAAACTGCAGGAGAAGCTCAAGCAGAGCTTCATCGTGGAGAACAAGCCGGGTGCGAACTCATCGATCGGCAACGATTCTGTCGCCAAGGCCAGCCCCGACGGCTACACCCTGCTTGTGTCCTCCAGCGGCGGGCTCACGACCAACCCGGTGTTGATGAAGAATCTGCCGTATGACCCGGTCAAGGACTTTGAACCCATCGCGATGCTCGGATCGTTTCCCCTAGTTGTCACGGTGAACGCCACGCTGCCGGTGAAGAACCTGGCCGAACTGGTGCAGTTCTCGAAGACGTCGAAGGACGGCAGGCTGGACCACGGCACCCCGAGCACCTCGTTTGTGCTGGTCGCTGAAACGCTGGCCGCTGCGGCCGGCGTGAAGTTCAACCACATCTTGTATAAGGGCTCGGGCCCGGTGGTGACCGGCCTCCTTGGTGGCGAGATCCAGGTGGGCGTCCTGGACAGCCCGGCGGTCGTGGCCCAGGTCAGGGGCGGCAAGCTCAAGGCGCTGGCCGTGACCACCGGCAAGCGCTCGGCTGCCCTGCCCGACGTGCCGACCGTCGCCGAGTCCGGCTACGCCGGCTACGACATCCCGATCTGGACCGCGCTGATGGCGCCCAAGGGTACGCCGGAGCCCGTGCTGGTCAAGCTGCGCGCGACCGTCGCCGAGATCTTGAAGGAGAAGGAGACCGTCGAAAAGATGCGCGGCTTCGGCCTGGATCCGGGCGACGCCGACTCGGCCGCGCTCGGCCGCCGCATCGCGAGCGACATCACGCGTTGGACCGCGGTCGCAAAGGCGGCCAACATCAAGCCCGAGTAAGGCGCGAAGCACGCTGCACTCCGCCGGCGACGCGGCGTGCCGGGGCAAGACTCACATGCATCAATCCAGCAGCTCGCCCTTGGCGCTGCGGTGGCGCTCGCCGGCTTCGCCACCAGCAGCGATGTCGGCCGGCGCGCCACGCCGCCTGCAGCGGCGAGAACCTTCGGCACCGCGCAGCCTTGCAAGGCCCTCGGAGCGTCAGTGCGACCACAAAGTCGTCAGCGCCGGTGTCCGGCGGGCGACGGCGGCGACCGGCGCAGTCCCAGCCCTGCCGGAGCATTGCGAAGTGATTGGCGCCATCGACGAGCGCACCGGCACCGACGGCCAGCCCCGACGCGATCAAGTTTCATCTCCGCCTGCCCATGGGCCAGGCATGGAACGGCCGCCTCGTCTTCAGTGGCGACGGCGATTCGAACGGCAGCCTCGGCGATGCCTTGAGCGTAAACGGAACGGGCACGACACCGCTGGCGGGCGGCTGGGCCAATCTCTAGCAGGATGCCGGCCACGACAACAGCATCAACAACATTCCGGAGCTTAAAAGCCATAACCACCAACCGGGCTGGCAAGACAGCCATCGTGACCGGGGCCGCTTCCGCCATTGCCGCCGCCACCGCCGAACTTTTTTTCCCGCAAGGGCGTGAACGTGGTGCTTGCCGACATCCCGCAGGCTCGACTGGACACCTTCGCAACCCGCTTGCTGAGGATGGCCTGCACGTGGCACGACGGCAGTGCGACGTCTCCGACCCGCAGTCGGTGCATGAGCTCGCCGACTGCGTGCAAGCGACGTTCGGCAACATTCACCTTGCGTTCAACAACGAGGGCGTCGCCACACTCGACGTGCAGGGCTCGTCCACCGACCCAGGGCAAGCCGTGCTGCGGTTTCGCAAGTTCGCCAGTGAAGGCGACTTGGGCGTCGCCAGCCCGATGACCGGCACGCAGTGGGAGACCGTCCGCCCGCTGGCCAACCGGCTCCAGATGCCCGCCTTCAGCGTCAACGCGACCAAGCCGGGAATCACCGTCAACCCTTGAACCATTCGCCTGCAAGCGCCCGATGACACTCTGCTGCCCAAGGGCGTGAAGGAGTTGCATCGCTGCCGCGCACGGCTCAAAGCGCCCGCAGGTGATCGCGGCAGAGCCTGTCGGCGCTCACGCATCCGAGCAGTGCCAGGCTCGTCGCGATCTCGGCGCGCAGGATCTGGATGGCAGCCTCGACGCCGCGCTGGCCAGCCACCGAAGCCGCATAGAGCATCGGACGGCCGACAAAGACCATCCGCGCGCCCAGCGCCAGCGCCTTGAGCACGTCGGTTCCGCGCCGCACGCCTCCGTCGATGCAGACCGGCATGGCGCCGGCCGCTTCGACCGCTTGCGGCAACACGTCGAGCGGCGCCACCGCGCCATCGAGTTGCCGCCCGCCGTGGTTGGAGAGGATGACGGCGTCAGCGCCCGCTTCAGCAGCCCGGCCAACGTCTGCCGGCGACAGGACCCCCTTCAGCACCAGCCTGCCGTGCCAGAGCCTGCGGGCCAGCCGCACGTGATCCCAGGTGAACCGGTCGCGGTGCTGCCGCGCCACTGGCGACGGCGCGGCGATGATCGGGCGCGCCGGACCTTCTGCCGAAAAGTTCGGCAGCAGCGGCACGCCGTCGGCCAGGAGGGTCCGCACGAAGGTGCCCGCCAGCCAGCGCGGATGCATCAGGCCGTCAATGGCCAGGCGCAGCGTCGGCCGCAGCGGCACCGAAAACCCCAGCCTTCGATCGCGATCGCGGTTCGACGCGACCGGCACATCGACCGTCAGCACCAGGACTTCCACCTTCGCGGCCTTCAGGCGCGCCAGCAGTGAGGTGATGGGTCCTTCTTCGCCTGGCATGTAGCCTTGGTACCAGGTCGCCGGCGCCACCTCCAGCACGCGCTCCAGCGGTGTACTCGACGCGGCGCTGAGCACGAACGGAACCCGCTGTGCGTGGGCAGCGGCTGCCAGCGCCTCGTCCGCGCGATGGGCAAACAGCGCGCAGCCACCCATGGGCGCGACGCCGACGGGTGATGCGTAGCGCCTGCCGAACAACGAACAGTCCTGCCGAATGTTCGAAACGTCAACGAGGGTTTGTGGCATGAACCCCCAGCGCTGGTACGCCTGCGCATTGGCGTGGACCGAGGCCCCTCGCTCCGAGCCGTTCGCGGCGAACCCGTAGAGGCAGCGAGGCAGGCGCTTGCGCGCCACTGCCTCGAAATCATCCAGCGCGAAGATCACGGGGCAACCTCAAGCGACGATCACCTCCACCAGCCTCGGGCCCGCATGGCCCAGCGCATCGGCAAGGGCGGCGGCGAGGTCTCCCGGCTGGTCGACCCGCTCGGCGGGACAGCCATGCCCTTGCGCGAGGGCGACAAAGTCCAATCCGGGCAAGTCGGTGCCGGGCAGGTGCGCACCGGCCGGAAAGCCGAGCACACCGCCAAAGCGCTTCATCGCCCCGTACTTGCGGTTGTTCAGCACCAGGTAGGTGACGTTCAGGTTGAACTGCACCGCCGTCCACAAGGTCTGGATCGCGTACATGCTCGATCCGTCCCCGATGAGCCCGATGACCTTGCGACCAGGCAGCGCCATCGCGATACCTGCCGCGGCCGGCATGCCGTACCCGAGCCCGCCACTGGCCATCGTGAAGAACGACCTCGGCCGGACCATCGGCAGGTAGGCTTGCATGTGGATCCGTGCCGTCGGCGCTTCCTCGACGACGATGTCGTCGGGGCCTCGCAGTCCGGCCAGTGTCTGCAGCACGTAAGCCTGGGTCATGGGGTCGCTCGCTTCGGCCAGCGGCACAGGGGGGCGCAGGGCAGGCAGCGTCCTTCGTGGCGGCTGCGACGTGGCGAGCAGGTCGCGCAATGACAGGCCGAGTCCTCCGACCACCGCCACGCCCAATGGTGCACGGGCGGCGGCGTTCGCGTCTTCCGTCAGGTGGTACACGGACGCCTGCGGCGGCACGTGCGGGCCTTCGCCTTCCACGTGATAGGTGAAGAGCGGGGCCCCGATGACGAACACGAGGTCGTAGCCGGCAAGCTTCTGCACGATCTGCGCACGGACCGCCGGCAGGAAACCCATGAACTGCGGGTGGTCCTCCGGAAAACCCGCGCGCGCCGACATCGGCGCGTTGAACACCGCTGCCCCATGGGCTTCGGCCAGCCCGACCATGTCGTCCCACGCGCCGTCGCGGTCTACCTCGGCGCCGACGACGAATGCCGGTCGCTCGCAGGCGTCGAGTGCGGCGGCCACTTCGGCCAGCACGGTCGGGTCGGGCCTGTTGCTGCGGCTGACCGTGCGCTGAGCGGGCCGGCTTGCAAAGCGATCCCAGTCATCCGAGGGGACCGACACCAGCACCGGCCCGCAAGGCGCCTGCAGCGCCCGGTAGCAGGCCGTGGCGATAGCCTGCGGCACGTCTTCGGCACGGCCCGGCTCGATGCTCCACTTGACGTACGGCTTTGGCAGCTCGGTGGCCTCTTCGGATGCGAGGTAGGGATCGAACGGCAGGATGGACCGCGCCTGCTGCCCGGCGATGATCACCAGCGGCGAGCGGTTCTTGAATGCGGTGTGCAGGTTTCCCATGGCGTTGCCCACGCCGGCCGCCGAATGCAGGTTGAGGAAGGCGACCTTGCCGCTCACCTGCGCGTAGCCGTCGGCCATGCCGACAACGACGGCTTCCTGCAGTCCCAGCACGTACTGGAAGTCCGCAGGGAAATCCCGGAACATCGGCAGTTCCGTGGACCCGGGATTGCCGAAGATCGTGGTGGCCCCGAACGCACGCATTACGTCGAAGACGGCGTCGCGGACGGTGGATTGGCGTGCAGCGTCGGCGGAGGCCGGCAGCAGAATGTCGGACAGGTTCATACGGCTTGGGTACGGTGGACGAACTTTGTGTGCAGGTAACCTTCCAGCCCTTCTTCACCGCTTTCGTAGCCGTAGCCACTGTCCCCGACGCCACCGAACGGCGCCTCGGCCACGGTGGCGATGGTGCTGTTGATCGCTACGCTACCCACGCGCAGTCCGTCGACCATCTGGCGCTGCAGGCGAGCCGAGTCCGTGAACACGTAGGAGCCCAGTCCGAAGCGCGTGGCGTTCGCCATCTGCAAAGCTTCGGCCGGCATGTCGAAGGAGCGAATCAAGGCGATCGGGCCGAACGGCTCGTCGCGCATCGCGCGCGCATCGAGCTCCACATCGGCAAAAACCGTGGGCGAGAAGAAATAGCCACGCTCCAGGACACGGGAACCTCCCGCGACCAAGGTCGCCTTGGCTTTAGTCGCCTCGACGAGTTCACTGATGGCACTGACACGGCGCGCGTTGGCCAGCGGGCCCATCTCGGTGCGCTCGTCCAGTCCGTCGCCCACCTGCAGCTTCGCCGCGGCTTGGGCGAATCGATCAACGAAGCGGCCATAGACTGCTTTCTGCACGAAGAACCGGGTCGGCGCATGACAAAGCTGGCCCGCATTGCGGAACTTCGCAGCGACGAGCTGCCGCACGCACGCATCGACGTCCACGTCGTCGAAAACGATCACGGGCGAATGGCCGCCGAGCTCCAGCGTCATACGTTTCAGCCCGCCGGCGGCAAGCCGCGCAAGCTGCTGGCCGACACCGACCGAGCCGGTGAACGAAACCTTGCGGATGATGTCCGATGCGATCAGCTGCTCGGAGATCGCCTGCGGAATTCCGAACACCAGGTTGATGACACCCGGGGGCACGCCGGCCTCGATGAAGCACTCGACCATCTTGGCCACGGCAGCCGGGGTTTCTTCGGGCGGCTTGATGATGCAGGAGCAGCCGGCGGCCAGCGCCCCGCCGATCTTGCGTGCCGCCAGGATCAGAGGAACGTTCCAGGGGGACAGCAGCAGGCAGGGCCCGACCGGCTCCTTGCGCACCTCGTAGTCGGTGTCCTCAGCCGGTCCAGGCAGGATCCGCCCATAGGCGCGGCGAGCCTGCTCCGCGTACCACTGCACCATGCCGGCCGCGACGTCCACTTCCGAGCGGGCCTGCGCGAGCGGCTTGCCCTGCTCCAGCGTGAGGCAGTACGCGACTTCCTCGCGGCGCGACCGCAGGATCTCCATTCCGCGCAACAGGATTCGCTGCCGTTCGGCTGCGGGCGTCTTGCGCCAGACCGCGAACCCTTGTTCGACGGCAACGAGTGCCGCCTCGAGGTCCTGCGCGGATGCATGCCGCAGTTCGGCCATCACCTCCTCGGTGGCGGGGTTGATGATCGGGTTGCTCGTCTGAGCCGACCCGGTGCGCCATTCGCCCCCGATGTAGAGACGCGGCGCGCGATAGGACGCTGCCGGATTGCTTTGCATGGTCACTCAGATTTGATGTTTTTCTGTTTTGCGAGAGCCGTCCAGGACTGGATCTCGCGGCCGATCTGCTGGGCAAAAGCTTCCGACGAACTGGAAGCAGGTTCGAGTCCGAGCTGCTCCATGCTCTTGACGCTTTCGGCATTGGCGACTGCCTTGGCTGTTTCGCGCTCCAGCAGCTTGATGATCGGGGCCGGGGTGCCGGCCGGCGCGAACAGGCCGATCCAGAACTTGATCTGCAGATCGACGCCCTGCTCCTTCAGCGTAGGCACATTGGCATAGGCGCCCATCCGCTGTTCCGACGTCACGGCGATGCCGCGCAGCAGGTTGCCCTTGATGGCACCTGCAGCGGGGCCCGGATCGAGCATGCTGAAGGTGATCTGGCCGGAGGCCACCGCCTGCGTGGAGTCGGCGCTGCCCTTATACGGCACGTGCTCCGCGACGATTCCAGTGCGCTCCTTGAGCAGTTCGGACGCCAGCCGGAAGGTGGAGGAGCTCGACGCGTAGTTGGCGAGCTTCGGGTTCTCCCTGGTGTACTTCACCAGATCGGCGATGGTTTGCAGCCCGGAGTCCGCCTTCACCGAAACGATCAGCGGGAAGTTGGCCACCAGGGAGATCGGGATGAAGTCTTTCTGCGGCGAATACGGCAGGCTCTGGTAGGTCGCGGGATTGATCACGATCGGACCGCTCGCGCCGATCATCAGGGTGTATCCATCGGGCGGCGCCTTGGCGGTCACGACGGCGCCCACGATCGCGCCGGTACTGGGGCGGTTTTCGACAGTGACCGGTTGGCCAAGGCTTTCCTGGAGCCGCTTGGCGACGATTCGTGCAACCACGTCGTTGGAGCCGCCAGGCGTGTAGCCGACGATCAGCTTGATGGGCCTGCTGGGGTAAACAGGATCCTGTGCGTGGGCGCCCATCGCGCAGGCAAAAAGAAGCAGCGCGGGAACGGCGTTGCGGATCATGGCCAGTCTCCTGATAGTTTGTTCCCCAGTATTGGCACGCAAGGTATTCCCTGGGAAATGACTAATTGGTCTAATCCATACCTTTAACTGTATATCTGATCTCATGGACTGGACCAATCGACTCAGGCTGCGCCAGCTGCAAGTGCTGCAGAGCCTCGCCGCCACGCAGAACATCAGCCGCTCGGCCGAGCAGCTGCACATGACGCAGCCGGCGCTGTCGAAATGGCTGAAAGAGCTGGAGACCGACATCGGCCTGCCCCTGTTCGAGCGGCACGCCCGCGGTCTGCGGCCCACGGACTACGGCCGCACGCTGATCCAATTCGCGGAGCGAATCGGCAACGAACTCGACCGTGCCCGCGACGAGATGGGGGCCCTGCGCAGCGGCAGCAGCGGCCGCGCCGTGGTGGGGGCCTCCGGCGCGGCGGTCGCCAGCGTGGTGCCGCGGGCCGTCCTGAACCTGCTGACCACGATGCCACAAGCAAATATCGAGCTGCTCGAGGCCCCGATGGACCGCCTGTACCAGCAACTGCTCCAACGCGAGCTCGACGTGGCGGTGGGCCGGGCATCTCCCCGCTACCAGGACGCCGACATCCTCAGCGAGGCCTTGTACCAGGAGCGCATGCATTTCGCCGTACGCCCCAATCACCCGCTGGCAGCGCGGCGCAACCTGCGCTGGGATGACCTGCTGTCGCAGCGCTGGGTGGTGTGGACCCGCGACATCCCGTCGCGCGAGCTGCTCGAGACATCGCTCACTGCCGCAGGCGTGGCCATCCCGCGCCACAGCGTGCAGTCGAACTCCGTGCTCGCCACCATCGCACTGGTGGCCGACAGCGACATGGTCGCGGTCGTGTCGGAACGCGCCATCGAATTGCCGGAGCGCCACAAGGTCCTGCGCCGGCTGCCACTGAAGATCGATACGCAGAGCGCCGTCACCATGTACTGGCGCAGGGACGCCGTGTACTCGGCGGCGGTCGAGGGCCTGCTGGCCGCGCTGCGGGCGGCCGCGCGCCGGCCCGCCGCAACATCGAGGTGATCGCCTGCGCCCTAGCCTACAGGGGGCCGCTGCTCACTCGCCCCGAGGAGCCGGCCCAGCACCTCGGCCAGCTTGATGGCCTTGTAGTCTTCGCCGTGACCGGTGGTGATCTGCAAGCCCACCGGCAGCCCCGATGCGGTGAAGCCGGCGGGGACCACCACCGCATTCCAGTCGCGCCCCTGCAGCCAGCCTGAATCGCGCCAGAACTGTGCGCACGCGTGCGCACAGACCGCCGCGGGCGGACGCTGAGTGGACCGCTGCCGGCAAGCGCCCGCACCTGGATCCGGCAAGCCCGTTCGAGAAAGAACATTTCCTTGAAGGCATGGGCGACAGTCCTCCCGATGGTCAAGAGGCCGTGGTTGCGCAGAATCAGCACGTTCTTGGCACCGAGATCGCGCACCGGCCGGGCTGTCCGGCCCGTCGAAAGGGCAATGCCTTCGAAGTCATGGAAGGCCGTGCGCCGGTAAGCGCATGACGTGCTGCAAGCGCGGCAGCACGCCGCCTTGCTGCGCCGCTACGGCAACGCCGGGGTCGGTGTGGGTGTGCAAGACGCAACCCGCGTCGGACGCGCCAAATGGATCGCGCCGTGCACGATGAACGCGGCGGGAGGCATGACCGCAGCATGGAATTCTTGCCATGACCCGGGTAATGAGCAATCGCGCTGACCCATATCCTGTGCGACATGTCTCCGGCAGAACGCTTGCGCAACGCGTACATACCGTCGCTCGCATGAATTCGGCCGCAACTTTCATTCCACGTGCGGCGGCAGGTCGGGAAGGATCGCGCGCATGAAGCACTCGGTCGTAGTGGTCGGCGCCAGCCCAGCGCCAAGCCCGTGCTACTTAAACGATCTCCAGGCAGCGGCCGACGCCGGACACAACTCGTAGGCGAACGGCATCGTCAGCCAGCTCCGCCTGGTCGTTGGTCAGGATGGGGATGTGACGAACGCGTGCCATGGAGGGTTCTCTTACTCGGCCTTCGCGCCAGTCGCCTTGATGACCGCACCCCAGCGCGGGATCTCCGCCCTGATCCACCCGCCAAACTGCTCGGGCGTGGTGGCCACCACATCGAACTCCATGTCATGCAGCCGTTGCGTGATCTCCGGCGAGTTCAGGATCTTGACGATCTCGCGGTGATAGCGGTCGATGATCGGCTTGGGCGTGCCGGCGGTGGTCAGGAACCCGATCCACGAGGTCGCCTCGAAGTCCTTGTAGCCCAGTTCGATGAGCGTCGGCACGTCCGGCGTGCTGGCGAACCGCTTCGTGCCGCTGGAAGCCAGGAGCTTGAGCTTGCCTTCCTTGGCGAATTGCTGAACGTTGCCCGGCACCATGAAGGCCGCATGCACGTTGCCTGCCACCAGATCCACAACGGCCGGGCCCGCACCACGGTAGGGAATATGCGTCATGCGCACGTTGGCGGCCATCTTGAACATCTCCATGGTGAGATGCGAGGCACTGCCCATGGCGATGGAGGCGTAGGAATACTTGGCCGGGGCCGCCTTGGCCTTGGCAACGAGATCGCGCACGCTGGTGATGCCCGTCGCGGTGTTCACCACCAGGTACTGCGGGGACTTCACGGCCAGCGTGATGGGAGCGAGGTCCTTCACCGGGTCGTACGGCATCTTGTCGAACAGCGTGGCGTTGATCGCCATCGGGCCGTTGTAACCGATCAGCAGCGTGTGCCCATCGGGTGCTGCCTTGGCGACCATGTCCGCGCCAATGTTGCCGCCGGCTCCCGGTTTGTTCTCGACGATCACCGGCTGGCCGATGGCCTCCTGCAGTTTCGGCGCCACCAGGCGGGCCACCACGTCATTGGTGCTGCCGACGATGGGAACGATGATGCGCACGGGCTTGCTGGGCGCCCATTCCTGCGCCTGTGCGGGCGTTCCGATGCACAAGGCTGCGGCAGTCAGTACGAGGGCGGCCCTGCGATTGATCTTGCTCATGACACGTGTCTCCTTGCTTTGTTGTCTCTGCTTGCGGCCGGCCGCAATGGCGCCGCCCTCACTTGATGTGGAGGCCACCGTCCACCATCGGGGGGGTGCCGGTGATGAACGAGGCCTCGTCGGATGCCAACCAGCAGATCGGGCATGCGATCTCCATGGGGTCCGCACAAGGCCCCAGCAGCGAGGTGTCCCGCCGCTGCGTCTTGAGCCGTCCATGCTGTCCCGCCAGCGCGCGTGCGATTCACATGAAAATCCGTGGGCGTCGAACCCGGGAAAATGGCATTCACGCGCTCGCCATGGCTGCTCTCTTCGAGCGCCAGCGTGCGAGTCATGGCCAGCATCGCGGCCTCGGTCGCGTCGTCGAGGCCCATGCCCTTGCGGCCGGTGACGGTGTCGCAGGCCGGGACGTTGACGATCGCGCCACGTCTCGATCGGCGCGACAGCGGCAAGACCGCGCGGCAGTAGTTCGCGCTGCCGATCATGTTGACGCCGACCATGGCCTGCCACGCTTCGGGCGTGGCATCGGACAGTGCGCCGTAGTTGCGCATCGCGGCGTTGTTCACCAACACGTCGAGCCGTCCGAGCACTTCTTCGCAGCGCGCCGCGGCTCGCTGCGCTGCTGCGGCGTCGGCGACATCGGCGGCGACGAACTCCACGCGCGCGGCCGGCCGGCCGTCCAGCACGGCCTTCGCGGTGCGCGCCAATGCGCCGGAACCTACGTCGACCAGCATCATGCCGGCCCCTTCGGAACACAACAGCTGCGCGGTGGCGGCGCCGATGCCGGCGCCACCGCCGGTGACGAGCGCCACCCTGCCGCCAGCCGCGTGCCTGCCGCAGTGCTCACAGCGTGTAGACCGGCTGGGTGGTGGCGTCGCGAAGGTGCTCCTTCGCCCATTCCTGCGGCTTCTGGTCGCGCGGCAGCAGCACGCCCGCCGAGCGCACCGCCTGCGAGGCGGCAGCGAGTGCCGGCGGCTCGAGGCCCTGCTCCAGGTTCTCCGCTGCCTCGTACAGCATGCGGCGGGCCATGACGATGGCGCGGTCGCTGGGCAGCAGCTTCTCGGCATCGTGGTCCTGGATCGGGCCCATGCTTTCCTGCAGCGAAGCGTCCTGCGCCGCGAAGCCTAACACGCCGCTGAACGAACGCCGCTCCTTCTGCGCGACGCGGTCGATCAGGTAGTCGTTGTCCTTGTTCTGCTTCGGCCGGAACGTGCCGCCCGGCACGTCGGCGCCGGGTTCATACTCGCAGTGGACCCCCTTGCCGTCCTGCAGATGCTGCATTTCCTCGCCGCTCAGCGGCTTGGTGGGATGGAAATTGATGCTCCAGGCCCAGCAGTGCTCGTCGTCGATCGGCACCCACACGTGGCCCCCAAGCGCGTGGTCGCCGAACGGGGGGATCAGGGTAAACCACGGGAACATGAACTGAGTGACGCGCCAGTAATAGGAATCGGGCTCGCCCATGCGACGGCCGAACAGCGTGAGTCCCCCTTCGTGGCGCTCGACCTCGAAGGTGACGTTGCCGTCCTTCTTGATGTATTCGTTGGCCTTCGTGCCTTGGTGAAACGGGTCATCATCGACCTCGAACTTGTGCACAAACGACACGTGGCTGGTGTCGATGCCTCCTTCCATGGCCTGCATGAAGTTGCATTCCTGCAGCCGCTTCGACACGAAAACATGGCTCGCCGGCAGGTTGGCCCACTCGACGCCAGGCAGCTCGGGTTGCTTGTCGGGAGGGCCCATGTAAGCCCACACAATGCCGGCGCGCTCCACGCAGGGGTAGCCCTTGATCGACATCTTCTCGCACATTTGCGGCGCCTGCGGCACGTCGACGCACTTGCCACGGATGTCGAACTTCAGGCCGTGGTACGAACAGCGAATGCCGCCGTCTTCGTTGCGCCCGAAGTAGAGCGACACGCCGCGGTGCGAGCAGAACTCGCTGATCAAGCCCGCGCGGCCTTCGGAATCACGGAACGCCAGAAGTTTCTCGCCCAGGATCTGCACGCGCACCTGGGCACCGTCGGGCTCCACGATCTCGCTGCTCAGGAGGATCGGCACCCAATAGCGGCGCAGCAGGTTGCCGGTGGGGGTGCCGGGGCCCGTGCGCACCAGCGTTTTCATCATCTCGTTGACCGCCATTTTTTGTCCGTACTACGAATCGATTGTTCATTCTACGGACATGGCATTCATCGAGTCAAGTCACGTAACTTTCCCCCAAAGCCAGGGTCAGCTTGGCGGCCCGAGACCGAAGGTACCGTTCGAACTCATGCACACGCTGGGCCGTCGACCGGACGCCGGGCTCGAACGCGGCCAGCGATCCTGCGACTTGGCCGGCACCGTCGAAGAACGGGCGGCCACGGCATACGCACCCTGGATCGCTTCCTTATGACCCATGGCATAGCCACGCTCTCGCGTCATTGAGATCTCGCCGCGACTCCAGGCCAGGTCGACGTGCGTCCGGCGGCGCAGGACTCAAGTTGGCACGGGCCGGGCGCCACGAGGCCAAGATGGCCCGGCCGCCCGCGCCACGGATTAGCCGTCCGTTGTAGCCGACCTCGCGTCGGAGACTCAGCGGTTGGTGGCTCTGCATTTCGGCCACGCACAGCCGCATGTCACCCCGTGCCACGAACAGCGCGACGGTTTCCTGGGTGAACTCTCACGCTTCCAGCGCCAGCCGCGACGGCCAGTTGCTGCCACACCGCTGGCAGCCGCAGCCGGGCTGCTAACCTTGACGGATGGTTACCCGCAAAATCGGCACCGGGCGCCGAACCGCCCCACAGCGCATCTATCAACTGCAGGTCCTCTTGGCGGACATCGAGCCGGCCATTTGGCGCCGGCTATGGGTCCCGGACACGCTGACACTGGCAAAGCTGGACCGGGTGATCCAGGCCGCCATGGGCTGGAACAACAGCCATCTGCACGACTTCCGTATCGAGGGTCGCCGCTTCGGAATCCGCAACGACGAATGGGGCCTCGACGGCAACCTGCTCGAAGACAAACGGTTCCAGCTCGGCGACGTGCTCGGTGATGAAGTGCAGGAGTTCGAGTACATCTACGACTTCGGCGACGACTGGAGGCACCTGGTGAAAATCGAACAGGTGCTGCAGCCGCAGGAAGACGTGAACACCTGGCCGATGTGCTTGGCTGGCGCCAACGCATGCCCGCCCGAAGACGTCGGCGGCACGCCGGGGTACATGGACTTCCTGCACGCCATGCGGGACACAGCGCACGAAGAGCACGGAGCGATGTGGCTGTGGTGGGGTGGGCCGTTTGATCCCAACGGCTTCGACTTGAATGCAGCGAACCTCGCGATACGAAAATTGCGCTGACCTGCACCGCTCAAGCTGGGATGCCCAGCCGCTCGGGCCGACGAGTACCGGGATGAGTCCCAACGCAAGCCCCTGGCTTTGGCCGCCGTGCCGCCACAGCTCTGGGCTGGTGGCTCATGACCCAACTGCCGGAAGCAGTGCCGCATCTGGAAGCCGGTGCTCACGGCACTTTCCCATCTCCGCGGCCGAGGCCCTCATGGAGAAACCTTGGGTCAGGCACTCGCCACGCTCCAAAATCTCAGACGCCCAGCGGTCGCCGCAGGGCCAAATTCGACGGCCTTGCCGTAGGAACAGCACCACCGCCAGGCTCTTTGACTAACACTTTGATGTGCCTGCAGTTTCTGCAGTTTTCCGGCGAGAAAAGCAAAAAGCCCGGCCTCCTTGCGGAAACCGGGCTTTCATACTCTTGGTCGGCGTGGCGGGATTCGAACTCGCGACCCCTTGCACCCCATGCAAGTGCGCTACCAGGCTGCGCTACACGCCGAAGCCCGCGATTATAGCTGGCGCGCGGGCCGCTTGCGCCAATCAGTGCGCCGAGCTCAACAAATCGCGGATCTCGAACAGCTCGCGGCGCAAGAACTGGAGCTTTTGCGTCATCTCGTCGCCGCCGCCATCGAGCACCGAATCGCCAAAGCCGCTGTCGAGCCCGGTGTCGTCGCCTTCGATCACTTCCACGCCTTCGAGCATGACCTCGCCGTTGCGCCTGCGGTCGCGCTCGCCCTGCACGATCTCCTGCAGCTTGTTGCGCGCGCCGCTGATCGTGAAGCCCTGGTCGTACAGCAGATCGCGGATGCGCCGGATCATCAGCACCTCGTGGTGCTGGTAGTAGCGCCGGTTGCCGCGCCGCTTCATGGGCCGCAGCTGGGTGAACTCCTGCTCCCAATACCGTAGCACGTGAGGCTTGACGCCACACAGCTCGCTGACCTCACCGATGGTGAAGTAGCGCTTGGCCGGGATGGCCGGGAGGGCTTTCTCCATTGAAATCAATCTACTAGGAGAGAAAGCTGCAAGGTTACTCTAAGAGGCCGCAGCTGCAAAGCGCGGCCGGCCGCCAGCGGGCCCACGTTGCTTTTTGTGACGATGGATGGGGGCGACCCTGGGTCTACAGCGCCCCGTCAATGCGGCCCCCGAGCCGCACTCCCTGCAGCGGTTGCGCCATCGCAGAGTGGATGCCTGGCCAAGTCCGGGATGAGCCCGTCAGGCTGCCTCGGCCGCAGTGCCCGGCCCCTGGATCTGTTCCTTGAGCTTGTGGCTGGCATGGAACGTCACCACGCGTCGGGCGCCGATCGGGATTGCCTCGCCAGTGCGAGGGTTGCGTCCGGGCCGCGGCGCCTTGGTGCGGATCTGGAAGTTGCCGAAGCCGGAAATCTTGACGTCCTGGCCGTCCACCAGGCTGGTGGCGATCAGGTCGAAGAAAGCATCGATCATGTCCTTGGACTCGCGCTTGTTCAAGCCGATCTGCTCGAACAGGAGTTCGGCCAGCTGGGCCTTCGTCAACGCCGGGGTCTCCAGGCTTTCGACGGCAAACTCCATGGTGTCCTCTTCCTTCACTGCTCTTGTTGTTGTTGTCAGGTCGTCCACCCGTCACCCCCTCAGGCGGCCGCCGAGCTGGATCGTGATGCGCTCCAGGATGGCCCGCACTGCAGCCTCGATCTGGTCGTCGGTCAGTGTGGCTGCGGCACTGCCCAGCGTCAAGCGCACTGCCAGGCTTTTCTCCCCGGCATGGAGGCCGCCGGCGGCATGCTGCGGCTTGTACACGTCGAACAGCATCGCGTCGCGCAGCAGCCCGGTGTCGGCGGCACGGATGGCGCGCAGCAGGGCGTCGTGCGTCACGCTGTCGGCCACGATGACGGCGATGTCACGCTCGGCCGGCTGGAACTTCGGCACCGGCTCGAAGGCAGGGATGCGGCGGGCAGCGACGGCGTCCAGATCGATCTCGAACAGCAGCGGCGTGTGCGGCAGTTCCCACTGCTGGCGCCAGCGCGGATGCAGCTCTCCGATCACGCCGACCTCGTGGCCGTCGATGCGCACCGCCGCGCAACGCCCGGGATGCATCGCCGGATGCGCGAAGGGCACGAACTCGGCCTGCAGCGGCGCCAGCAGCGCCTGCACGTCGCCCTTGAGGTCGTAGAAGTCGACGGCGCCGGCCTTGCGCGCCCACTGCAGTCCGTCGGCGGCGCCGTAGGCCAGGCCTGCCACCTTCATCGGCTGGTGCACGCCATGCACGGTGCGGTCGGTGGTCGGCACCGAGGCATCACGCAGGAACACCCGGCCCAGCTCGAACACGCGCACCCTCTCGGCCTTGCGGTCCAGGTTGAACTTGAGCACCTGCAGCAGCGAGCCGAGCAGCGAGGAGCGCATCACGCTCATCTGGCTGGCGATGGGATTGAGCAGCTTGATCGGATCGGGGTTGCCGGCCAGCTCCCGTTCCCAGTGCGCCTCGACGAATCTGAAGTTGATCGTCTCCTGGTAGCCCAGGGCCGCCAGCAGGCGGCGGATCGCAAATCGGCCGCGGCGGTTTTCCGGCGGAAGCTTGGCCGTGATGGGTGCCAGCGGCGGCGTGGTCGGCAGCTGGTCGTAGCCGATGATCCGCACCACCTCCTCGATCAGGTCTTCCTCGATGGCGAGGTCGAAGCGGTAAGGCGGCGGCGTGACCGTCACCACCCCGTCGGCGGCGCTCGCCGGCAGGCCCAGCCGGCGGAACGCGTCCAGGCACTGGGCCTCGGTCACCGGCATGCCGATCACCTTGGCAGCGCGGGCGACGCGCAGTTGCACCGGCTGGCGCTCGGGCTGGCGCAGCACCTGGTCGTCCATGGGGCCGGCTTCGCCGCCGCAGATCTCGATCACCAGGCGGGTGACGTGCTCGATGTGGGCAACCGTCAGGCTGGGGTCGACGCCGCGCTCGAAGCGGTGGCCGGCGTCGGTGGAGAAGTTGTAGCGGCGCGAGCGGCCTTGCACCGCTTGCGGCCACCAGAACGCGGCTTCGACGTAGACGTTGCGGGTGTCGTCGGAGACGGCCGTGCCGTCGCCGCCCATGATGCCGGCCAGCGACTCCACCTGGGCGTCGTCGGCGATCACGCCGACCTTCTCGTCCACCGTGATCGTCGTGCCATTGAGCAGCTTGAGCTGCTCGCCGGGACGGCCCCAGCGCACGTCGAGGCCGCCGTGGATCTTGTCCAGGTCAAAGATGTGCGAGGGCCGGCCGAACTCGAACATCACGTAGTTGGAGATGTCCACCAGCGCGGTGACGCTGCGCTGGCCGCAACCGGCCAGGCGTTCCACCATCCACTGGGGCGTCTTCGCCCTGGTGTCGACGTTGCGGATCACGCGGCCCGAAAAACGCCCGCACAGGTCGGGCGCGCTGACGGTGACCTTGAGCCTGGCGTCATTCCTGGTCGGCACCGGCGCGAATTCCGGCTGCTGCAGCGGCGCACCGGTCAGCGCAGACAGCTCGCGCGCCACGCCGTACACGCTGAGCGCATGGGCCAGGTTGGGCGTGAGCTTGAGCGTGAAGACGTGGTCATCGAGCTTGAGCACGTCGCGCACGTTGGCCCCGATCGGCGTGTCCGCCGCCAGCTCCAGCAGGCCGCCGTGGTCTTCGCTCAGCTTCAATTCGCGCGCCGAGCACAGCATGCCCTGGCTCTCGACGCCGCGCAGCAAGCCCCGCTTGATGGCGAACGGCTTGCCGTCCTCGCCCGGCGGCAGTTCGGCGCCGACCAGCGCGGTCGGCACGCGGATGCCGACGCGCGCATTGGGCGCGCCGCAGACGATGCTGAGCAAGGCGCCCCGCCCCACGTCCACCTGGCACACGCGCAGGCGGTCGGCGTTGGGGTGCTGGACGGCTTCCTTGATCTCGCCGACCACGACCAGGCTGAACGGCGGTGCCAGCGGGCGCAGGTCCTCCACCTCCAGCCCACCCATGGTGAGCACGTCGGCGATCTCTTGCGTGGACAGCGGCGGGTTGCAGAACGCGCGCAACCAGGACTCGGGGAATTGCATGAACGTCTTTGGATCGGTGAATCAGCGGAACTGGCGCAGGAAACGGATGTCGCCGTCGAAGAACAGGCGCAGGTCACTCACCCCGTAGCGCAGCATGGTCAGCCGGTCCGGTCCCATGCCGAACGCGAAGCCGATGTGCTTTTCCGGGTCCAGCCCCATGTTGCGCACCACTTGCGGGTGCACCTGGCCGGAACCTGCCACTTCCAGCCAGCGGCCGGCCAGCGGCCCGCTCTGGAACTGGATGTCAATCTCGGCGCTGGGCTCGGTGAACGGGAAGAAGCTGGGCCGAAAGCGCAGCGCCAGGTCGTCGCTTTCGAAGAAGGTGCGGCAAAAATCGGTGAAGACGACCTTCAGGTCCTTGAAGCTGACGTTCTCGCCCAGCCACAGGCCTTCGCACTGGTGGAACATCGGCGAGTGCGTCGCGTCGCTGTCGACGCGGTAGGTGCGGCCGGGGGCGATCACGCGGATCTCGGGCATCGCTTCGCCGCGCTTGACCGCTTCGGCGTATTTCTTGATGTGCGCGTGGGCGTAGCGCACCTGCATCGGGCTGGTGTGCGGGCGCAGGTTGTAGGGGATGCCGTCGTCGCCATCGATGTCCACGTAGAACGTGTCCTGCATCGAGCGCGCCGGGTGGTTGGGCGGGTTGTTGAGCGAGGTGAAGCTGTGCCAGTCGCTCTCGATCTCGGGGCCGTCGGCCACGGCGAAACCCATGCTGGCAAAGATCTGCTCGATGCGCTCCAGGGTCAGGGAGACCGGGTGCAGGCCGCCCGGTTCGCGCACGCGCCCCGGCAGCGAGACGTCGAGCGCCTCGGCTTCGAGCTGCGCTTCGAGTTCGGCGTCGGCCAGCGCCTGGCGGCGCTCGCCCAGCGCGGCTTCGATCGCCTGCTTGGCCTGGTTGATGGCGGCGCCGCGCGACTTCTTCTCGTCGACCGGCAACGCGGCCAGGCCCTTCATCAGCTCGGTGATGCGGCCGGACTTGCCGATGAACTGCGCCTTGGCGTTTTCCAGTTCCGCGGGCGTGGCCGCGCCGGCGAAGGCCGCGCGGGCCGACTCGATGATGGCTTCGTGTTCTGTGGTCATGGGAAAAAGAAAACGGGGCTAGCGCCTTGCAGCCCTAGCCCCGTCCTGTGGTTGACACCAGGCGCTCCCTTGCGGGTGCGCCTACCGTGAACTCAAGCAGCCAGCTTGGCCTTGACTTGCTCCACGATGCCGGCAAACGCCGCGGGGTCGTGATAGGCGATATCGGCGAGAACCTTGCGGTCGATCTCGATGCCGGCCTTGCGGATCCCGTTGGCGAACTGGCTGTAAGTCATCCCGTTCAGGCGCGCGGCGGCGTTGATACGGGCGATCCACAGCTGGCGGAAGACACGCTTCTTGGCACGGCGGTCACGGTACGCATACTGGCCCGCCTTCATCACCGCCTGTTTGGCGATGCGATAGACGTTGCCGCGGCGGCCGCGGAAGCCCTTGGCGAGGGCGAGAACCTTCTTGTGTCGGGCGCGAGCCGTTACACCACGTTTGACGCGAGGCATGTGAGTTTTCCTTTCGTCTGTGGGTTAAAGGCCGGCGAACGGCAGCATTTGCGCCATGTGACCCATGTTGGTCTCATGCACGGCAACCGAGCCACGCAGGTGGCGCTTGGTCTTGGTGGACTTCTTGGTCAGGATGTGACGCTTGAAGGCCTGGCCGCGCTTGACCGTCCCACCGGGACGGACGCGGAAGCGCTTCTTCGCACCGCTCTTGGTCTTCATCTTGGGCATGTGAATGCTCCTTCTTCGTTCGTGCTCGTGAGGCGCCGCGGAAAAGACCGCGTCTTGAGAGCCTCGAGCCACTATTTGGCGAACCCTGGGGTGCGCCGGGTGGAAGGGCCAAAGCCCTTCCTTCACCACCACCGCGGCGACCAAACCGTGATGGCTCTGAAACTATTTACGTCGACGGCGTCGTCGTCACCGGAGCGGCGGCGGCGGCACCCTCGGCGGCCTTGGTGGCCGCCGGCTTCTTTTTGCCTGGCGCGATCATCATGACCATCTGCCGGCCTTCCAGCTTGGGGAACTGCTCCACGAGGATCGTGTCCGCCAGGTCGTCGCGCAGCCGATTGAGCAGCGCCACGCCGATTTCCTGGTGCGTGATCTCGCGGCCGCGGAACCGCAGCGTGATCTTGCACTTGTCGCCTTCGGCCAAAAAGCGGCGGATGTTCCGCAGCTTGATGTTGTAGTCACCGTCGTCGGTGCCGGGTCGGAACTTGACTTCCTTGATCTCGATGACCGTTTGCTTGGCCTTCGCTTCCGCTGCCTTCTTCTGCTCCTGGTACTTGAACTTGCCGTAGTCCATCAACCGGCAGACCGGAGGGACTGCAGTGGCGGCAATTTCGACCAGGTCAACGTCCGCTTCACCGGCAAGGCGCAATGCCTCGGTGATGTTGACGATGCCCAGGGGTTCGTTGTTGACCCCGCTGAGGCGGACTTCCGGGGCCATGATCTCCCGGTTCAGGCGGTGCTTGCGCTCCTCGCGGTGGCGGCGGTCGCGAAATTCAGTAGCGATGGTTCGAGTCCTTCAATTCTATAAGCTACGAAATATGTAGCATCACCGTGTTGGTACGCGCGGGCAGCAGCTCAATCAGCTCTTGCCTGCGATGTCTTCGGCAATCCGTTTCTGGAACGCTTCGAGGGACATCACGCCGAGGTCCTGATTGCCCCGGGCGCGCACTGCGACGGCACCGGCCGCCTTCTCTTTCTCGCCGACGACGAGGAGGTAAGGCGGCTTTTGCAGCGAATGCTCGCGTATTTTATACGTAATTTTCTCGTTGCGCAGATCGGTCGCCACCCTAAGCCCTTGATTCTGCAAAGCTTTGGCAACATCCCGCACGTAATCGGCCTGTCCGTCGGTGATGTTCAACAGCACCGCCTGCACCGGCGCCAGCCATGCCGGCAGCGCGCCGGCGTGCTGTTCGATCAGGATGCCGATGAAGCGCTCCATGCTGCCGACAATCGCCCGGTGCAGCATGACCGGACGGTGGCGGGCGCCGTCCTCGCCCACGTATTCCGCGTCGAGCCGCTCGGGCATGGAGAAATCGACCTGCATCGTGCCGCACTGCCATTGGCGGCCGATGGCGTCCTTGAGCGTGTACTCGATCTTCGGGCCGTAGAAGGCGCCGTCGCCCGGCGAGACCTCGAACTCGCAGCCGGACGCCCGCAGGCTTTCCATCAGGGCGTGCTCGGCCTTGTCCCAGCTCTCGTCGGAGCCGATGCGCGCCGCCGGCCGGGTCGCGACCTTGTAGATGATGTGCTCGAAGCCGAAGTCGCGGTACACCTTCTGCAGCAGCGTCGTGTACGCAGTGCACTCCGGCAGGATGTGGTCTTCCGTGCAGAAGATGTGGCCGTCGTCCTGGGTGAAGCCGCGCACCCGCATGATGCCGTGCAGGGAGCCAGTCGGCTCGTTGCGGTGGCACTGGCCGAACTCGCCGTAGCGCAGCGGCAGGTCGCGGTAGCTCTTGATGCCCTGCTTGTAGATCAGGATGTGGCCGGGGCAGTTCATCGGCTTGAGCGCGTACTCGCGCTTTTCCGACTCCGTCGTGAACATGTTGTCGCGGTACTTGTCCCAGTGGCCGGTCTTTTCCCACAGCGTCTTGTCCAGCAGCTGCGGACCCTTGACTTCCAGGTAGCCGTTGTCGCGGTACACGCGCCGCATGTATTGCTCGACCTCCTGCCACAGCGCCCAGCCGCGCGGGTGCCAGAACACGACGCCTGGCGCGTGGTCGTCGATGTGGAACAGGTCCAGTTCGCGGCCCAGCTTGCGGTGGTCGCGCTTCTCTGCCTCCTCCAGCATGAGCAGGTACTGCTGCAGCTCCTCCTTGCTGGCCCAGGCGGTGCCGTAGACCCGCTGCAGCATCTCGTTGCGGTGGTCGCCACGCCAGTAGGCGCCGGCCACCTTCATCAGCTTGAAGTGCCTGAGCTTGCCGGTGCTGGGCACGTGCGGGCCGCGGCACAGGTCCTCGAACTTGCCTTCGGCATACAGCGAGACGTCCTCGCCGGCCGGGATGCTGCCGATGATCTCGGCCTTGTAGGCCTCGCCGATGCCCTTGAAATGGGCCACGGCCTCGTCGCGCGGCAGCACCCTGCGCGTGACCGGCTCATCCTTGGCGGCAAGCTCGGCCATGCGCCTTTCGATGGCGACCAGGTCGTCGGGGGTGAAGGGCCGCTGGTACGCGAAGTCGTAATAGAAGCCGTTCTCGATCACCGGGCCGATCGTGACCTGCGCCTGCGGAAACAGCTCTTTGACCGCGTAGGCCAGCAGGTGCGCCGTGGAGTGGCGGATCACGTCCAGGCCTTCGGGGTCCTTGGCCGTGACGATCGCCACCTGGGCGCCGTCCGGAATGACGGCCGAAGTGTCGACGACCTTGCCGTTGACCTTGCCGGCCAGCGCCGCCTTGGCCAGGCCGGGGCCGATCGAAGCGGCGACGTCGGCGACCGTCACCGGGGCCGGGTACTCGCGGCGGGAGCCGTCGGGAAGCGTGATCTGGATCATGGAATGCGTTGGTCCGGGTGCGAAAAACAAAAAAGCGCGACATGCAGCCGCGCTTTTCAGTTGGGGAGGGCAACTCGGTGCACGCGACTACGCGGCCTCACAGGACCGTGGGAGCTTCCGTGGTAGTTCGCGGTGTCATCACCGGGTTGCCTTTCTCGCTCTTGTCAGGGCTCGGATGGCCCAAATTCTAACCCGCCGGCTCCACGCCGGTGCCGGCGCAGGTCGGGCATTCGGTGATCACGGTCTGCTTTTCGACCTCGAAGTTCTCGTCGATGTTCTCGCTGTCGATGCGGTTGCCCGCCGCAGTCGGGGCAGCGCTCGGCGCTGAGGTCGCGCAGGTTGAACACCCCCCGCCTTGTCTTCGTTCGAGGTCATGTCCGGCTCCTCCCCAGCGAAAGCTCGACTGTACTGAGCGGGGAAATGCCAAACCAGAGCCTCGCAACGTCGCTCGAAGGTCGGCCTTGACCGGGCCGTCCCCGAGCGGGCACCGCGCCCGCAGGCGCCACGCAGGACCGGCTGGGCGCCCAGGCTTGAGTTCCCGCTTGCGCCGGAACGACGCTTACGCCGCCTTGCGCTGCTCGAAGAACTGCTCGTCCTCCGTCGATCCCTTCAGGGCCGCGGTCGAGGCGTTCGCCTCGATCGTGGTGGTGACGGCGTCGAAGTAGCCCGTGCCCACCTCGCGCTGGTGCTTGACGGCGGTAAAGCCCCGGTCGGCGGCGGCGAATTCCTTTTGCTGCAGTTCGACGAAGGCGCTCATGTTGTTGCGCGCGTAGCCGTAGGCCAGCTCGAACATCGCGTGGTTCAGGCTGTGGAAGCCGGCCAGCGTGATGAACTGGAACTTGTAGCCCATGGCACCCAGCTCCTTTTGGAACCTGGCGATGGTGGTGTCGTCAAGGTTCTTCTTCCAGTTGAACGAAGGCGAGCAGTTGTAGGCCAGCAGCTTGCCGGGGAACTTGGCATGGATCGCGCCGGCGAAAGCCTTGGCAAAACCCAGGTCGGGTGTGCCGGTCTCGCACCAGATCAGGTCGGCGTATTCGGCATAGGCCAGGCCGCGGCTGATCGCCTGCTCCAGGCCTTTGTTGGTACGGTAGAAGCCTTCCACCGTGCGCTCGCCGGTCAGAAACGGCCGGTCGGTCGGATCGACGTCGCTGGTCACCAGGTCGGCGGCCTCGGCGTCGGTGCGGGCCAGCAAGATGGTGGGCGTGCCCATCACGTCGGCGGCAAGGCGGGCGGCGATCAGCTTGGAAACCGCCTCCCGGGTGGGCACCAGCACCTTGCCGCCCATGTGGCCGCACTTCTTGGCGGCGGCCAGCTGGTCCTCGAAGTGGACGCCGGCGGCGCCCGCTTCGATCATCGCCTTCATCAGCTCGAAGGCGTTGAGCACGCCGCCGAAGCCGGCTTCGGCGTCCGCCACGATCGGGGCGAAGTAGTCGAGGCAGCCCTGGTCGCCCGGAGCCTTGCCTTCGCTCCACTGGATCTGGTCGGCGCGGGCGAAGGTGGCGTTGATCTTCTTGACCACCTTGGGCACCGAGTCCACCGAGTACAGCGACTGGTCGGGGTACATCTCGCCGTTGCTGTTGGCGTCCCCCGCCACCTGCCAGCCGGACAGGTAGATCGCCTTCAGGCCCGCCTTGACCTGCTGCATGGCCTGGTTGCCGGTCAGCGCGCCCAGGGTGTTGACGAAGGGTTCGGTGTTGATCAGGTTCCACAGCTTCTCCGCGCCGCGCCTGGCCAGCGTGTGCTCGATGGCCAGCGACCCGCGCAGCTTGACCACGTCTTGGGCGCTGTAGCCGCGCCGGATGCCCTTCCAGCGCGGGTTCTGCGCCCAGTCCTGTTGCAGTTGGGCGATCTGCTCTGCGCGGCTCAGATGGGTCCAGTTGCTCATGTTCACTCCAAAGGTAGTTGCCAAAACCGGGGCCGGGGTGTGTTCCGGCAGTGAATGAACTTTAAGTCTTGTAGAAGACTTCCTGATGTTCTTATGTCTTATAGAAGACATCATATTATTCCGTGTCGAATCAATGGCTTGCGAGCCACTTTTCGCAATGCAAAATCAACTTTCTTGTGTTGAGAAACATTGCGGCGCCGCACCATCTTCGTTTTTCGCACTGCAAAAACCCGCGAGACGCTGTGAAACCGGCGGCCTCAGGCATGATCCGGCGCAACTCAGATCCTCGAGTGCCGATGCGTGCCCTGCCCCGCCCCGCCGCCTATGCCTGCCTCGCCCTGAGCATGGCCCTGGTGGGCAGCTACGTGGCGCTGTCCAAACCGCTGGTGGCGGCGATTCCGGTGTTCCTGCTGGCCTGGCTGCGCTTTGGCATCGGCGGCGCCGCCATGCTGCACTGGCTGCGCAAGCCGCCGCAGGAAGCGGCGCTGGCGCCGCGCACACGCTGGCTGCTGTTCCTGGAATCGTTCCTGGGCAACTTCCTGTTCTCCATCTGCATGCTGTTCGGGGTCAGCATGACCAGCGCCGTGTCGGCCGGCGCGATCATGGCGGCGATTCCCGCGGCCATCGCCATCCTCAGCCGGATCTTCCTGCGCGAACGGATCGCGCCCCGCACCTGGGCGGCGATCGTCTGCGCCGGCGCCGGCATCGGCTTGCTGGCGCTGGCCGGGCCGGGCGCGCACACCGGCGCGCAGGGGGCGGCCGGTGCGTGGACCTGGCTCGGCAACCTGCTGGTGTTCGCCGCCGTCGTCTGCGAGGCCGCCTATGCCGTGATCGGCAAGGCCCTCACCGGGGCGCTGGGCCCCAAGCGCATTACCTCGCTGATCAACCTGTGGGGCTTCGTCCTGGTCACGCCGTTCGGGCTGTATGCGGCCTGGCGCTTCGACTTCGCCGGCGTCACGCCGGGGCTCTGGATGCTGCTGCTGTTCTATTCACTGGCGGCCAGCATCTGGACGGTGTGGCTGTGGATGACTGGCCTGAAGGTGGTGCCGGCGGCGCAGGCCGGCGTGTTCACGGTGATGCTGCCGATCTCGGCGGCGCTGGTCGGCGTGCTGGTCCTGGGGGAAAGTTTGAGCGGGATGCAGCTGCTGGCGTTCGGGGCGGCGTTGGCGGGCATGGTGCTGGCCACTGTCCCCGGAAAGGCAGTTGCTGGGTTCCCGCCTGCGCGGGGATGACCGGCCGAAGGATCGCGATCGCGATCCTCAGCGGCCGGTCACCTTCCTGATCGCGGGCTTGATGTTCTCGCGCCGGGCCGGCAGCACCGTCGCGTTTTCCCGCGGCATGTTCAGCAGGATCGAGGTCGAAGTCTCCGTCAGGATGGAAAAACGGGTGACCACCGCATCCAGGTGCTCGACGTCGATCACGGCAATCTCCAGGATCCAGCAGTCCCGGCCGGTCACGTTGAAGGCATTGACCACCTCCGGCGTCTGCTCGATCAGCTTGACCACCCGGGCGTACTCCGCCCGCCCCAGCCGCAGCAGGGCGCGGATGCCGTAGCCCAGGCGCTGGTAGTCCACCACGGCGCGGTAACCCTTGATGAAACCGGCCATCTCCAGCTTGCGCACGCGCTCGGTCACGGCGGGCTGGCTCAGGCGCACCAGCCGGCCCAGCTCCGCCATGCTGGTGCGGGCGTCACGCTGCAGCTCGGTCAGGATCAGGGTGTCGTGGTCGTCGAGCTCTGGAACTTCGGTCGGCATGATGTTCGGCCTTTTAAAACAAGGTCACTCAAGGTACAGGCCTTGAATCTTGCATGCAAGCGGCAGCGCCGGCAAGCCAGGAACCCGAACCCGTGCTTGCCAACTGCTCTCCAGGGGGAAGACGGCTGTTTGCGCCCCGATGAAAAAGCAACATTTCCCAATGAAAAATCCCTGTTTTCCCTTGGACGCGGGGTTTTTCTCCATTAGCATCCGCACAGCCAGTGAGAGTGCAGTTCCGCTGGTGGTTCATCTCAAACTTCTAGAAGGAAAATCAATCATGGCAACTGCGAAAAAAGCGGCGGCGAAGAAGGCGCCGGCGAAGAAGGCGGCTCCGGCGAAGAAGGCGCCGGCAGCCAAGAAGGCGGCTCCGGCCAAGAAGGCTCCGGCGGCGAAGAAGGCAGCCCCGGTCAAGAAGGCAGCTCCGGCGGCCAAAAAGGCAGCTCCGGCCAAGAAGGCCGCTCCGGCGGCGAAGAAGGCTCCGGCGGCGAAGAAGGCTCCGGCCGCGAAGAAGGCAGCGCCCGCGAAGAAGCGCACCCCGAACGCAGCTTTCATGAAGCCCCTGACGCCCGACGCAGCGCTCGCCGCGGTGGTCGGTCCGGCTCCCCTGCCGCGCACGGAAATCGTGTCGAAGCTGTGGGCTTACATCAAGAAGAACAAGCTGCAGGACAACGCCAACAAGCGCATGGTCAACGGCGACGCCAAGCTGAAGGAACTCTTCGGCAAGAACCAGGTGTCCATGTTCGAGATGGCCGGCCTCATCGGCAAGCACGTCAAGTAATCAGGTCTCGACTTGATGCGAGAAGGCCGGCTGACGCCGGCCTTTTTTTCGCCTGCGCGCGGACGCCGCGTCAGTTCTTCTTCAGTGCCGCCGACCGGATCCCGCTGAGCGTGCCGCGCGTGGTGATCACCTCCGGGTCCAGCACCACCTCGATCAGCGTTCCCTGCTTGCGCTCCAGCGCCGCCGCCAGCTCCGGCTCGAACTCCGCCGTGCGCGTGATCCGCGCACCGGCATAGCCATAGGCGCGGGCCAGCGCCACGAAGTCGGGGTTGGCCAGCTCCGTGCCGTGCACGTGTTCTGGGTAATCGCGCTCCTGGTGCATGCGGATCGTTCCGTACATGCAGTTGTTCAGCAGCAGGATGATCGACTTGCCGCCATGCTGCACCGCCGTCGCCAGCTCCTGGCCGTTCATCAGGAAGTCGCCGTCGCCGGCAATGGTGAAGGCGGCGCGGCCGGACACGATGTTGGCCGCGATGCCCGCCGGCACGCCGTAGCCCATGGCCCCCACCGTCGGCGCCAGCTGGGTCTTGTGGCCCTTGGCCAGGCCATGGTGCAGGAAGAAGCGGTGCATCCAGGAGGCGAAGTTGCCGGCCCCGTTGGTCAGCACCGCATCGGCGGGCAGCAGCCGCTGCAGCACGGCGATGATGGCCGGCATGTCGATCTCGCCGGGCAGCGGCTGCGGCTGCAGGTTGGCGCGGAAGTCATCGTTGGCGGACCGGGCCCAGGCCTCGCCCCAGGGCAGCTCCGGCGGCGCCGCCAGCACCTCGAGCGAGCGGGCCGCGGCATTCATCGTGGCGTTGATGGCCAGGTCGGCCTGGTAGACGCGGTTCAGTTCCTCGGCGCTGGCGTGGATGTGCACCAGCTTCTGCCTGGCCTTGGGCGGCACCAGCAGCGTGTAGCCGCCAGTGGTCATCTCGCCCAGACGCGGGCCGATCGCCAGCACCAGGTCGCTGTCCTTGATGCGCGCGGCCAGCTTCGGGGCGATGCCGATGCCGACGTCGCCGGCATACAGCGGATGGTGGTTGTCGAAGGTGTCCTGGAACCGAAAGGCGTTGCCCACCGGCAGCTTCCAGTTCTCGGCGAAGCGCTGCAGCGCCTGCGCCGCCTGCGGCGTCCAGCCGCCGCCGCCGGCGATCACCACCGGCTTCTTCGCCGCCAACAGCAGCTCGCGCAGCCGGCGCAGCGAGCCCGGGTCGCTCCAGGCTTCCACCGCCTCCACCTTCGCCAGCGGCCGCGCCGCCGTCGCCCGGGTCAGCATGTCTTCCGGCAACACCAGCACCACCGGGCCGGGCCGGCCGTTCATGGCGGTGGCGAAGGCGCGGGCGACATACTCCGGGATGCGGTCCGGATCGTCGATGCGCTCGACCCGCTTGGCCATGCCCTTGGTGCTGGGGCCGAAGAAGCTGCCGTAGTCCACCTCCTGGAAGGCCTCGCGGTCACGCTGGTCGCTGGCGACGTCACCGACGAACAGCACCATCGGGGTCGAGTCCTGGAACGCCGTGTGCACCCCGATCGAGGCATTGGTGGCGCCCGGCCCGCGCGTGACGAAGCAGACGCCGGGCCGATTCGACAGCTTGCCGGCCGCTTCGGCCATGAAGGCGGCGCCGCCTTCCTGGCGGTTGATGACGAAGCGGATCTGGTCGCGATACTTGTGGAATCCGTCGAGCACCGCCAGGTAGCTTTCGCCGGGCACACCGAAGGCGTGCGAGACGCCCTGGGCCACCAGGCACTCGACGATGAGGTGGCCGGCGATCTGCGTGTCTTGGGACATGGTGCTTGACTTAATTAACTGAAAAGTGAATTATCAGAGCATGGCGAGAGACACCAGCCCCGTCGCGGAAGAGCGGCTGCGCGACGCAGACCGCTCCCAGAACACCATCTTAGCGGCGGCTCGGGACGAGTTCGCCGAGTACGGCCTGGGCGGCGCGCGCATGGACCGCATCGCCGAGCGCGCGGCCCTGAACAAGCGCCTGATCTACTACTACTTCGAGGACAAAGAAAAGCTGTTCCAGGCGGTGCTGGAGCAGGCCTACCGCGACATCCGCGAGCAGGAGAACAAGCTGCACCTGCTGGACCTGGCGCCGCCCGACGCGGTGCGTCGGCTGGTGGAGTTCACCTGGAACTACTACCTGCAGCACCCCGAGTTCATGACCCTGCTCAACAGCGCCAACCTGCACAAGGCGCGCCACCTGGCCGGCTCGACCCGGGCGCGCGAGCTGAACTCGCCGCTGGTCGACACCCTGGCCGCGGTGCTGGAGCGCGGGCGCCGCGAAGGCAGCCTGCGCGGCGGCGTCGACCCGGTGCAGCTGTACGTGTCGATCGCCGGCCTGGCCTACTTCTACCTGTCCAACGCCCACACCCTCTCGGCCATCTTCGGGCGCGACCTGATGACGCCCAAGTCGCGCAGCGAGCGGCTGTCGCACATGACGGACGTGATTCTGGGCTACCTGCTGCCGGCTTGAATTCCCCGCCCGCCCGAGGGGCTTGCGTGGCGGCACGGTCTCCCTATAATTCACCAGCCAGTGAATTAGAGTCATTACACACAGACCCGCCCAGGAGACAAACCCATGCAGCTCACCCGTCGCACCCTTGCCGCCGCCATTGCCGGTATCGCGCTGGCCACACCGCTCGCCGCCTTGGCCCAGGCCGGCTACCCGAACAAGCCGATCCGCGTGATCGTGCCGTTCGCGGCGGGCAGCACCACCGACATCATTGCGCGCGCCATCGGCGACAAGATGGGCCAGAGCATGGGCCAGCAGCTGATCATCGAGAACAAGGGTGGCGCCAGCGGCACCATCGGCCAGGCCCAGGTGGCCGCGGCGGCGCCCGACGGCTACACGATCATGATCCACTCGTCGTCGCACACGGTCAGCCCGCACACCTTCGCCAAGCTGCCGTTCGACACGCTGGCCGACTTCGCGCCGGTCACGCCGATCTCCTCCACGCCGAACGTGCTGGTGATCTCGCCGGCCAAGAACATCAAGACGCTGCAGGAACTGCTGGCCTTGGCTCGCGCCAACCCGGACAAGATGAACTTCGCCTCGGCCGGCCAGGGCAGCGCCACCCATCTGAACGCCGAGAAGTTCAAGCTGGCCGCGAAGATCGAAGCCCGGAACATCCCCTTCAAGGGCTCCGCCGAAGCCGTCACCGAGGTGATGGCCGGCCGCGTCGACTACTACTTCTCTCCCATCGCCCCGGTGATCGGCCATATCCGCAGCGGCCAGCTGGTGCCGCTGGCGGTCGGCTCGCCGCGCCGCGCGGCCGCCCTGCCCAACGTCCCCACCACCGCCGAAGGCGGCGTGCCCGGTTCCGAATTCAACTTCTGGATCGGAATGTTCGCCCCCGGCAAGACGCCCGCGGCGATCGTCAACCGGCTGCAGAACGAAGTGGTCAAGGCGCTGGCCACGGCGGAAGTCAAGGAGCGTTTCCTCGCGCTCGGCGCCGATGCCTGGACGCTGGAGCCGGCCGCCTTCGAGGCCTACCTGCGCGAAGAAGTGAAGAACAACGCCGCCCTGGTCAAGGCCGCCGGCCTCGAAGTGCACAAGTAAAGAACCGCCATGCCCACCCAGAGACTCGGAATCATCATGCACGGCGTCACCGGACGCATGGGCATGAACCAGCACCTGATCCGCTCCATCGTCGCCATTCGCAACCAGGGCGGCGTCACGCTGGCCAACGGCGACAAGGTGATGCCCGACCCGATCCTGATCGGCCGCAACGCCGAAAAAATCGAGGCCCTGGCCCGCGCCCACAAGATCGAGCGCTGGGGCACCGACCTCGACAAGGCATTGCAGAACCAGGAAGACACCGTCTTCTTCGACGCCGGCACCACCCAGATGCGGCCGACGCTGCTGGCCAAGGCGCTGCGCGCCGGCAAGCACGTCTACTGCGAAAAGCCGATCGCCACCACACTGGGCGAGGCGGTGAAAATCGCCAAGACCGCCCAGGCTTCGGGCCTCAAGCACGGCGCCGTGCAGGACAAGCTGTTCCTGCCCGGGCTGCGCAAGCTCGACATGCTGCGCCGCTCCGGCTTCTTCGGCCGCATGCTGTCGCTGCGCCTGGAGTTCGGCTACTGGGTGTTCGAGGGCGACCTGCAGCCGATCCAGCGCCCCAGCTGGAACTACCGCGCCGAAGACGGCGGCGGCATGATCCTGGACATGATGTGCCACTGGCGCTACGTGCTGGACAACCTGTTCGGCGAGGTCAAGTCCATCTCCTGCCTGGCCGCCACCCACATCCCGCAGCGCTGGGACGAGGATGGCAAGCCCTACCCCGCGACGGCCGACGACGCCGCCTATGCCACCGCCGAACTGGTGGGCCACAACGGCGAGCCGGTGATCGCGCAGCTGAACATGTCGTGGGCCACCCGCGTCAACCGCGAAGACCTGGTCACCTTCCACGTCGACGGCACGCACGGTTCCGCCGTCGCCACGCTGACCGGCTGCAAGGCGCAAAGCCGCGTCAACACGCCGCGCCCGGTGTGGAACCCGGACGTGAAGAACACCATGGACTTCGGCGCCCAGTGGCAGGAGGTGCCGGACACCGAGGTGTACGACAACGGCTTCAAGATCCAGTGGGAAGCCTTCATCCGCCACGTGGTGGAAAACGCGCCTTACAGGTGGACGCTGCCCGAAGGCGCCAAGGGCGTGCAGCTGGTCGAAGCCGCGCTGCAAAGCTCGCGCGAGCGCCGTTTCGTCGATGTCCCGCCCCTGAACTTCTGAGGAAGAACCCCATGGCCCTGACCCTGAAGCTGCCGGCCGGCAACGGCGCACTGGAAAACTACGCGTTGCGCGGAACCTCTCCGGTGCAGCCCGTCAAGGGCGTGAAGTTCGACCGCATCGCCTACTCCGCCGCCCACGTGGTGGCTGACCCGCTGGCGGCCATCGACCCGTGGCTGCAGTGCGCCGTCGACTGGGACGCCACCATCGCCTACCGCCAGCGCCTGTGGTCGCTGGGGCTGGGCGTGGCCGAGGCGATGGACACGGCGCAGCGCGGCATGGGCCTGGACTGGCCGACCTCGCTGGAGCTGATCGGCCGCTCGCTCGATGCCGCGCGTGACGTGCCCGGCGCGCTCATCGCGTCCGGCTGCGGCACCGACCACCTGGCGCCCGAGAGTGCGCGCAACGTCGACGACGTGATCCGCGCCTACGAAGAGCAGATGGAAGCCATCGAAAAACTCGGTGGCAAGCTGATCGTGATGGCCAGCCGGGCGCTGGCGCGCGTGGCCAGGGGCCCGGCCGACTACGAAAAGGCTTACGGCCGCATCTTGTCGCAGACCAAGCAGCCGGTGGTGCTGCACTGGCTGGGCGAGATGTTCGACCCGGCGCTGGGCGGCTACTGGGGCAGCAAGGACGTCGATGCCGCGATGAACACGGCGCTGGGCGTCATCGAGGCGCATGCGTCCAAGGTCGACGGCATCAAGATCTCGCTGCTGGACAAGGACAAGGAAATTTCCATGCGGCGCCGCCTGCCGGCGAACGTGCGGATGTACACCGGCGACGACTTCAACTACGCCGAGCTGATTGCCGGCGACGGCTTTGGCAACGCCCCTGTGCACGGCAAGAGCGACGCGCTGCTGGGCATCTTCGACGCCATCGCGCCGGCCGCCAGTGCGGCGCTGGGCGAACTGGCGCAGGGCAACCTGGAGCAATTCCACGCCATCCTCGGGCCGACGGTGCCGCTGTCGCGCCACATCTTCGCGGCGCCCACGCGCTTTTACAAGACCGGCGTGGTGTTCATGGCCTGGCTCAATGGCCACCAGAGCCACTTCACGACGGTCGGCGGCCAGCAGAGCACGCGCAGCCTGGTGCACTTGGCCGAGCTGTTCCGGCTGGCCGACGCGGCCAACCTGCTGGAGCAGCCGGAGCTGGCGGTCAAGCGCATGAAGACGCTGGCGGCGTTGCACGGGGTCGAATGACGCACTGCCATGCCGGACCTGGTCCGGCATCCAGTGCGGCGGCAGACGGGTCCCGGCTCGAGCTGCGGACGCGACGGCCTTCATGGCATTTCGAGGAATCAGATGCGCGACTTTTCGCAAAACCACCGCTGGCTGTCCATCAACACGGCCACCATCCGCAGGAGCCGCGGCGCCGACCTGCCGCTGACGGACATCATCGAAGCCTGCGCGCAACGCGGTATCCGCGCCATTTCACCCTGGCGCGACCAGGTGCAGGCCGCCGGCCTGGCCAAGGTGTCGACCCTGGTGAGAAGCCACGGGCTGCAGCTGTCCGGGTATTGCCGCGGCGGCATGTTCCCCGCCACCGATGCGGCCGGGCTGAAGGCGGCGCGCGACGACAACCGGCGCGCGGTCGACGAGGCGGCCGAATTGAATGCGGCCTGCCTGGTGCTGGTGGTGGGGGCGCTGCCCGGCGCGCTGCAAGGCAAGGCCGCGCACAAGGACATCGCGCTGGCGCGCAGCCAGGTGCGCGACGGTATCGCCGACCTGCTCGAATACGCCCGGACGGCGAAGATGCCGCTGGCGATCGAGCCGCTGCATCCGATGTACGCGGCCGACCGCGCCTGCATCAACACGATGGAGCAGGCGCTGGATGTGTGCGACGAGCTGGACCCCAGGCGCTCCGGCGAATCATCCGAAAGGCCGCAAGCGGCCCTGGGCGTGGCGGTGGACGTCTATCACCTGTGGTGGGACCCGAAGCTGGAGCAGCAGATCGTGCGCGCCGGCCGGGACCGCCTGCTGGCCTTCCACGCCTGCGACTGGCTGACGCCAACGACCGACCTGCTCAACGACCGGGGCATGATGGGCGACGGCGTCATCGACATCCCTCGCATCCGCGGCTGGGTCGAGGCGCAGGGCTTTGCCGGCTACAGCGAAGTCGAGATCTTCTCCACCGGCAACTGGTGGAAGCGGCCGCACCAAGAGGTGCTGGACACCTGCATCGCGCGGCACAGGACGGCCGTCTGACGCTACCGTCGTCCCCGCGCAGGCCGTGACCCGTGCTTTCAGGCGCCCTTACTGCACCGGCTGCAGCCCGGTGCG
>NZ_JAQGLS010000089.1 GCF_028292805.1 Ramlibacter sp. | reverse complement strand
CTGGGTCTGCTCCTGGCTCGCCGCCGTGATCTCGGCCATGATGTCGGTCACCCGGCGCACGCTCTCGACGATCTCGTCCATCGTTTTGCCCGCCTCGGCCACCTGGTGGCTGCCTTGACCGACTTTTTCCACCGAATCGTCAATCAGGGTCTTGATCTCCTTGGCCGCAGCAGCACTTCGCTGGGCCAGGCTCCTGACTTCAGCGGCCACGACGGCAAAGCCGCGTCCCTGCTCGCCCGCGCGGGCCGCTTCCACCGCCGCATTCAAGGCCAGGATGTTGGTCTGAAAGGCGATGCCGTCGATCACCCCGATGATGTCGCCGATGCGGCGCGAGGCCTGCGCGATGCCGGTCATGGTGTTCACCACCTGCCCCACCGCCTCGCCGCCCTGCCGCGCCACCTGCGCCGCGCCCACGGCCAGCTGGCTGGCCTGGCGCGCGTTGTCCGCGTTCTGCGCCACGGTGGAGGTCAGCTCCTCCAGCGAGCTGGCCGTCTGCTCCAGCGTGCTGGCCTGTTCCTCGGTGCGCTGCGCCAGGTCGGCGTTGCCACGCACGATGCGGCCGCTGGTGTCGGCCACTTCGTGTGCGCCGGCAGACACTTCGCCCAACAGGGTACGCAGGTTGACCGTCATTCCGGCCAGCGCCCGCATCAGCTGCGCGGCTTCGTCGGTGCCGCCGGTGCGCACCTGCAGCGTCAGGTCGCCGGCGGCCACCCGCGTCGCGATCTTGGCCGCGACCCGGATCGGCTTGACGATGTGCACCGTCAGCGGAAAGCACAGCAGGAATGCCAGCATGAACCAGGCGGCCCCGAACGACAGCATCACGACCTGGCCTTCGCGGGTCGCGACTGCGATGGCGGCTTCGGCGCCCTGTCCGCCGGCCCGGGCGCCCTGCGCCTGCAGGGCGCGTGTTGCGACATCGCCCAGTTCCTGCAGGCGCCAGGCGGCCACGCCCGCCATCACGATCATCAGCAAGGCCAGCGCCAGGAAGGCGATGGTCAGCCGCACGCGGATGGTCGAGCGACGAAAGAAACCGAGCGCGGCCCGGTCGACGGTTGCGGAGGCGAAGGTGGAAGGGGACGCCACGGGGGCTCCAGTAGCCGGCACGCGCTCAGCCGGCGACGCTGTCGACCAGGGCCATGTCGGCGCCGGTCATCAGCTTTTCGATGTCCAGCAGGATGATCATCTGGTCGCCGACGGTGCCCAGCCCGGTGATGTACTTGGTGTCGAACGTGGCCGAGGCGAACTCGGGCGTGGCGCGGATGGCGTCGGCCGCCAGCGTCAGCACGTCCGAAACCGCGTCGACCACCACGCCCACGATGCGGCCGGCCACGCTGAGGATGATGACGACGGTGAATTCGTCGTAGCTCGCCTGCTCCAGCCTGAATTTCAGCCGCAGGTCGAGAATGGGCACGATCACCCCGCGCAGGTTGATCACGCCCTTGATGAAGTCGGGCGCGTTGGCGATCGCGGTGGGCTGCTCGTAGCCGCGGATCTCCTGCACCTTCAGGATTTCGATGCCGTAGGCTTCCGGTCCCAGCCGGAAGGTCAGGAATTCGCTGGTCTGGACTTCCGGCGCCGCCTGGCCCCAGGAGCGCTTGGAACCCATGGTGACCGCTTGCTGTTGCATCGAGTTCTCCATCAGGCCCTTTGGCCTTGTGCTGTCGGTTGTCAGAACACCAGTGCGCGGTCGCGGCCCGACACGCGCACCAGGTGGGCGATGTCCAGGATCAGGGCCACCGAGCCGTCGCCCATCACCGTGGCGCCGGCCAGTCCCGGCACCCGGCGAAAATTGGCCTCCAGGCTCTTGACCACCACCTGCTGCTGGCCCACCAGTTCGTCCACCAGCAGCGCGGCGCGGCAGTCGTCGGTTTCCACGATCACGGCGATGCCCGCCGCCTGCGCCCGCGGCTGGCGCGGCGGAAACAGCTTGCCCATGTGGAGCACCGGCAGGAAATCGTCGCGCACCCGCAAGGTGTCGCCTTGGCCGGGCAGCGTGTGGATGTCGCAGGCCGAGACGCTCAGCGACTCGATCACGCCCATCAGCGGCAGCACGTAGGTCTCGCCACCGACGGCCACCGTCATTGCCTCCATGATCGCCAGCGTCAGCGGCACGCTGACGGCGACCCGGGTGCCCCGCCCGGCGACGGACGACAGGTCGATGGTGCCCCCCAGCGCCTGGATGTTGCGCTTGACCACGTCCATGCCGACGCCACGGCCGGAGACCTCGGTCACCTCGTCGGCGGTGGAAAAGCCCGCTTCGAAAATCAGCTGCCAGACCTGGGCGTCGGGCACGTCGGCCGGCAGCAAGCTCCCACGGGAGCGGGCCTTGGCCAGGATCCGCTCGCGGTCCAGGCCGCGGCCGTCGTCGGTCACCTCGATCAGGATGCTGCCGCCGCGCTGGCTGGCCCGCAGGCTCACCGTGCCGATGGCCGGCTTGCCGGCATCCAGCCGCACGCGCGGCGTTTCCAGGCCGTGGTCGATCGCGTTGCGCACCAGGTGCGTCAGCGGATCGGAGATCTTCTCGATCAGGCCCCGGTCCAGCTCGGTGCCCTCGCCCGCCATCTTGAGCTCGACCCGCTTGCCCAGCCGCGCCGACAGCTCGTGCACCAGTCGCGGGAAGCGGTTGAAGACGCTGGAGATCGGCAGCATGCGGATCGCCAGCACGGCTTCCTGCAGGTTGCGCGTGTGGCGGGCCAGGTCGACCAGCCCGGTGTTGCCGGCATAGCGGCTGTCGTTGCCGGCGTCGGCCAGCGCCCCGGACCGCGCCAGCATCGCCTCGGTGATCACCAGCTCCCCCACCAGGTTCACCAGCAGGTCGATCTTCTCGGTGGCCACGCGGATGAAGGTGGCGTCGTGGGCGGCCTGGGTGGACGGCTCGTGGGCAACGGCGGCGGCGGCTGGCTCGACTGGCAGCGCCACGGCCACGGTGGCGGGCGTCGCCACCGGCGCGGCGGCGCGCCGTGACCGGAACTGTTCCGGGCTGACGAAGATGTCGACATCGTCCACCGGCGCGGCTTTGGCTGGCGCCCGCGCTGCGAGCGCAGGCTGCGGCCGGACGGCGTCGGAGCGGCGCCGGAAGTCCGCCGGATCGACGAAGAACTCATCCTCGCCGGCGGCCGTCGGCGCCGCCGGCGCCACGGCATGCAGCCGCGGCGGCTCCCGCGCCGGCTCGGCCACGGCAGCTGGTTGCGCCTGCACCGTTTCCACGGCGATCTGTTCCGGCGGCACCACCAGCGACAGCACGCTCTCGAGGTCGGCGGCCGCGCCTTCGAGCAGCACGTCGAAGCAGACGGTGCCGCCGACGGCGTTGGCGATGATGGTGTTGGAGACGGTGCCCATCTCGCCCAGGCCAGCCAGCATCATCTCCAGTTCGCCCGCGTCGATCGCCTCGTGCAGCGGGCCCAGCAGCACCTTGAAGCTGCGCGTCACCGGGCCGGCCTGGCCGGCCAGCGCGTCGGTGGCCGGCTGCGCCACCCGCTCGCGCAGCATCGCCTCGACCGGCGCGCTGTCGGGCGCCTGCGGCTCCACGCCGCGCCGGTGCAGCACCTGCGCCCGCAGCACGTCGCCGGCCTTGAGCATCGCCTCGATGTCGTCCACGCCGATCGGGCGCTCGCCCTTGCGCAGCGCGTCCAGCAAATTCTCCTGCAGGTGCGCCAGCGCCGCCATCTCGGGGCAGCCCAGCATGGCGGCGCTGCCCTTGATCGAGTGGACGGCGCGGAAGATCGCGTTCAGGTCGTCCGGGTGCGGCGCGTCGATGTCCATGCGCAGCAGGATCGCCTCCACGTTCGCCAGGTGTTCCTGCGCCTCCTCGAAGAAGATCGTGCGGAAGGCGACCGGGTCGCCGAAGGCATTCGATGGCTGGAACATGACGCAAGCCTCCCGGCTAGATGAACTTGCCCACGATGTCGAGCATTCGCTGGGGGTCGAACGGTTTGGCCATCCAGCCGGTCGCGCCGGCCTCGCGGCCCTTCTGCTTGAGCTCGGTGCTGGCCTCGGTCGACAGCACGATCAGCGCCACCGGGTCGTAGTTGGGCAGGCCGCGCAGTTCGCGCACCAGCGTCACGCCGTCCATGCGGGGCATGTTGTGGTCGGTCACCACCAGGTCGAACACCCGGGCCCGCGCCAGCTCCAGCGCCTCCACGCCGTCGCCCGCTTCCGCCACCTCGTAGCCGGCGCCTTCCAGCACCGCCGCCACCATCTTGCGCATCGAGCGCGTGTCGTCCACGACCAGAATCGCTTTGCTCATGTTCTTACTTGCTCCGGGTGCGCTTGCGGCTGCTGGGAAGGAACTTGGCGATGACCTCGAGCAGCCGGTCCTCGTCCAGCGGCTTGGTCAGGTACTCGTCGCAGCCGGCGAGCGAACCACGCAGCTTGTCGAACGGCGAGCTGCGGCTGGTGAGCATCACCACCGCGGTCTTCTTGATCGCCTGCTTGTTGCCCTTGATCAGCTTGCAGACCTGGTAGCCGTCGATGCCGGGCAGCACCACGTCGAGGAACACGCAGGCGTATTCGCGGCTGCCGGTCAGGCCGACGGCCTCCTCGCCGGTCTCGGCGAAGTCGACCTCGAAATTGAACGGCGCCAGCTTGGCCTTCATGAACATGCGCACCGAGGCGTTGTCGTCCACCACCAGCACCGTGTCGCCCAGCGCCCGCTTGCGCGCGGCCGCCTCGTCCAGCGGCGGCGGCGCCACGCCCTTGCCGGCCGAACTGGCGGCCAGGCTGCGGCCCAGCGGCAGCGTGCCTTCGTCGTCGTTCGCGGCGATGGCGACCGTCTCTTCCAGGCTTTGCAGCAGGCGGGCCCACTGCAGCGGCCGCGGCAGCAGCGTGAAGCCCATGCTGTCGACGCCCGCGCCGACCATCACCGCCGGCAGGTTGGCGCGTTTGCTGAGCGTGCGGAACTCGTTCATCGCCTCGGCGTTCTCCCCGTCCACCAGGTAGATGTCGGCGGCGCCGCTGACCGTGGTGGCAGGGTCGTATTGCACGAAGGCCGGGTCGCGGCGCGCGGCCAGCGCGAAGATGCTCGCCAGCATCGAGCGCTCCACGGGATTGAAGCCGATCACGTCGACGAGGTACTGTTCATTCAGGGTCAAGGTAACCACCTCTGGCCCAATTGGCCGAGTACGGCATCCGCGTCGGGAAGCCGGGATTGCGCTTCTTTGGCGAGCATGCGATCCACCAGGGGCTGCAGGGCAGCCGCGGCGGCAGGCAGTCGCGGCGGCGCCGCGACCAGGTGCTGGGAGAGCACTTCCATCAGGGTTTCACCGGCGAACGGAGGCGCACCGGCGAGCATTTCATGCAGCAGCACGCCGAGGCTGTAGACGTCCGCGGCGGGAGAAGCGGCGGCGCCCTGCAGCTGTTCGGGGGCCACGTAGCGGGGCGTGCCGAACAAGGTGCCGAAGACGCCAGCCGGCCGATCGCCGATGCGGGCGACCAGGCCGAGATCGGCGAGCACCAGGCTGCCGTCCGGCCGCATGAGGAAGTTCTGCGGCTTGACGTCGCGATGGACGTAGCCGCGGCGATGCAGACGCGCCAGCGCCTGGGCGGCTTGCCGCAACAAGGACCCCGCGTCGTCCACGGTCACGCCAGCGCGCAGGCGCTCGGCCAGGTCACCGCCCGCCACGTAGTCCATGGCGAGGTAGCACGCAGCACCGGCGCGGCCGTGCTCGCGCACCTGCACGATGTTCTTGCCGGCCACCTGCCGGGCCACTTCGAATTCATGGCGCAGCGCTTCGTGCACGCCGGGCTGGATCTTCAGCACCACTTCATCGCCACGCGCCAGGTCCGACGCCAGCCATGCGGTCGACCGGCGGCCGGCGCCGACCTGCCGCAACATGCGGTAGCCGGGCACGCAAGCAGGATGGACCGCGGCGGACAGCATCAGAGACCCATCAACGCCAGGTCGTCGAGCAGGTGCTGCGCCGACGGATAGCGTTGTTCGCGGTCCTTGGCCATCATGTTTTCCATCAGCGCCTGCAGGTGCTGGTGCTCCGGCGGCAGCAGCGGCACGGGCGCGTGGATGTGCATGTTCAGCAGCTCCTGGGCGGAGCTGGCGTGGTAGGGCTTGCGTCCGGTGAGCAGCTCGAAGGCGAGCACGCCCAGGCTGTAGATGTCGCAGCGCGCATCCACCACCTGCCCGGTGGCCTGCTCGGGGCTGAGGTAGTACGGGGTGCCGACGATGTCGCCGTCCCCGGTGTCCGTGATCTTCATCGACACCTGCTTGGCCTCGCCGAAGTCGGCCAGCGCCAGCGTGCCGTCCTGCCGCAGCATCAGGTTGTCGGGCTTGAGGTCGCGGTGGACGATGCCCACCGAGTGGATGGCGCCCAGGCCCGCCGCGGTCTGCCTGACATAGGCGATGGCGGTCTCGGGATCGACCGGACCTGCCTTCATGCGCGCGCGCAGGTCGCCGTTCGGGAAGTACTCCATCGCGATGTAGGCGTGGGCGACCGAGAAGTCCTGGCGGAAGATGCGGGCGACGTTCGGATGCTGCACCTGCGCCAGCAGCGCGTACTCCTGGATGAAGCGCTGCAGGCCGTCGGCCTCGCCGGCCTTGTCCATGCGCATGACCTTGAGCACCTGCGGCGGTCCGCCTTCGGCGGATTGCGCGAGGAAGATGGAAGCCATGCCGCCTTCGCCGATCTTGCGCACGACGCGGTAACCCTCGATCAGGAAGTGGGTGGTGGTGGAGGCGGGCGACGGGTTGGCCGGCGCGTTGGCGCTGCGCCGGCGCGCGTGGGTGTTCGCCTGCAGTGCCTCGCGCAGCAACTCGAAGACGCGCGCGGGGGTGCTGGACTTCCTGCGGGGCACCAATCCGGTGATTTCGACGACGTCGATGAAGCTGCTGTCGGGCAAGGCGACGGAGCCGATCCGGCCGCCCTCGGCGCGACCGGCGGACGCCAGCCGCGTCGCGGCAGAAGCAGCCACGCTCCAGTTCAGGTCCATGGCGGTCACCTCGAGCAGGCGGGCGACTTCGACGGCTTCGCCGACCGCGTGGACCTTGCCGCTGCCCGCGTTGCCTCGCCGGGACAACTCGGCGACTCCCAGGTGAACGCCGCAGGCCAGGGTCAGGGTGGGCAAGCCCGAAAACTCCGGCTTGGCCGCGATGCCCTGGGCGAGTTGAACGGCTTCGTGCGTGGCGAGGATCGCGGCATGCAGCCCGCGCTGCGCGTGGTTCGGCTTGCGGTCGTCGTGCTTGTTGCTGAACACCGCCAGGATCGAGTCGGGCCGGCGCTGCGCGACCTCGCCGCCCAGCTTGAGCACTGCTTCCGTCAGCATCCTGCGCACTTCGTTGACGAACGCGGCGGCGTCGTCCGGCCCCATGGCATTGCACGCGGCGGTGAAGTTGTGCAGCCGCGCATACATGAACGTGGCCACCGTCGTCCCGAGCTCGGCCACGCCCGGGTCCATGGTCGAGTTCAGCTGCGAGGACTGCGCGAAATCGCCCCCGCGCTGCGCGGCTGGCGCTTCGGCGGGTGAACGAGTTTCGAGGAGTTGTCGCATTTAGTTACAGCATACCTGAGCACTATCTTGACTCACAAGGCGCGGGCCGTCACTTATTTCACGGCAGCCCCAGCCGATGCAAGTTGGCGGCGCGGATGCAACACCGCACCGTTACAGACGGGCTCGAGGCCGCGGGAGCCGGGCCGCCAGCCGGTCCGTGGTGCCGACGGGCGGGCTTGCGCCCTCCCCGATCGCCTGCCAATTGCTACGATTACCTGCTTATGTCCATCCATGCCGCACTGAACCACGTCACCCACTACAAATACGACCGGCCGGTGAACCTGGGGCCACAGGTGGTGCGCCTGCGGCCGGCGCCCCACTGCCGCAGCAAGATCATTTCCTATTCGCTGCGCGTGGAGCCAACGAACCACTTCATCAACTGGCAGCAGGACCCGTTCGCCAACTTCCAGGCCCGCCTGGTGTTCCCCGAACCGGCCACCCAGTTCAAGGTGACCGTCGACCTCGTGGTGGAGATGGCGGTCTACAACCCGTTCGACTTCTTCCTGGAGCCCAGCGCCGACAACTTCCCTTTCAGGTACGACCCCGGCGTCGCCGAGGAACTCGTCCCCTACCTTCACTGCGAGCCGCTGACGCCGCTGGTGGCGGCCTACCTCGAGAAGATCGACCGCAAGCCGCGGCCGACGATCGACTTCCTGGTGGCCCTGAACCAGCAGGTGCAGGCCGATGTCCGCTACCTGATCCGCATGGAGCCCGGCGTGCAGACGCCCGAGCAAACGCTGCAACTGGCCAGCGGCTCCTGCCGCGACTCCGGCTGGCTGCTGGTGCAGCTGCTGCGCCGCCTGGGCCTGGCCGCGCGCTTCGTCTCCGGTTACCTGATCCAGCTCAAATCCGACGTCAAGGCGCTCGACGGCCCCAGCGGCACCGAGATCGACTTCACCGACCTGCATGCCTGGTGCGAGGTCTACCTGCCCGGTGCCGGCTGGATCGGCCTGGATCCCACGTCCGGACTGCTGGCCGGCGAGGGCCACATCCCGCTGGCCTGCACGCCGCAGCCTTCCGGCGCCGCGCCCATCGAGGGGCTGATGGACGAGGCCGAGGTCGAGTTCAGCCACCACATGCAGGTGACGCGCATCCATGAATCGCCGCGCGTCACCAAGCCCTACACCGAGGCCCAATGGGGCGACGTGCTGCGCCTGGGCGACAAGGTCGACCGCCAGCCGCGCCGCATCATCGATTTCCTGGTGGCGCTCAACCAGCAGGTGCAGGGCGACGTCAGGTACCTGATCCGGATGGAACCGGGGGTGCAGACGCCCGAGCAGACGCTGCAGAACGCCAGCGGTTCCAGCCGCGACTCGGGTTGGCTGCTGGTGCAACTGATGCGCAACCTGGGGCTGGCCGCGCGTTTCGTCTCCGGCTACCTGATCCAGCTGACGCCCGACGTGAAGGCGCTCGACGGCCCGAGCGGCACCACGGTCGACTTCACCGACCTGCACGCCTGGTGCGAGGTGTTCCTGCCAGGCGCCGGCTGGATCGGCCTGGATGCCACCTCGGGCCTGTTCGCCGGCGAAGGCCACATCCCGCTGGCCTGCACGCCGCAGCCCTCCAGCGCCGCGCCCATCGAAGGCGGCGTGGACAAGGCCGAGGTCGAGTTCGCCCACCACATGAAGGTGACGCGGCTGTATGA
>NZ_JAQGLS010000062.1 GCF_028292805.1 Ramlibacter sp. | reverse complement strand
GGCCGGGCACGCCGCTTTCGCCCGGCGGCGGCCAGGCCACCTCGCTCGCCACCCGCGGCGTGCCGATCGGGTTGGCGGCCTTGCCCTGGCGCACGGCGGCCATGTCTTCCTCGCTCGGGTACTGGTTCATCAGCCAGTAGTCGAACACGCGGCGCGCGATCGGGGCGGCGGAAGCGGCGCCGAAGCCGGCGTTCTCCACGATCACGGCCACCGCGATCTTCGGGTCGTCGGCCGGGGCGAAGGCGATGTACAGCGCGTGGTCGCGCTGGTGTTCCTCCAGCTTGGAGGCGTTGTACTTGGCGCCCTGGGCCACGCCGACGGCCTGCGCGGTGCCGGTCTTGCCGCCCGACAGGTAGCCCGCGCCCTGGAACACGCGCGTGCCGGTGCCTTGCTGGGTCACGCCCACCATCGCCTTGCGGATCACGGCCACGTGGTCCGGGTTGAAGCCGAGGTTTTCCGGCGGCGCCGGGGTGATCGGCTCGCGCGCCTTGGTCATCGCGTCCTGGGTGGCGATCACCAGGTGCGGCTTGTTCTTGACGCCGTTGTTGGCGAGGATCGCCGTGGCCTGCGCCAGCTGCAGCATGGTGAAACTGTTGTAGCCCTGGCCGATGCCCAGCGAGATGGTTTCGCCGGCGTACCACTTCTTGTGCTCGGGCTTCTTGTAGTAGTTGCGCTTCCACTCCTGGCTGGGCAGCACGCCGCGCACCTCGCCCTGGATGTCGATGCCGGTGTGCTGCCCGAAACCCAGCGGCTTCATGAAGTCGTGCATCAGGTCCACGCCCATTTCGCTGGCCAGCTGGTAGTAGTAGACGTTGCTGGACTTGACGATGCTGGTGTGCATGTCGACCGGCCCCAGACCGTGGTCGCCGTGGCTGCGGAAGACGTGGCCGCCGAACGACCAGGAGCCATTGTCCTGCGTGATCTGGGTCGGCGTGCGCTTGCCGGTCTGCAGCGCCGCCAGCCCCATGAACGGCTTGTAGGTCGACCCCGGCGGGTAGGTGCCGCGCAGGGCGCGGTTCAGCAGCGGCTTGTCGATCGACTCGTTGAGCATCGCCCAGTTTTCCTGGTCGATGCCGTCGACGAACAGGTTCGGGTCGAAGGTCGGCTTGCTGACGAAGGACAGCACCTGGCCGGTCTTCGGATCCAGCGCCACCAGCGCGCCGCGGCGGTCGCCGTACATGTCCTCCACCAGCCGCTGCAGCTTGATGTCGATCGACAGCACCACAGTGTCGCCCGGGGTGGCCGGGCTGCTGGCCAGCTTGCGCACCGCGTGGCCCCCGGCCGAGGTCTCCACCTGCTCGACGCCGGTGATGCCGTGCAGTTCCTTCTCGAAGCTTTGCTCCACGCCCAGCTTGCCGATGTATTCGGTGCCGCGGTAGTTGGCCTGCTCTTCTTCCGGCCACTCCTCGATCACCTTCTTTTCGGACTGGTTGATGCGGCCGATGTAGCCGATCACGTGGCTGGCCAGTTCCCCCCAGGGGTAACTGCGAAACAATCTGGCCTTGATCTCGACACCGGGAAAGCGGAAGCGCTGCGCGGCGAAGCGCGCCACCTCCTCGTCGGTCAGCTTGGTGCGCAGCGGCACCGACTCGATGCTGCGCGACTCGTCCAGCAGCTTGCGAAAGCGCCGCTTGTCGCGGTGCGAGATCTCGACGATCTGGGACAGCTCGTCGACCACGTTGTCCAGCGGGCGCGCCAGCCGCGACGGCTGGATCTCCAGTGTGTAGGCCGAGTAGTTGCTGGCCAGCACGATGCCGTTGCGGTCGAGGATCAGGCCGCGGTTCGGCACGATGGGGACGATGGCCGTGCGGTTGGCTTCGGCCTGCTCGTCGAACTGCTCGTGCTTGAACACCTGCAGGTACACCAGCCGGCTGGCCAGCAGAATGAAGCACAGCAGCACGATCGCCGTGGCCGCCAGGATCCGCCCGCGAAATCGCGAGAGCTCGGCTTCGACGTTTCTGAGTTCGGTCATTGGCAGAAGGGGCGAGGACGAGAGGCTAAGGGCTAGGCTTGGGAAGGGCTGTGGCTGTTTTCCCTAGACCCCAGCGGCCAAGCCCCAGGTCCTAAGCGCCAAGCCCTAGAGAGGTCGATTCTCGTCCGGATCCGGCGGCCGGCGCTGCGGCAGCAACAGCAAGATGCTGATGACCGGCCAGAGTGCGGCTTCGATCACGGGCGCCAGCAGCACCGTCGGCCCTGGATAGGCGCCACCGGCCAGCATGCGGATGGCCAGCTCGATGCCGTGGGCGGCTGCGAACAAAGGCAGCACCTGGACCGCCTGCGAAGGCACCGAAAACCACAGCAGGCGGCGGTGGATGGTGATCGCGAAGTAGCTCAGCGTGGTGTAGGCCAGCGCGTGCTGGCCCAGCAGCGAGGCCTGGTGCACGTCCACCGCCAGCCCGAACAGGAAGGCCGTGGTGACGCCCACCCGCAGCGGCTGGTGCACGCTCCAGAACACGAGCACCAGCGCCAGGAAGTCCGGCATCCAGGCAATGCGGCCCAGCGGCAACATGGTCGCCATCATGGCGACCAGCAGAGAAAACCAGATGAACAGGGGATTGGCGGGCAGCAGCAGCTGCTGGCCGGGACGCATGATCATGGCCGCAGGCTCCCCTTGAGCTGGCGTTTGGGGGCCGGACCCGCGTCCTCGGGCGCCGGCCGCGGCGGGATCTGCGCCAGCAGCGGCTGGAGCACCATCACGTGGCGGGCGCCGCCCACCAGGGCCTGGGGCGCGCAGGAAATGCGGGCGAAGGCCGAGTCGGGACGGCGCTCGACCTTTTCGACCTTGGCCACCGGGATGCCGGGTGGGTAGACGCCGTCGACGCCGCTGGTGGTGAGCAGGTCGCCGGCCTGCACGTCCGCGTTGGCGGCCATGTAGCGCAGCTCCAGCCCGCCGGAGCCGTGGGTGCCGGCGTCGCCGTAGGCGATGCCGCGGGCGCCGGTGCGGGTGTTCAGGATCGGGATCACCTGTTCGCGGTCGGTCACCAGCGTCACTTCGCTGATCAGCGGGTGCACCCGCGTCACCTGGCCAAGCACGCCGGACTCGTCGATCACCGGCGAGCCGGCCTGGATGGAATGCACCATGCCCTTGTCGATGATCACCTTGCGGGTGTACGGGTCGGCCGCGTCGTAAAGCACCTCGGCGGCCGTGGACGGTGTGGTCAGGCGCTGGCGCAACGCCAGCAGCTTGCGCAGCTGGCTGTTCTCCAGCGCCAGCTGGTCCACCTGGTTGGCGCGCAGGGCCTGCAGGATGAGCTTGCGGCGCGACTCTTCCTCGGTGGTGCGCGCGTTGTGCAGGCCGCCAAAGTAGTCGCCGGCGTAGCGCGCCGCCAGCACCGGGCGCATCGCGACCCACTGCAGCGGGAACAGCACGGCGGCCACCGCGGTGCGGACCGGTTGCGTGATCTTGAAGCGCGTGTCCGCCACCATCAGGAACAGCGCCAGCGCGCTGAACACCATCAGCTTGGAGATGGCCGAGTGCCCCTGCTTGAAGAACGGCGGGGGGGTGCGGTCGAGGGTGCCTAATGGCATGGCAAATGACGACGCTGTCGCTCGATGGCGAATGACAAATGACGAATGACGTCGGGACCCTGCATTGTCATGCCAGGCGCAGCCGGCGTGTCATGCCTGCGCAGCAGGCGTCATTTGTCATTCACTCGTGAAGATCGAGCCCAGCCGTTCCATCCGTTCCAGCGCGATGCCGCAGCCGCGCACCACGCAAGTCAGTGGTTCTTCCGCCACCAGCACCGGCAGCCCGGTTTCCTCGGCCAGCAGGCGATCGAGGTCGCGCAGCAGGGCGCCGCCGCCGGTCAGCATCATGCCGCGCTCGGCGATGTCGGCGCCCAGTTCCGGCGGGGTGTGTTCCAGCGCCGTCTTGACGGCCGACACGATGTTGTTGAGCGGGTCGGTCAGGGCTTCCAGGATCTCGTTGGACGAGATGGTGAAGCTGCGCGGCACGCCTTCCGACAGGTTTCGGCCCTTGACTTCCATCTCCTTGACCTCGGAGCCGGGGAAGGCGCTGCCGATGTTCTTCTTGATGGCTTCGGCGGTGGGCTCTCCGATCAGCATGCCGTAGTTGCGGCGGATGTAGCTGATGATGGCTTCGTCGAACTTGTCCCCGCCCACGCGCACGCTGCCCTTGTAGACCATGCCGCCCAGCGAGATGACGCCCACTTCGGTGGTGCCGCCGCCGATGTCGACGACCATCGAGCCGGAGGCTTCGCTCACCGGCAGGCCGGCGCCGATCGCCGCGGCCATCGGCTCCTCGATCAGGTAGACCTCGCTGGCACCGGCGCCCAGGGCCGACTCGCGGATGGCGCGGCGCTCGACCTGGGTCGAGCCGCACGGCACGCAGATGATGATGCGCGGGCTCGGCTTGAGAATCCCGCGCGGGTGCACCATCTTGATGAACTGCTTGAGCATCTGCTCGGTGACGGTGAAGTCGGCGATCACGCCGTCCTTCATCGGGCGGATGGCCTCGATGTTGCCGGGCACCTTGCCCAGCATGGCCTTGGCTTCGCGGCCGACGGCCTGGATCGACTTCTTGCCCTGCGGCCCGCCTTCGTGGCGGATCGCAACCACGGAAGGCTCGTCGAGAACGATGCCTTTGTCGCGAACGAAGATGAGGGTGTTGGCCGTGCCCAGGTCGATGGCCAGGTCGGTGGAAAAATAGCGTCGGAAAGCTCCGAACATGGGGGGAATCCTTGTTTCTTCTGTGAAAGCGGCCGCGGGGAGCGGCCGTTGCACGGGCGGGCGAGGCAGCGCGCGCCGAAGGCGGGATAATACCGCATCCCCTGTGCCGGACGACCCCGCGGCAAGCCCCGCGCTGGTTACATCCGTTATCCGTTCCTTCCCCTCCCATCATGTCCCTCACCCCCCAAGACATCAGCCGCATCGCCGACCTGGCCCGGCTGGAACTGCGCCCCCAGGAGAGCGAGCGCATGCTGACACAGATCAACGGCTTGTTCGCCATCGTGGAGAAGATGCGCGCGGTGGACACCACCGGCGTGGAGCCGATGCCGCACCCGGTGGCCGCCATCCAGTCGGTGGCGCTGCGGCTGCGCGACGATGTCGCCAGCGAGCCGAACGACCGCGCCAACAACCAGCGCAGCGCGCCGGCGGTGGAACGCGGCCTGTTCCTGGTGCCCAGGGTGATCGAATGAGCGCGCCGCTGCACGACCTGGGCGTGGCCGAACTGGCGCGCCGGCTGAAGACGAAGGAGGTGTCCGCCGAGGAAACCGCGAAACACTTCCTGGCCCGCGGCCAGGCCCACGCCAGCCTGGGCGCGTACCTGGCGACCGACGAAGCGGTGACGCTGGCGCAAGCCCGCGCCGCCGACGCCCGCATCGCCGGCGGCGACACGGCTCCCCTGCTGGGTGTGCCGATCGCCCACAAGGACGTCTTCGTCACCAAGGACTTTCCCAGCACCGCCGGCTCCAAGATGCTGGAGGGCTACCGCTCGCCGTTCGACGCCACCGTGGTGCGCAAGCTGGCCGAAGCCGGCGCCGTCACGCTGGGCAAGCTCAATTGCGACGAGTTCGCCATGGGCTCGTCCAACGAAAACTCCGCCTACGCTCCGGTGAAGAATCCCTGGGACACCAGCCGCATCCCGGGCGGCTCGTCCGGCGGCAGCGCGGTGGCGGTGGCGGCGCGGCTGGTGCCGGCGGCCACCGGCACCGACACCGGCGGCTCGATCCGCCAGCCGGCCTCGTTTTGCGGCATCACCGGCATCAAGCCGACCTACGGCCGGGCCTCGCGCTACGGAATGATTGCCTACGCGTCCAGCCTGGACCAGGCCGGGCCGATGGCGCGCAGCGCACAAGATTGCGCGCTGCTGCTATCGGCGCTGTGCGGGCCCGACCCGGACCGCGACTCCACCTCGCTCGACCTGCCGGCGGAAGATTTCACGCGTGAGCTGGACGGTCCGATCGCAGGACTGCGCATCGGGGTGCCCAAGGAGTTCTTCGGCGCGGGCCTGGCCGACGACGTGCGCGCCGCGATCGACGCGGCGCTCAAGCAGTACCAGCAGCTGGGCGCCAGGCTGGTCGAGATCTCGCTGCCGCGCACCGAGCTGGCGATCCCGGTGTACTACATCATCGCGCCGGCCGAAGCCAGCTCGAACCTGTCGCGCTTTGATGGCGTGAAGTTCGGCCATCGGGCCAAACAGCACGGCGACCTGCTGGACATGTACAGGAAGACGCGGGCCGAAGGCTTCGGCGACGAGGTCAAGGCCCGCATCATGATCGGCACCTACGTGCTGTCGCACGGCTACTACGACGCCTACTACCTGCAGGCGCAGAAGATCCGCCGCATGATCGCCGACGACTTCCAGAATGCGTTCAAGGACTGCGACGTGATCGCCGGCCCGGTGGCGCCGACGGTGGCGTGGAAGCTGGGCGAGCACGCCAGCGACCCGGTGGCCGACTACCTGGCCGACATCTTCACGCTGCCCGGCTCGCTGGCGGGGCTGCCCGGCATGAGCATTCCGGTGGGCTTTGGCGCCGCCGGCATGCCGGTGGGGCTGCAGTTGATCGGCAACTACTTCAAGGAAGGCCAGCTGCTGAACGCGGCCCACCGCTTCCAGCAGGCCACCGATTTCCACCTCCGCAAGCCGGAGGGCTTTTGATGTCCACCAGCAAATTGATCCACGGTTACGAAGTCGTCATCGGCTTCGAGACCCACGCCCAGCTGTCCACCGACAGCAAGATCTTCAGCCGCTCGCCCACGAAGTTCGGCGCCGAGCCGAACACCCAGGCTTCGCCGGTGGACCTGGCGCTGCCCGGCACCTTGCCGGTGATGAACAAGGGCGCGGTCGAGCGCGCGATCCGCTTCGGCCTGGCGATCGGCGCGCACGTGGCGCCGCGCAGCGTGTTCGCGCGCAAGAACTACTTCTACCCCGACCTGCCCAAGGGCTACCAGATCTCGCAGTTCGAGATCCCGGTGGTGCAGGGCGGCAACGTCGAGTTCTTCCTGGGCGAGCAGAAGATGTCGGTGCGGCTGGTGCGCGCCCACCTGGAAGAAGACGCCGGCAAGTCGCTGCATGAAGACTTCATCGGCCAGTCCGGCATCGACCTGAACCGCGCCGGCACGCCGCTGCTGGAGATCGTGACCGAGCCCGACATGCGCTCGTCCGACGAGGCGGTGGCCTATGCCAGGGAGCTGCACAAGATCGTCACCTGGATCGCGATCTGCGACGGCAACATGCAGGAAGGCAGCTTCCGCTGCGACGCCAACGTCTCGGTGCGCAAGCCGGGCGCGCCGCTGGGCACGCGGCGCGAGATCAAGAACCTGAACAGCTTCAAGTTCATGAAGGAAGCGATCGAGTTCGAGATCCGCTGGCAGATCGAGCAGATCGAGGACGGCCTGGCGATCCAGCAAGCCACCGTGCTGTTCGATCCCGACGCCGGCGAGACCCGCGCGATGCGGACCAAGGAAGACGCGGCCGACTACCGCTACTTCCCCGATCCCGACCTGCCGCCGCTGGTGATCGCGCCGGAATGGGTGGAGCAGGTGCGCGCCGGCATGCCCGAGTTGCCGCGCGTGATGGCCGCGCGCTTCGTCACCGACTACGGGCTGCCCGAGTACGACGCCACCACGATGACGCAGAGCAAGGCGATGGCCAGCTACTTCGAGGAAGCGGCCAAGGCCAGCGGCCAGGCCAAGCTGGCCAGCAACTGGATCATGGGCGAGCTGTCGCGCCGGCTGAACGCGCAGGAAATCGGCCTCGAGCAGGCCCCGGTGCCGGCGGCCACGCTGGCCGCGCTGATCAAGCGCATCGCCGACGGCACCGTGTCGAACAGCGCGGCGCGCCAGGTGTTCGAGGCGCTGTGGAGCGGCGAGGGCGCCGACGTGGACGCGGTGATCGAGGCCAAGGGCTTGAAGCAGATGAACGACAGCGGCGCGCTGGAAGCGATCGTCGACGAAGTCATCGCTGGCAATGCCGCCAACGTGGAACAGATTCGCGCCGGCAAGGACAAGGCCTTCAATGCCCTGGTCGGGCAGGCGATGAAGGCGAGCAAAGGCAAGGCGAATCCGCAGCAGGTGGGGGATCTGCTGCGCAGGAAGCTGGGGGTCTAGGCGGTTCCGGCGCCGTACCGCTCCCGGTACGCCAGCACCTTCGCATGGTGCGCGCCGAGTTCATCCCCGGCGTGCAGCTCCAGGTACCGCAGCAGATCGTCCAGGGTGGCGATCGCGCACACCTGCAGGCCCAGCCGCTCGCGCACGTACTGCACGGCGCTCCAGTCCACGTCCTGCCCGTTCTCGGTCGCCTTCTCCTGGCGGTCCAGCGCGATGGCCACGGCGTGCGGTGTGGCGCCCACGGCCTCGATCAAGGCGATGGATTCGCGGGCCGCCGTGCCGGCCGACATCACGTCGTCGATCACCAGCACCTTGCCGCGCACCGGCGCGCCGACCAGCGAGCCGCCTTCGCCGTGGTCCTTGGCTTCCTTGCGGTTGTAGGCGTAGGGCACGTTGCGCCCCAGCCGCGCCAGCTCGATGGCCACGGCGGCAGCCAGCGGAATGCCTTTGTAGGCCGGGCCGAAGATCATGTCGAAGGCCATGCCGGAGGCCGCGATCCTCTGTGCATAGAATTGCGCCAGCCGGCCGAGCTTGGCGCCGTCGTCGAACAAGCCCGCATTGAAGAAGTAGGGCGACAGCCGTCCCGCCTTGGTCTTGAACTCGCCAAAGCGCAGGACGCCGGACTGCACGGCAAACTCCACGAAATCCTGCGCCAGCCGGTCCTGGCCCGCATCCGCCACCATTGGAAATCCCTTGTTCAAACTGACCAGCCTCAACCTCAACGGAATCCGCTCCGCCGCCAGCAAGGGCGTGGAAGCGTGGATCGCCGCGAACAACCCGGATTGTATTTGCGTGCAGGAAGTCAAGGCCCAGCACGCCGACGTGGCCGGCAAGTTCGACCAGCTGGCCGGCCTCAAGGGCCACTTCCATTACGCCCAGAAGAAGGGCTACTCGGGCGTCGGCGTCTACAGCAAGCGCGAGCCCAGCGACGTCGTCGTGGGCTTCGGTTCGACGGAGTTCGATGCCGAAGGACGCTATCTCGAGGCACGCTTTGACACGCCGCAGCGCCGGCTGTCGATCATCAGCGCCTACTTCCCCAGTGGCTCCTCGGGCGAAGAGCGCCAGCTGGCCAAGTTCCGCTTCCTGGCCGAGTTCGAGCCGCACCTGGCGCGGCTGCGGCAGGAGCGCGACTTCATCCTGTGCGGCGACGTCAACATCGCCCACAAGAAGGAAGACCTGAAGAACTGGCGCAGCAACCAGAAGAACAGCGGCTTCCTGCCCGAGGAGCGCGACTGGATGACCAAGCTGATCGACCACCACGGCGTGGTCGACGTCTACCGCCAGCTGCAGCCGGACGCCACCGACGCGGCCTACACCTGGTGGAGCAACCGGGGGCAGGCCTGGCTGAACAACGTGGGCTGGCGGCTGGACTACCACTTGGCGACGCCTGGCCTGGCGGCGCTTGCACGGCACGAGTCGATCTACAAAACCGTGAGGTTCAGCGACCACTCACCCATCACGGTGGATTACGACTTCCAGATTTGAAAGGCTGTTCCTCTCGTGTGGTGCATCTTCGGGTCGCGCTCGCCCTTCACGCGCCACTGCGCACTGCCACGTCCTCACGTCCTCACATCACCTGCCAGAGAACATCGAGGTTCGAGGCGACCAGATCTTTGTAGTCGACCTCCACGGATCGTCTTCGATGTGGATCTCCGGGAAGATCGAGCTACTCGGGTCGGCCCTCGCAGGCCCGAACCGGAAAAAGTGGCCCTTGACGGCAAAACAGGGTCGTCGACGTGCACAAGAGCGAACCAAAGGATGGCCGGGCCGCTGATTTCCGACTCCTTCGCCAAGAAGCAAGCGGCGCTGCCGACTGCCTCATGAAGTCGCGACCGCCTTGGACCAGATCGGCTTCTTGCCTTGCTCGCGTTCGCCGCCGCCAATCAGCAGGCATTCAAGGCGCCCATCACGGAAGACATCGGTCATTGCGGCAAGGTGCTGGCGGTTCAACCGTAGCTGGCTGCCATGGCCCTTGTGCCACTGGCATGGCGAGCGCAGTGTCGGTGTGTTCCTGCGGTCCCGCACATGGCTCGTGCATGGCGGTGTAGGCGGGCTCCCACCCGTTGAGGTGCGGTGCACCGACCGGGGCGGGCCTGCCGCGGTGCATACTGCACCGGTATCGGCTTGTCGCGTCGGCTGAAGCGGTACGGCGACACAGCCATGCGCCAACCACCGGCTTTCTGCGACCGCATGAACAAAGCCCTCCAGACATTCCGCGGCGCTGGCCGCAGCACCAAAGTCCTGATCGTCATCGGGGCCGTGCTGGTGCTGCTTGCCCTGCTGCTGGTGTTCTTCCCGTGGGACCTGCTGCGCGGCCCTGTCAACCGCTACGTGTCGGAGCAGACCGGTCGCAAGTTCGAGATCACCCGGCGCCTCGACGTGAAGCTGGGGCGTACCACCCGCGTGTTCGCCGACGGCATCGAGTTCGCCAATCCCTCCTGGGCGGCCGACCCGTACCTGGTGAAGGCCGATTCGGCTGAACTGCATATCCGCCTGTGGCCCCTGCTGAAAAAGCAGGTGGAACTGCCCTTCATCGGCTTGCGCGGGCCGCAGCTCGGCCTGCAGATGGAAGCCGACGGCCGGCGCACCTGGGCCCTGGACAAGACGTCTTCGGACGAAGGCTCGGTGCCTTCGATCGGCCGCATCCAGGTCGACAGCGGCAGCCTGCACTTCATCTCGACGCCGCAGCAGGCGGACATCCGCGCGGAGTTTTCGCTCAAGGAAGGCTCGGGCGAGGCGATGCCCCTTGCCTACCAGGCCAAGGGCAGCTGGAAGAAGCAGCCGTTCACGGCCGTTGGCCGGACCGGGAGCGTGCTGCAGATCGGCAGCAAGACCGAGGCGCAGCAGCACCCCTTCCCGCTGGAGATCCGCGCCGCCGCAGGCCGCACGCGGCTGGATGCGGCTGGCACGGTCGGTAACCTCGCGCAGCTCGACGGCATCGACGTGCGGGTGGATCTGCGGGGCAACACGCTGAGCGAGCTGCACACGTTGATCGGCGTTGTCTTGCCAGGCACGCCGCCCTATGCGCTCAAGGCGCAGTTGCTCAAGCAGGGCCAGGTGTGGAGCGTCAAACAGATGCACGGCGAGCTGGGCGAGTCCGACCTGAGCGGCGAGCTGGTCTACCACAGCGGTGAGCGGGTGCCGCGCCTGTCCGGCAAGCTGGAATCGAAGCGGCTCGACTTCGATGACCTCGGTCCGCTCATCGGACTGCAGACCGAAAAGCAGAAGGCCGGCGTCGATGCGACGCCGCCGGAGGTGCTTGCCGCCAACCGCAAGATGAAGCGCGCAGCCAGCGAGAAGCTTCTTCCCGGGAAGAAGCTCGACTTCAGCAAGTTCAAGGAGATGAACGCCGACGTCTGGTACACCGCGGCGAGCGTGCGCAACATGAAGGCGCTTCCGATCACGCAGCTGAAGGTGCACGTGCAATTGTCGTCAGGTGCAATGAAGCTCGACCCGCTGGAGATGGGCATGGCCGGCGGGCGGGCCACCGGCAGAATTCACGTCAACTCGGCGACCACTCCGGCCACCGCGCTGGCG
>NZ_JAQGLS010000328.1 GCF_028292805.1 Ramlibacter sp. | reverse complement strand
GTCGCGGTCGAACATCGCGCTCTGGAAGCGCGCGTAAGGGCACATGTACTTGCAGACCTGTTCGCGCAGGAAGCCCGCGTTGCCGTAGGTGGCCAGGCCGTAGAAGAACACCCAGAACACTTCCCACGAGCTCATGCGGGTTTGCAGGAACTGCAGGCCCAGCTCGCCGATGGGCGTGAAGTAGCCGACGAAAGTGAAGCCGGTCCAGACCGACAGGCCCAGCCAAAGCAGGTGCTTGAACCACTTCTTGACCAGCTTTTCCAGCGAGAACGTGGAGGCGTCGAGCTTCATCCGCGCCGTGCGGTCGCCCTCCACCTTGCGCTCGATCCACAGAAACATTTCGGTGTAGACGGTCTGCGGGCAGGCGAAACCGCACCACAGCCGCCCGGCCACCGCGGTGAACAGAAACAGCGACAGCGCGCTGATGACCAGCAGCGCCGTCAGGTAGATGAAGTCCTGCGGATAGAGCACGTAGCCGAAGATGTAGAAGCGCCGCGCCGCCAGGTCGAACAGCACCGCCTGCCGCTCGCCCCACTGCAGCCAGGGCAGGCCGTAGAACACCAGCTGGGTCAGCCAGACGAAGGCCCAGCGCCACTGCGCGAAGAGGCCCTGGACCGAGCGCGGATAGACCTTGCGCTCGGAGACGTAGAGGCCCTGCCCTTCTTCCGGCGGGATGGGGAGGATGGGGATGACCTTCATGGCTCAGGGCTTGGGCGCCGGCGCCTTGTTCGACAGCCCCCAGACCCAGGCGCCCAGCACGTGGATCTGCGCTTCGGTCAGCTTGCCGGCCTGGCCGGGCATCTCGCTGGTCTTGCCGTTGTTGATGATGGCGACGATCGCCGGCACGCCCCAGCCGTGCAGCCAGATGTCGTCGGCCAGGTTGGGTGCGCCCAGCGCGGGATTGCCCTTGCCGCTGGCGCCGTGACAGGCGGCGCAGGCGGTGAACTTGCTCTTGCCCAGTTGCGCGCGCACGGAGTCGTGCGGGCTGTTCGACAGGCTCAGCACGTAGTGGGCGACGTTGTTCACGTCGTCCGAGTTGCCGACCGCCGCCGCCATCGGCGGCATGGAGCCGACCCGGCCCTTGGTCAGCGTCCGGGCGATCACCTCCGGCGTGCCGCCATGCAGCCAGTCGATGTCAGCCAGGTTGGGAAAGCCCTTGCTGCCGCGCGCATCGGAGCCGTGGCACTGGGCGCAGTTGTTCATGAACAGCCGCTCGCCGATCGCCATTGCGTTGGCGTCGCCGACCAGCTCTTCCGCCTTGCGGGCAGTGAACTGCGCATACAGCGGCTCGAGGGCGGCGCGGGCCTGCCGCGTCTCTTCTTCGTACTCGCCCTGGGTGCTCCACTGCAACTCGCCCTTGTAGGAGCCCAGCCCCGGGTAGGCCACCAAATAGAGCAGCGAAAACACGATCGTCAGGATGAACATGCCCACCCACCACAGCGGCAGCGGGTTGTTCATCTCGGTCAGGTCGCCGTCCCACACGTGGCCGGTGGTGTTGTCGCTGCGCGGGGCCACTTTCTTGCGGGCGGTCACCCACAGCAGCAGCAAACAGGCGGCGATGCCCAGCAAGGTGGCGCCGGCGATGAAGATGGACCAGAAGCCGTGGTCGAAGTCGCTCATGGCTGGTGCCTCATTCCTGTTCGAACGGGATCCGCGCCGCTTCGTCGAAGCGTTCGCGGTTGCCGCGGTAATAGGCCCAGGCGAGGATGCCCAGGAAGGTGCCGAAGGCGACCAGCGTGGCCGCGATGCGCAAGGTGGTGACGTCCATCTCTCTTCCGATCAGTTGGGGACAGTGCCGCGCGCTTCGCTCTCGGACCAGCCCTCAAAAACTCACTTAAGGGCCAGGCCCAGCGACTGCAGGTACGCGATCAGGGCGTCCATCTCGGTCTTGCCCTTCAGGTCAGCCGGCGCCTTGGCGATTTCGCCGTCGCTGTAAGGCACGCCGGCGACGCGCAAGGCCTTCATGTGGTTGGCGATGCTGCCGGCGTCGGCCGCGTTCTTCTCCAGCCACGGATAGGCCGGCATGTTCGACTCCGGCACCAGGTCGCGCGGATTGGTCAGGTGGATGCGGTGCCACTCGTCGCTGTAGCGCCCGCCCACCCGGTGCAGGTCGGGGCCGGTGCGCTTGCTGCCCCACTGGAACGGGTGGTCGTAGACGAACTCGCCCGCCACCGAGTAGTGGCCGTAGCGCAGCGTCTCGGCGCGAAACGGCCGGATCATCTGCGAGTGGCAGTTGTAGCAACCCTCGCGCAGGTAGATGTCGCGCCCCGCCACCTGCAGCGAGGTGTAGGGCTTCAGCCCCAGGATCGGCTCGGTGGTCGACTTCTGGAAGAACAGGGGCACGATCTCCACCAGCCCGCCGATGGCGATCACCAGCAGGATCAGCACGATCATCAGGAAGTTGCTGGTCTCGACCTTCTCGTGCGAGAAGGTGGGCACCGGAGTTTCGTTGTCGCTCATGTCGTGGCTTTCGGGGTTCAGGCGGCGTGGGCCACGGTCATCGGCGCCGGCACGTTCACCCGCACCGCGCGGCCGCCGGCCACGGTCATCCAGGTGTTCCAGGCCATCACGCACATGCCGCCCAGGTACATCAGGCCGCCCAGGAAGCGGATCACGTAGAAGGGATAGGTCGCCTTGACCGATTCGACGAAGGTGTAGGTGAGCGTGCCGTCGCCGTTGACGGCGCGCCACATCAGGCCCTGCATCACGCCGGCGATCCACATCGCCGCGATGTACAGCACGATGCCGATGGTGGCGACCCAGAAGTGCAGCTCGATCGCCTTGACCGAGTGCATCTGCGGGCGGCCGAACAGGCGCGGGATCAGGTAGTACAGCGAGCCCATCGTGATGAAGCCGACCCAACCCAGGGCGCCGGCGTGCACGTGGCCGACGGTCCAGTCGGTGTAATGCGACAGCGCGTTGACGGTCTTGATCGACATCAGCGGGCCTTCCAGCGTGGCCATGCCGTAGAACGACAGGGCCACGATCATGAAGCGCAGCACCGGGTCATCGCGCAGCTTGTGCCAGGCGCCCGACAGCGTCATCATCCCGTTGATCATCCCGCCCCAGCTGGGGGCCAGCAGGATCAGCGAGAACAGCATGCCGATCGACTGCGTCCAGTCCGGCAGCGCGGTGTAGTGCAGGTGGTGCGGGCCGGCCCACATGTAGGTGAAGATCAGCGCCCAGAAGTGCACGATCGACAGCCGATAGCTGTACACCGGGCGGCCGGCCTGCTTGGGGATGAAGTAGTACATCATTCCCAGGAAACCGGTGGTCAGGTAGAAGCCCACCGCGTTATGGCCGTACCACCACTGCACCATCGCGTCCTGCACGCCGGCATACAGCGAGTAGGACTTCATGAAGCCGGCCGGGATGGCGGCGCTGTTGACCACGTGCAGCAGCGCGACGGCCAGGATGAAGGCGCCGAAGAACCAGTTGGCCACGTAGATGTGGCGGATCTTGCGGGTGCCGACGGTGCCGAAGAAGACCACGGCGTACGAGACCCACACCGCCGTGATCAGGATGTCGATCGGCCACTCGAGCTCGGCGTATTCCTTGCCGGAGGTGTAGCCCAGGGGCAGGCTGATGGCGGCGGCCACGATCACGGCCTGCCAGCCCCAGAAGGTGAAGGCGGCCAGCCTGGGCATGAACAGTCTGACGTGGCAGGTGCGCTGGACCACGTAGTAGCTGGTGGCGAACAGGCCGCAGCCGCCAAAGGCGAAGATCACCGCGTTGGTGTGCAGCGGCCGCAGGCGCCCGTAGGACAGCCAGGAAATACCGAGGTTGAGTTCAGGCCAGGTGAGCTGGGCCGCGATGAACACGCCGACCAGCATGCCAACCACGCCCCAGACCACGGCCATCAGCGAAAACTGCCGCACGACGCCATCGTCGTAAGTCGGGGCAGGAATGGTCGGATCGTTCATGGAGCACACCTTGTTTTGGATGCTTGGAGTGTCCCGGCGGCCCCACCCTGGCCGCTTGATGCAGGTCAATCGTTGTGCAGAATGCGCTCGCCTTCGGCGTCGACGCTTTCGAACTGGCCACGCCACACGGCCCAGCCCAGCGCGCCGAGGATGACGAGCCCGAGCACCACGGACAGCGGGATCAGCAGGAACAGGATGTCCATCAGGCAGCTTTCGGCAGCCGCGCCAGGCGCGCCGCATTGAGGACGACCAGCAGCGAGCTGGCGGCCATGCCCAGCCCGGCCAGCCAGGGCGGCATCTGCCCGGCCAGCGCCAGCGGCACGCAGACCGCGTTGTAGCCGGCGGCCCAGGCCAGGTTCTGGCGGATCACGGCGCGGGTGCGGCGCGCCTGGTGCAGCAGCAGCGGCAGCGCGGCCAGCTGGCCGCCTGGCACGATGAAGTCGCAGCGCGCCTGCGCCAGCGGCACCGCCTGCCCCATCGCCACCGACAGATCGGCCCGGGCCAGCACCGGGCCGTCGTTCAAGCCGTCGCCGACCATGGCGACACGCTGGCCGGCTTGCTGCAATCGCGCCAGGTGGCGCAGCTTGTCTTCGGGCGACTGGCCGCCCAGGCTGCGGTCGATGCCAGCGCGGGCGGCCAGCCGGCGCACGGCCAGCTCCTGGTCGCCCGAGAGCACTTCCAGTTCCAGCCCCATGTCGCGCAACGCGGTGACGGCCGCGCGGGCATCCGGCCGCAAGGTTTCATCGAGTTCGAAGCTGGCCAGCCAGCCGGCCTCGTCGGCCAGGTGCACTTGCGCCTGGGTCGATGTGTAGGTCTCGGCGCCACAGAAGGCGCCGCTGCCGAGCCGCAGGCGGTGGGGCGTTGCATGGTCGTGCACCACCCGGCCTTCGATGCCGGCGCCGGTGCATTCCTGCACCCCCTCGGCGCTCCAGCCGCCGGCGTCGCCGACCAGCGCGCGCGAGACCGGATGCAGCGAATGGCGCGCCAGCGCCGCCGCCCACCACAGCGCCCGCTGCGGCGCGGTTCCGGCGCGGGTGCGCACCGAATCGACCGTCATCCGGTCCGTCGTGAGGGTGCCGGTCTTGTCGAACACCACCGCGTCGATGGTAGCCCCGCTCTCCAGCGCTTGCAGCCGCCGCACCAGGATGCCGCGCCGGGCCAGCGCGCCGGCGGTGGCGAGCGTGGCCGCCGGCGTGGCCAAGGCCAGCGCGCAAGGGCAGGTGACGATCAGCACGGCCACGGCGATGCCCAGCGCCTGGCCCGGGCCTTGCGGCCACCACCACAGCGCCGCGCCGCCCGCGGCCAGCAGCACGGCCGCCAGGAACGGCGAGGCGATGCGGTCCGCCAGTTGCGCCAACCGCGGCTTTTCCACCGAGGCGCGCGCCATCAGGGCGACGATCTGCGCATAGCGCGTGGCTTCGCCGATGCGCTCCACCGCCACCAGCAGACTGCCGGCCAGGTTGAAGCTGCCGGCCACCACGGCGTCGCCTAGTGCCCGGCGCAGCGGCGTCGACTCGCCCGTGAGCAAGGCCTCGTCGACATGGCTTTCGCCTTCCAGCACCCGGCCGTCGGCCGCGAAGGCCTGGCCCGGGCGAACCCGGATGCGGTCGCCGACGGCCAGTTGCCGCGCCGCCACCTGCTCGCTGCTGCCGTCGGCCAGCACCCGCTCGACGCTGTCCGGCTGGCGCCGCAGCAGCGCGTCGAGCGCGCCCGCCGTGCGATCGCGCAGCCGCTGCTCCAGCAGGCGGCCGGACAGCAGGAAGAACA
>NZ_JAQGLS010000310.1 GCF_028292805.1 Ramlibacter sp. | reverse complement strand
CCTGTCATTGCGGGCTTGACCCGCAAAGAGACAAGACAGGAGGAGAGAAGAGGAGGAGATCCAGACAGCGGCTAATCGAAGGCAGCATGGACCCCGCCCGAGCCGCGATGACAAGGCACAGCTAGCCTGCCCTGCAAGCCCGCGTGCGGGTGGGCTGCGGCGCGCAATCAGACATGAGCGCCGGCGCTGTCCGGGCTCGCGGCCCAGCGGGCTACGTGAGCGAAGTGATTCGAGAGCCGCGTCCGTCCTCATGCTTGCTTGCGGAGGGTGCTGGAGCGGAGTGTTTGCTCGCGCGCGAGCAAACCGCGGCGAGTTCCGCCGCGGGGGCCGCGAGCCCGGACAGCGCAGGTTTTCCGGCGCCCTTGGGCGCCGGACGCCCTGTCGCGCGCCGCAGCCCACCCGCACGCGGGTTTGCCGCCCTGGCGCCACGATCAAGCTGGGATGCGCTGCGCTTACCTTCGGCGCCTACCGGCGCCCCAGCCTACGCGCGCTGAGGTCCTGAACGAGAAGCGCGCTTGCGCAACAACCACTCCCGCACCCGCCACCCCAGCAACGCGGCCAGGATCGCCGCGTACACCGCCACTTCGGCGAAGTCGTTCTTGCCCGAACGCATCCAGAAGAAATGCAGGATCGCCAGGCAGGCGACGACGTACACCAGCTTGTGCAGCGCCTGCCAGCGCTTCGCGCCCAGCGCGCGGATGGCGCGGTTGAACGACGTCACCGCCAGCGGCGTGAGCAGCAGGAAGGCGCTGAAGCCCACCAGGATGAACGGCCGCTTGGCGATGTCCCTGGCGATCTCGGCGACGTCCAGGCCCATGTCGAACCAGCTGTAGCAGACCAGGTGCAGCACGACGTAGAAATACGTGAACAGGCCCAGCATCCGCCGAAAGCGCGCCAGCGGCGGCACCCCGAACATCACACGCAGTGGCGTGACGGCCAGCGTCAGGCAAAGCAAGCGCAGCGTCCAGTCGCCGGCCGCTCGGATCAGGTACTCCGCGGGATTGGCGCCGAGGCGGTCGGCGAAGATGCCGTAGACCAGCCAGGCGAGGGGCAGCAGGCAGGCCGCGAACAGCACCGGCTTGGCCGCCGGGTGCAGCAGCGCGCGCGCCGCGGTCATCAGTAGTTCTTCTTCAGGTCCATGCCGGCATACAACTGGCCGACCTGCGCTTCATACCCGTTGAACATCAGCGTCTTGCGTTTTTTTGCGAACAGGCCGTCCTCGCCGATGCGGCGCTCGGTGGCCTGGCTCCAGCGCGGATGGTCCACATGAGGGTTCACGTTCGAATAGAAACCGTACTCGTTGGCGGCGGCCTTGTTCCACGCGGTCTTGGGCATCTGCTCGGAAAAGCGGATCTTGACGATGCTCTTGCCGCTCTTGAAGCCGTACTTCCAGGGCACCACCAGCCGCACCGGGGCGCCGTTCTGGTTCGGCAGCACCTCGCCGTACATGCCGAACGACAGCAGCGCCAGCGGATGCATGGCCTCGTCCATGCGCAAGCCTTCGACGTACGGCCAATCCAGCACGCGCGATCCGACGAAGGGCATGGTCTTGGGGTCGGCCTGGGTGATGAACTCGACGAATTTCGCATTGCCCAGCGGCTCGACCTTGTTGACCAGGTGCGAGACGGAGTAGCCCACCCACGGCACCACCATCGACCAGCCTTCGACGCAGCGCAGGCGGTAGATCCGCTCTTCCTGCGGCGCCAGCTTGAGCAGATCTTCCAGCGCGTACTTGCCCGGCTTCTTGACCAGGCCTTCGACCTCCACCGTCCACGCCGTCGTCTTGAGCGTGCGCGCGTTCTTGGCCGGCTCGTCCTTGTCGGTGCCGAACTCGTAGAAGTTGTTGTAGGTGGTGGCGTCCTTGTAGTCGGTGACCTTCTCCATGGTCACCGCGCCAGGCACGGCAGAACGCACCGCGTTCAGGGGCGCCAGCTTGCCGGCGCGCTGCACCTGCTGGGCGAGGGCTTCACGGCCGGCCCAGGAGGCGAGCGCGGCGCCGGCGGCGCCGCTGGCCATCCACTTGAGCAGCTGACGCCGGTCCTGGTACACGGCCCGCGGCGTGACCTCGCCGGTGATGGGGTGGGTGAATCCGTCGCGGTCCGTCTTGATCAGCATGCTTGCTCCTTGCAGATAACCGGTACGCAGGCGCGGCCCGCGCGGATTCAGAGTTCGCCGTAGCTGTGCAGCCCCGACAGGAACATGTTCACGCCCAGGAAGGCGAAGGTCGTCACCGCCAGCCCCACCAGCGCCCACCAGGCCGAGACGGTGCCGCGCAGGCCCTTCATCAGGCGCATGTGCAGCCAGGCGGCGTAATTCAGCCAGACGATCAGCGCCCAGGTCTCCTTCGGGTCCCAGCTCCAGTAGCCGCCCCACGCTTCCGCAGCCCACAGCGCACCGAGCACGGTGGCGATCGTGAAGAAGGCGAAACCGACGGCGATGGACTTGTACATCACATCGTCCAGCACTTCCAGCGACGGCAGGTTCTCGGCGATGCGGCGCCGGCCCCACAAAATCGCCCCGACGATCAGCGCGGCGACGCCGAAGTACACCAGCCAGTAGCTGCTGGCGCCTTCCACCGTCTTGCGAAACACCACCGGCTCGAAGCACAGCACCACGCCCAGCAGCCACAGCGGGGCCAGCTTGTACCAGCGGGTTTCACCGGCCTGCTGCTTGATCAGGTAGGCGAAGGCCACCATCGCCGACAGCGCGAAGGTGCCGTAGCCGACAAAGTTGGCCGGCACGTGCAGCTTCATCCACCAGCTCTTGAGGGCCGGCACAAGCGGCTGGATTTCGTGGGCCTGGCGCTCCAGCGTGTACCAGAGCAGGAAACCGACCGCGGCGCTGACCACCAGCATCACGAAGGCGCCCAGCGCCTTGGTGCCGTACTGCTGCTCGAAGTACAGGTAGAACGCCGTGGTCATCCAGCAGAACATGACGAAGACCTCGTACAGGTTGCTCACCGGAATGTGGCCGATGTCCGGACCCAGCAGGTAGCTTTCGTACCAGCGCACCAGCGTGCCGATCAGCGCCATGCCCACCGCCACCCAGGCCATGCGCGAGCCGATCGCCTGCATGGTGGCCGACTGGCCGCGGGCGACGATGCCGAACCAGTAGAACA
>NZ_JAQGLS010000264.1 GCF_028292805.1 Ramlibacter sp. | reverse complement strand
GTGCCGACGCTGCATTTCCAGTTCGACCGCACCACCGAGCGCGCGGCCGACATGAACGCCTTGATCGCCAAGGCCGTTTCCTCCCGTTCCAAGGAGGAGTGACCATGCACGCGCCACGCACCAGGGTGCAGCGGCGCCCTGTGCATGGGGTGTTGCTGCTCGACAAGCCGCTGGAGATTTCCAGCAACGATGCGCTGCAGAAAGCCAAGTGGCTGCTGCGGGCGGAGAAGGCCGGCCATACCGGCACGCTCGACCCACTGGCCACCGGCGTGCTGCCGCTGTGCTTTGGCGCCGCCACCAAGTTCAGCCAGCTGCACCTGGACGCCGACAAGACCTACGAGGCGACCGCCCGCCTGGGCATGCGCACCAGCACCGGCGACGCCGAGGGCGAGGTGATCGAGCAGCGCCCGGTGCCGCACTTCACGCAGCACCACCTGGACGAGATGCGGGTGCTGTTCACCGGCCCGATCGCGCAGGTGCCGCCGATGCACAGCGCGTTGAAGCGGGACGGCAAGCCGCTTTATGAATATGCCCGCGCCGGGCAGGAAGTCGAGCGGGCCGCCCGTGACGTCCACGTGCACGAACTGCGGCTGGAGCTGACCGCGCCCGACCTGCTGCGCATCGTCGCCAAGGTCAGCAAGGGCACCTACATCCGCACGCTGGGCGAGGACATCGGCGCGGCGCTTGGCTGCGGCGCGCACCTCGTCGCGCTGCGAAGAATTGCCACCGGGCCGTTCGATTTGGCGCGCTGCGTCACCTTGAAGGAACTCGAGGGCCTCGACGAGGCCCAACGCATGGCCCGGCTGTTGCCGGTGGATTCGCTGCTGCAGGGCCACCAACGCGTGGACCTGGGCACGGAAGATGCAGGCCGATTCCTCAGCGGCCTGCGGCGCAGGGGCACGTGGGCGAACGCGCCCCTGGTCGCTGTGTACGGCCCCGACGGCCAATTGCTGGGGGCAGCCCACATCCAGGCCGGTGAACTGATCCCCACCCGGCTCCTCAGCCCGATCGAAATCAAGCAAATCAGCGGTTCCACCGAACCCGTACCCGTATGACCAACAAGCAAATCCGAAACATCGCCATCATCGCGCACGTCGACCATGGCAAGACCACCATGGTCGACCAGCTGCTGCGGCAGTCCGGCACCTTCGCCGAGCACGAGAAGGTGGTCGACACGGTGATGGACAACAACGCCATCGAACGCGAGCGGGGCATCACGATTCTGGCCAAGAATTGCGCCGTGAGCTGGAAGGGCACCCACATCAACATCGTGGACACCCCGGGCCACGCGGACTTCGGCGGTGAAGTCGAACGCGCATTGTCCATGGTGGACGGTGTGGTGCTGCTGATCGACGCCCAGGAAGGGCCGATGCCGCAGACCCGCTTCGTCACCAAGAAGGCGCTCGCCCTGGGCCTGCGCCCGATCGTGGTGGTCAACAAGGTGGACAAGCCGGGCGCCAACCCGGACAAGGTGGTCAATGCCGCCTTCGACCTGTTCGACAAGCTCGGCGCCAGCGACGACCAGCTCGACTTCCCGGTGGTCTATGCCTCCGGCATCAACGGCTGGTCCTCGCTGGAAGAAGGCAAGCACGGCGAGCAGTGGGGTACCGACATGTCGGCCTTGTTCGACACGGTGCTCAAGCACGTGCCGCCCCACGAAGGCGACCCGGCCGCGCCGCTGCAGCTGCAGATCTCGGCGCTGGACTTCTCCACCTTCGTCGGCCGCATCGGCGTGGGCCGCGTCAACGCCGGCACCGTGCGCCCGATGATGGACGTGGTGGTGATGGAAGGCCCGGACGGCAAGGTCGTCAAGGGCCGTGTCAACCAGGTCCTGACGTTCCAGGGCCTGGACCGCGTCCAGGTGCAGGAAGCCGGCCCCGGCGACATCGTGCTGATCAACGGCATCGCCGACATCGGGATCGGCGTGACGATCACCGACCCGATCACCCCGGATCCGCTGCCCATGCTCAAGGTCGACGAGCCGACCCTGACCATGAACTTCTGCGTCAACACCAGCCCGCTGGCCGGCCGCGAAGGCAAGTTCGTCACCAGCCGCCAGATCTGGGACCGGCTGCAAAAGGAACTGCAGTCCAACGTGGCGCTGCGCGTGTCGGAAACCGACGAGGAGGGCGTGTTCGAAGTGATGGGCCGGGGCGAACTGCACCTGACCATCCTGCTGGAAAACATGCGGCGTGAAGGCTTCGAGCTGGCCGTTTCCAAGCCGCGCGTGGTGTTCAAGACCATCGACGGCGCCCGCCACGAGCCCATCGAGATGGTGACGGCCGACGTCGAGGACCAGCACCAGGGCGGCGTGATGCAGGCGCTGGGCGAGCGCAAGGGCGAGCTGGTCAACATGGAGCCGGACGGCCGCGGCCGCGTGCGCCTGGAGTACCGCATCCCGGCGCGGGGCCTGATCGGCTTCACCAACGAGTTCCTGAACCTGACGCGCGGCTCGGGCCTGATCGCCAACATCTTCGACGGCTACGAGCCGCACAAGGGCGAGATCGCCGGCCGCAAGAACGGCGTGCTGATCTCGATGGACGACGGCGAGATCTTCACCTACGCGCTGGGCAAGCTGGACGACCGCGGCCGCATGTTCGTCAAGGCGAACGATCCGGTCTACGAAGGCATGATCGTGGGCATCCACAACCGTGACAACGACCTGATCGTCAACGCCACGCGAACCAAGCAGCTGACCAACTTCCGCGTCTCCGGCAAGGAAGACGCGATCAAGGTCACGCCGCCGATCGACCTGACGCTGGAGTACGGCGTCGAGTTCGTCGAGGACGACGAGCTGGTCGAGATCACGCCCAAGTCGGTGCGCCTGCGCAAGCGCTTCCTGAAAGAGCACGAGCGCAAGCGCAACATCCGCCAGGCCGCGTAATCACTTTGAAATCGCTGCGCGATTTGAAAGTGGCCTGATCAGTGTGAAGAAGCCCGGCAAAGCCGGGCTTCTTCACATGGGAGGCCGCGTTGCGCGATGCTCCAGGCGGCCTGGTGCCGCTAGCGAAGTTGGGTACCATTCCCCCCGGGCCAACGACAAGAACGAAGTGAAACTCACCCACACCCGAGCGGTTTTCCTGATGGTCGCCGTGACCCTGATGTGGGGCATCGCCGGGGTGGTCACGCGCCACCTGGAGCACGCGGCCAGTTTCGAGGTGACGTTCTGGCGCAGCTTTTTCACCGTCGTGTCGCTGCTGGTGATCCTGCCGTTCGTCCAGGGGCCCGGTGTGGTGTTCCACAAGCTGCGCACCGGCGGCTGGCCGCTGTGGCTGTCCGGCATCTGCTGGAGCATCATGTTCACGGCTTTCATGGTGGCGATGACGCTGGCCAGCGTGGCCAACGTGCTGGTCACGCTGGCCATCGGTCCCCTGGTCACCGCGCTGTTCGCCCGCGTCGCCCTGGGCCACCGCATCCCCGGCCGGACCTGGGCCGCCATCGCCGGCGCCGGCGTCGGCATCGCCTACATGTTCGGCTCGCAGAAAACGCAGGGCGGCCAGCTCACCGGCACGCTGGTGGCGTTGTGCGTGCCGTTCGCGGCCGCCGTGAACTGGACGACCACGCAGCGTTCGCATGCGCAGGGCCACCAGGTCGACCTGGTGCCGGCCGTGCTGGTGGGCGCAATCCTTTCGTCGCTGGCCACCTTGCCGTTGGCGTTGCCGTTCCAGGCCAACATGCACGACCTCGGGCTGCTGGCCCTGATGGGGCTGGTGCAGCTGGCGATCCCGTGCGTGCTGGCCGTCGTCTGCGCGCGGGTGCTGAAGGCCCCGGAGATGTCGCTGCTGGCCTTGCTGGAGGTGGTGTTCGGGATCCTCCTGGTCTGGGTCGGGGCCAACGAGGTGCCAGCACCGTCGGTGCTGGCAGGCGGCGCGCTGGTGATCGGCGCGCTGGTGGTCAATGAACTGGTTGGATGGAGGCAGAGCGCATGAACGATGTGCTGGTTGAAGTGAAGGGCGCGGCGGGGCTGCTGACGCTGAACCGGGCCAAGGCCCTGAATGCGCTGTCGCTGGACATGATCCGGACGCTCCACGCGGCGCTGCTGGCCTGGCGCGACGATCCCGCGGTGCAGCTGGTGGCGCTGCGCGGGATGGGGCGCGAGGGGCCGTTCGGCGCTTTCTGTGCCGGTGGCGACATCCGCTTTTTCCACCAGGCGGTGCTGGCGGGCGACGCGCGGCTGGAGGACTTCTTCACCGAGGAATACGCGCTCAACCACCTGATCCACGTCTACCCCAAGCCTTACGTCGTCTTCCTCGATGGCATCGTCATGGGTGGCGGGATGGGGATCTCCGCCCACGGCAGCGACTTCAGCCTGCGGATTGCGACCGAGCGCACGAAGATGGCCATGCCCGAGACCAACATCGGCCTGTTCCCGGACGTGGGCGGCGGCTGGTTCCTGGCGCGCTGTCCGGGGCGCATCGGCGAGTACCTGGCGCTGACCGGGCAACTGGTCACCGGAGCCGATGCGCTCACCGCGCGGCTGGCGGACGGCCTGCTGCCTTCGGCCGAACTGCCGGCCGCCTGGGACGCGCTCGCCGACCGTGATCGCTTCGAAGGCTTGCGGGACCAGGTGCGCGCCGGGACCTCGCCAGTGGGCAGCGAGCTCTCCACCCGCCGCGCGGAGATC
>NZ_JAQGLS010000258.1 GCF_028292805.1 Ramlibacter sp. | reverse complement strand
GCGTTCGACGAGGAGGTTGCGGCATCGGAGAGCGCCTCCGGCTTTCGCAACATCGCGCTTGCGAACTTCATGAAAAGCTTCGGCCGCATCGACAACGACGTGGCCGCCGTGCTGGACGTGTACTTCCACCACTGCGCGGTGCGAATGAGCTGCCTGCAACTGGCGCGCGCCGCCGGCTTCCTGTGTCGCGACGGCATCCACCCCTTCACGGGCAACCAGATCCTGACCGAGCGACAGGCGCGCCGCGTCAATGCGCTGATGCTGACTTGCGGAACCTACGATGCCGCGGGCGAGTTCGCTTTCCGCATCGGGCTGCCCTGCAAGAGCGGCGTCGGCGGCGGCATCGTGGCCGTGGTGCCGGACCGCCTGACCTTGTGCGTGTGGTCGCCGGCACTGGAGCCCAGCGGCAACTCGCTGCTGGGGATGAAGGCGCTGGAACTGTTCGCCGCCAGGACCGGGCTGTCGATCTTCTGACCGACGCGACGACAACAAAGAGGAGGAGACACCATGGAGCTTTTCCATGACGTCGGGCCTGCGCTGGAACGAAGCCTACGGCGAGCCCAACTCGGACGTGGCGCGCTTGAACCAGCACACAGCCCGAAAGGGGTCGACGCGCTGGTGAGCTACCTGGGCCGCTGCCGCGCGAAGCGCCGCCCGGCACGCGCTGGAACGACAGCACCGGCGAGCCTGGCCGGCCAGGCGCGGGACGCGTGCTACCGCGCCGGGCAGCAGGCGGTCGAGGCCGAAGCCGCGGTCACGGCGCAGGCTGGTTCGTCACGCCGAGGCTGCGGCCAGCGTCGCCGCCAGCTGCTTGGCCGCCTTGGCGGTGGCGGCCTTGCCGGTGATCGCCAGCGCCGGCGCGGCCTGCAGCATGCGCTCGAACACGGCGCGCACTTCGTCGGCGGTGATGGATTCGATCAGCGCGATGGTCTCTTCGGTCGAGGTGATCGTGCCACGCACGAACAGCTCCTCGATCGCGCGCTCCATCGTGGCGTAGGTGCGCTCGGCCGATCGCACGCGCGCCACCGCCAGCTGGTTCTTGGCCCGCTCCAGGTGCACCGGGTCGATCGCGCGCGCATGCTCGCGCAGCAGCCCGCCGGTGGCCGTCATCAACTGCTCCAGCTTGTCCGGGGTGGTGATGGCATGGACCACGAAGTTGAACCAGGCATCACCGTGTTCCGAGGTCGATTCCGCGGTGTAGGCCAGGCCCAGCCGCTCGCGCACGGTGTCGGTCAGCGGCGCCGACATGCCGCCGCCAAACAGGGTCGCGGCCATAGCTGCGGCCAGCCGCCAGCGCTGCTGCGGCAACTCTTGCGCCGCTGCCGGGGCGATCGGCCAGGCCAGGTTGACGAACACCTGCGACACCTGGGCAAAGCGCCGGCCCATGGCGCTGCCAACGAAGGCCGGCGGCGCCGGCGGCTGGGCGTCGGCGGCCTGCGGCATGCCGGCGAACAGCTGTTCGGCCAACGCCAGGAAAGCGTCCACGTCGAAGTTGCCGGCCGCGGCGACCACCGTCTTGTTGGCGACGTAGTGCGAGCGCACGTGCGCCACCAGGTCGTCGCGGTTGAAGCGCTCGATGTTCTCCAGGGTGCCGATCACCGGCATTCCCATCGGGTGCTCGCCCCAGAGCGCGCGGTCCAGCAGTTCGCTGGAGCTTTCCTCGGGATCTTCGGCGTACTCGATCGCTTCCTGCCGGATCACCTCCAGCTCGCGCTTGAGTTCGACTTCGGGAAAGGTGCTGTTCAGGACGATGTCGGCCGTCATCGTCAAAAAGCGCTCGGCATGCCGGCCCAGGCCGGTCATGAAGTAGCCGGTGGTGTCCTTGCTGGTGTAGGCGTTGACGTCGGCGCCCAGTCGCTCGGCGTCCAGGTTGATGGCCTGCACCGTGCGGCTGGCCGTGCCCTTGAAGGCCATGTGCTCCAGCACGTGGCTGATGCCGCTGGTGGCCGGCGTCTCGTCGCGCGACCCCACCCGCAGGAACACGCCGACGCTGGCACTTTGCACGTGGGGCAGGGGGATCGCCAGCAGCCGCACCCCGTTCGGGAGCGTCTTCAGGATCGGCGGCTGGGGGGAGGCGGGCGGCAGGGTCAAGGCGGTGGGCGGGACGGCGTCAATGGGGATCGTCCAAGTATGGCAGCAGCGCCTTGGCCGCCTCGATGCGCAGCGCCAGCGGGGCGGCGCGGTCGTTCATCACCTCGAGCAAGAAGGCTTTCGGGGTCGTTGCCGCGCCGCCGGCGGCGGCCTGCGGGGCTTGCGCCGCCTCGGGCGTGGCGAGCAGCCGGGCCAGCGCGCGTCCCAGTTCGGCCGGCTTGATGCTGGTCAGGCGCGACAGCAACTCGGCCTGCTGGTCCAGGCCGGGCGGCAGGTCCAGCCACGGCTCCTCGACGAACAGGGCGGCCAGGTCTTGCGCCAGGAAGGCGGACCAATTCCCGGGCCTGGCCTCGACCGGCGGCGGCGTCACGGCGGCGCCCTGGAACGGATGCAGCGCGAGCCGCTCCGGCGCGATGTCGGCCAGGTAGCGCCGGCGCAGCTGCTCAAGGAAGTTGGCGGCTTCGGCGGCCGGTACCGCGTGCGCCAGCGAGAACCAGAGCTGGTAGCCGTCGACACCGGAGACGGCGATGGCCGGTGCGGGCAGCTCGAGCTCGGCCTGCACGCCTTGCCAGACCCGGGACAAGGCCTCCCAGCTGGCCGGCCGCGCCAGCTCCAGCACCATCGCCCGCACCTGGCCCGGCGCCGCGGGCGCCGGGTAGAGCCGGTGCAGCTCGGTGTCCAGGCGGTTCATGGTGCGACGCTCATTCCTTGATGTTGGCGCTGCGCACGATCTTGCCGTAGCGCTCCGACTCGGCCCGCACGAAGCGGCCGAGGTCGTCGGCCGAACCGGTGCCGGGCACCGCGCCTTGCTCGCGCAGCTTGGCGGCGACGTCCGGCTCCTTCAGCACGGCACTGAGTTCCTCGTTCAGGCGCTGGACGATGGCCGGCGGGGTGCCGGCCGGCGCGAACAGCCCGGTCCAGCTCACCATCGAGTAGCCCTTCAGGCCCGGCATCTCGGCCAGGGCCGGCACCTGCGGCAGCGCCGCCAGGCGGGTCGGGCCGGTCACGCCCAGCGCGCGCAGCCGGCCGGAGGCCACCTGCGGAATCGCCGTGGTGCTGATCAGCATGGCGCTGTCGACCTGACCGCCGATCACGTCGCTGACGATCTGGGCGCCGCCGCGGTACGGCACGTGGGTGACGAAGATGCCGCTGCGCTCCTTGAGCAGTTCCATCGCCAGCTGCAGCACGGTGCCGACGCCGGAGGTGGCATAGGTCAGGTGCCCGGGCTTGGCCCTGGCCTGGGCCAGGAACTCGGCGTACGTCTTGACCGGCAGGCGCGGGCCGGCCACCAGCACCATCGGCGCGGTGTTGAGCATGGCCACCGGCGCCAGCCCTTGCAGCGGGTTGAAGCGGTAGGCAGCGGGGTTGATCAGCGGGGCGATCGCCATCGCGCTGTCGGTGCCCGCCACCAGCGTGTAGCCGTCGGGCGCGGCGGCGGCCGCCTTGGCCAGGCCGACCGCGCCGCCGGCGCCGGCCACGTTGTCGATCACCACCGACTGCTTGAGCCGCTCGGACAAGCGCTGCGCCACCAGCCGGGCGTTGGCGTCGACGCTGCCGCCCGCGGTGTAGGGAACGATCAGGGTGATCGCCTTGCCGCCGGGCCACTGGCCCTGGGCCAGGGCGAGTGACGGCAGCAGCGCCGCCAGCGGCAGCAGGAGTTTGAAGGGAACCATGGTCAGCTTTCGAGGGGAATGGAATCGGGCAGGTGGCGCGCCCGCAGGGCGTCGAATTCGGCGCCCCAGAGGGCGCGCCAGCGGGCCTGCTGGGCGGGGTCGATCCAGGCGGCAGCTAGGCCGTTCATCATGAAGCCGCGCAGATCGTCGATGGAAAAGCCGAAGTCGCGCACCATCATCAGCCAGGCCTGCGTCGGCGTGACCTGGTGCAGCGTCGGGTCGTCGGTGTTCGGGTGGATGCGCAGGCCCAGCCCCGGCATGCGGCGGATCGGGTGGTCCAGCGCCCAGCGCTCCGGCGCCAGCGTGCGCAGGTAGTAGGAGTTGGTCGGCACCACGGTGAAGATCACGCCGCGGGCGG
>NZ_JAQGLS010000255.1 GCF_028292805.1 Ramlibacter sp. | reverse complement strand
GCCGCAAGGCACCCCGGCACAGGCCCGCGGCCCGCGTCCGCCGGGCAATGGCAACGGCGGCGCCCGCAGCGGGCAAGGCCAGCAGGCCAACGGCAACGGCAATGGCCAGCCGCGCGCCCCGCGCCGTGACGACGAGCCGCGCCAGCCCCGTCGAGATGACGAGATGCAACCGCGCGAAGGGGCGCACAATAGCCGCAGCCCCTTCGTCGTGAGGGACCCCGTCCAACGCAGCACCGATGGCCAACCCGATCCCCTCCGCACCAGTGTCGACAGCATGGCCGGCAGCGGCCGCCGCGGCGGTGGCGGTGGCCGGTCGAACCGCTCTGGTGGCGGGGGCTACGGGGCTCGTGGGCCGGGCGGTCCTGCAAGGACTTTTGGCCGATGACACGGTCGTGGCGGTCCATGCCCTGGGCCGCCGCAACCCGGGGTTGCACCACCCCAAGCTGACGTTCCACAGCGTCGACTTTTCGGCGCTGCCGGCCCTGCCGGCGGTGCACGAGGTTTACCTGGCTCTCGGGACCACCATCAAGGTGGCGGGGAGCCAGTCTGCTTTCCGGGCCGTGGACTTCGACGCCAACTTCAACGTGGCGCGCGCCGCCCGCGCGGCCGGCGCCACCCGCATCGGGCTGGTCAGCGCGATGGGCGCCAATTCCCACTCCCGCATCTTCTACAACCGGGTCAAGGGCGAACTCGAAGGCGCGCTCACCGAGCTGGCCTACGAGCGACTGGTGATCGCGCGGCCGTCGTTGCTGGTCGGCGACCGCGGCGCACTCGGCCAGCCGGAACGCAAGGGCGAGCGCCTCGCGATGCGGCTGAGCGATTGGCTGGGGCCGGTGATCCCGGACAAGCTGCGCGCGGTGCGCGCCGAGCACGTGGCGCAGGCGCTGCTGCGCGCGGTGCCGGTGGCACGCGGCAACCAGCTGCTGGTGTTCGACAAGACCGAACGCAAGCGGCAGGCGGCGGCGCCCTAGACGTCGCTCACCCGCACCATCGCATCCTTGCGCAGGTGCAGGTCCGGCAGCAGCGCGATGCCCAGCCCGGGCTTGTCGTTCAGCGAGATCATGCCGTTTTCCACCTTCGGCAACTCGGTCACCAGCTCCTTGTACCAGCCCGTGTAGAACGCCCGCACGCTCTCCTGCACCAGCGCATTGGGTGCGTGCAGCGACAGGTGGGTGGAGGCCGTCCACACCACCGGCCCGGTGCAGTCGTGCGGCGCCACCGGCAGCTGCCAGGCATCGGCCATACCAGCGATCTTGCGCGCTTCGGTCAGGCCGCCGCACCAGCTCAGGTCCAGCATGGCGACACCGGCCACGCCGGTTTCCAGGTAATCCTTGAAGCCCCACTTGTAGCTGAGGGTCTCGCTGGCGCAGACCATGGCCTGGCAATCCACCGCGTATTGCTTGAGCAGGCCGAGGCTGTCGATGCGGATCGGGTCTTCGTGCCAGAAGGTATCGAACGGCTGGAGCGCGCGCGCGATGCGGCGCGCCATCGGCAATCGCCACAGACTGTGGAACTCCACCATGATGTCCATGCGGTTGCCCGCTGCCGTGCGGATCTTGCGGAACGGCTCCAGCGCCGTGTCCAGTTCTTGCGGGCTGATGGACTGGCCGTGGCTGCGCTCGGCAGCGATGTCGAACGGCCAGATCTTCATGGCCGTGATGCCTTCGTCCAGCAGCGACAGCGCCAGTTCGTCGGCCTGGTGCAGAAAGCCCTGCAGGTCTTCGTACGGCCCTTGCGCGTTGCCCAGGCCCCAGTTCGACGAGGACTGGTTGCGTTTGCCGCGCACGTACTGGTAGCCGGCGCAGGTGTTGTAGATGCGGATGCTGTCGCGGCTCTTGCCGCCCAGCGCCGTGTGCAAGGGCATGCCGGCGGCCTGACCGAACAGGTCCCACAAGGCGATGTCGACCGCCGAATTGCCACGCGTCTCGACGCCGGAGCCGCGCCAGCCCAGGTAGCCGGTGAGGTCGCGCGCCCGCGACTCGATGGCCAGCGGGTCCTGCCCGAGCAGGCGCGGGGCCGCCCACTCGTGCAGGTAGGCCTCGACGGCCTCGGCGCCCATGAAGGTCTCGCCCAGGCCGACCAGGCCTTCGTCCGTGTGCAGGCGGACCCAGAGGATGTTGGGAAACTCCCCCAGCCTCAAGGTTTCCAGCTTGCGCATCTTCATCGCGTCACCGAAAAATCGCTGGAGCGATTTTCGGGTGGGCTGATCACAAAGCCAGTCACTGAAGCCACAAGGCCAAAGGACTGATCAGCCGCCGCGCGCTTTCTTCAGCGCGTCCAGCACCACCGTGACGGCTTCGCCGCCGATGGCGGGCACGTTCTTGTCGTAGACCGGCTTGACCTTCTCGAACATGCGGCGCTGCTCGGCCGGCGTCACGTCGTTGACCTGCATGCCCTTGGCGCGCAGGCTCGCCAGCGACTTTTCGTTGAGCGAGCGATTGGCCGCGCGCTGCACCTTCTGCCCTTCGATGGCCGCCTCGCGCAGCACGGCCTGCTCTTGCGCGCTGAGCTGGTCCCACAGCTTCTTGCTGTACAGGACCAGGAACGGCGTGTAGGCGTGGCGGGTGACAGACAGGTACTTCTGCACCTCGTTGAACTTCGAAGTCTCGATGGTCACGAAGGGGTTCTCCTGGCCGTCGATGGTCTTGGTCTCCAGCGCGGTGAAGACTTCGCCGAAGGCCATCGGCACGGCGTTGGTGCCCAGTGTCTTGAAGGTGTCCAGGAAGATGTTGTTCTGCATCACGCGCACCTTGATGCCGTCGAAATCCTCCACCTTGGCCACCGGCTTGCGGCTGTTGGTCAGGTTGCGAAAGCCGTTTTCCCAGTAGGCCAGGTTGACCAGTCCGGCGTCTTCCAGCTTCTTGTCGAAGTAGGCGCCGGCCGGGCCGTCCAGCACCGCGTCGGCTTCGCGCTCGCTGGCGAACAGGAACGGCAGGTCGAACACGCCCAGTTCCTTGACGATGCCCACCAGCGGCGACGAGGAGGTGCAGACCATCTCCTGGGTGCCGGCGCGCAGCGCCTGCGTGGCCGGCAGGTCGCCACCGGCGGCGCCGCCCCAGAAAGCGGCGATCTTCATCTTGCCGCCGGTCCTGGCCGCCAGGATCTCCTGCATCCTCTTGACGCCGACGCCGACCGGGTGGTCTTCGTTGACGCCATTGGTGAACTTGATGGTGCGGTCCTGGAACTGCGCAAAGGCCGGGGCGGCAGCCAGCAGGGCGCCGGCCAGCAGGGTAACGAGAGTGCGTCGCTTGAACATGGTATTTCTCCTTGGTGCGTCGGGGGGTTCGAGAACGGAAACGGAGCCTAGCGCATCAGCCACTTGAGGGGCACCAGCACGAGGTCGGGGAATGCGACCAGCAGGAACAGCACGCCCACCTGGGCGATGAAGAACGGCATCACGCCCCTGAAGGCGTCGTCCAGGCTGATGCGGGCGACGCCGCTGACGACGTTGAGCACGGTGCCCACCGGCGGCGTGATCAGCCCGATGGCGTTGTTCATGATGAACAGCACGCCGAAGTAGACCGGGTCGATGCCGGCTTTCAGCACCACCGGCATCAGCACCGGCGTGAGGATCAGCACCGTCGGGGTGAAGTCGAGCGCGGTGCCCACCAGGATGATGATCACCATCATCACGAACATCAGCAGCATGCGGTTGTCCATGAGCGGCGAGAGCAGGTTGGCGACCTCGGTCGGGATGTTGGCCACGGTGATCAGCCAGGCGCTGACCATCGCGGCGGCCACCAGGAACATTACCACCGCGGTGGTCTTGCCGGCCGACAGCACCAGCCGGTACAGGTCGCGCACCTTCAGCTCGCGGTAGACGAACAGGCCGACGGCGAAGCTGTAGACGGCGGCCACGACGGCGGCTTCGGTGGGCGTGAAGACGCCGAACTTCATGCCGCCCAGGATCACCAGCGGCAGCAGCAGCGCCAGCGAGCCTTGGCCCGTGATGCGCAGCCGCTCGCCCATGGCGACACGCGGCGCCGGCCGCACGTCTTCCTTGCGGGCCAGCCACCACCAGGTGGCGCCGATGGCGATGCCCATCAGGATGCCGGGAACGATGCCGGCCAGGAACAGCTTGGTGATCGAGACGTTGCCGGCCACGCCGAAGATGATCATGCCGATCGAGGGCGGGATCACCGGCGCGATGATGCCGCCGGAGGCGATCAGGCCGGCCGAGCGGTTCACCTGGTAGCCGGCCTGCTTCATCATCGGCAGCAGCAGCGCCGACAGCGCCGCCGTGTCGGCGACGGCCGATCCCGACAGTGACGCCATGATCACGGCCGCCAGCACCGCGACATAGCCCAGGCCGCCGCGGAAGTGGCCGACCCAGGCCATCGACAGGTTGACGATCCGCCGGCTCAGGCCACCGGCGTTCATGAACTCACCGGCCAGCAGGAAGAACGGCACGGCCAGCAGCGGGAAGTTGTCGGCGCCGTCGACGAAGCGCTGCGCCAGGATCTGCGAGTCGAACGCCGGCAGCGCGCCGGTGGCGGCCATGAACGCCATCAGCGCCAGACCGCACACCAGCAAGGCATAGGCGATGGGCATGCCCAGCGCCATGGCGGCCAGCAGGCTGCCTATGAAGACGGCGACGGTCATCGCGCTGCTCCCGGCGGCACCGCCGTGCCATGCGGCACGTCCTCCGAATCGACCACCTGCACCAGTTCGTCGTCGGACAGCGTGCCGGTCACCAGGCGCCACAGCACCGAGAGGTTGAACAAGGCCATCACCACGGCGACGACGTAGCCGATGCCGTAGACCCAGATCATCGAGATGCCGACCACCGGCGAGACGTTGGTGACCTGCAGTTCGTGCATCTTCCAGGTGCCGATGAAGAACAGCACGTTGACCCACAGCATCAGCGCCTCGCTGACGAACAGGCAGGCCTTCTTGCCGGCGCGCGGCAGGTGCTTGACCAGGGTGTCGACGCCCAGGTGCTCGCGCTCGCGCATCGCGATCATGGCGCCGATGTAGGTAAGCCAGATGAAGCAGTAGCGCGACATCTCGTCGGACACCTGGATGCCGGAGTTGAAGCCGTAGCGCAGCACCACGTTGCCGAACACCATGATCACCATCGCCACCAGGCAGGCGACCACCAGGAATTCGAGCAGCTTGAAAAACAGGGCGATGGCTTTGGTCATGGGTTCGTCAGGCAGCCCGCAGCAGCGGCGCCGGCAGGTCCAGCTTGGGCAGGCGCCGGCGCGATGCCAGCACGGCTTCGATGTCGTCGCGGGCGCCGTCGACCAGCACCAGGACGGCCAGTTCGGCGGCGGCCGCATCGCGGGCGATCACGGCGTCGATGACGGCGCGGTGCAGTGGCAGCGATTGCCTGGGGCCGTGCTTGCGGCTGGTGGAAATCTCGAAGCTGGTGCGCAGCAACGCCGCCAGCGCCTTGCTCATCTGCACCACCATGCGGTTGTGGGAGGCCCGCAACAGGCCCTGGTGGAACAGCAGGTCGTGGGTGACGTAGTCGCCGCCCTGCTCCACCGCCTGCTTCATGCCGGCGAAGGCGGCCTCGATGCCGGCGATGTCGTCGGTCGTGGCCCGCTCGGCCGCCAGCCGCACGGCGGCCGGCTCCACGACCCGCCGCAATTCCTGCAGGTCGCGCAGGAATTCGCGCGTGAGGCCGGCGCGCGACTGCCAGACGATCACGTCGCGGTCGAACCAGTTCCATTGTTCCGACGGCAGCACCCTGGTGCCGACCTTGGGGCCGCTGCTGACCAGCCCCTTGGCGATCAGCGACTTGACGGCTTCGCGCACCACCGTGCGGCTGATCCCCAGCTCCTGGCACAGCAGCGGCTCGGGCGGGATCGCCGTACCTGGCGGGTAGCGGCCGGCGACGATGGCGGCGCCCAGGTGATCGACCGTGTTGCCGTGGACGGTGCGAACCATGCGCAACCTTCAGCCCCGCACGAACAGCGTCACCAGCGGCTCGTTGCCCGCCTGCGCGCTCGAGTGGCCGTGGACCTTCGCATCGAAGCTGGCGCCGTCCGGCAGCAAGTCGGCCGAATGGAAATGCTGGCCGGGGCCGAAGCGGCGGCGGCTGCCGTCCTGCAAGCCGATCTCCATGGTGCCGCCCAGGATGAACACCCATTGCGGATGCGGCGAACAGTGGAACTGGCTGCGAAAGCCGACCGGGCTTTGCCGCAACTGGTAGCCGCCCGAAGGCAGCAAGGACGACAGCGCCGCCTGGGGCGAGCCTTCGGTCAGCGCCACTTGTTCGTCGCGAAAGCGCGCGCGGCCGTCGTCGTCCGTGAACAGGACGACCTTGGTAAAGGACGTCATGCCTGGCACTCCGGCACCGGCGTCTTCAGCGGCCGCCCGGCGAAGTGCTCCACCAGGTTGGCCAGCGCCAGGTCGGCCATCGCCTGCCGCGTCTCGTGCGTCGCGCTCGCCATGTGGGGCGTGAGCACCACGTTGTGCAGGTCACGCAGCGCCTGCGGAACCTGCGGCTCGTTCTCGAACACATCGAGGCCGGCGCCGGCGATCACGCCGTTCTGCAAGGCCTGGATCAGCGCCTGCTCGTCGACCACGGTGCCGCGCGCCACGTTGATCAGGTAGCCACGCGGGCCAAGCGCCTCCAGCACTTCCCGGTTGATCATCTTGCGCGTGCCTTCGCCGCCGGGCGTGATCAGCACCAGAAAGTCGACCGCGGCCGCCAGCGCCTTGGCCGACGGGTAGAACGGATACGGCAGCTCCTTGCGCTCGGTGCGCCCGGTGTAGGCGATCGACATGCCGAACGCCGCGGCCCGGTGCGCGATCGCCTTGCCGATGCGGCCCAGGCCCACGATCCCCAGCCGGGCGCCGGACATCTTGCGGGCGAACGGCATGTTGCCCTGGCTGGCCCACAGGCCATCGCGCACGTAGCGATCGGCCTGCGGCACGCGCCGCGCCACCGACAGCATCAGGGCGATGGCCAGGTCGGCCACTTCGTCGTCGAGCACGCCCGGCGTGTGCGTGACCGGCACCTTGCGTTCGATGGCGGCGGCGACGTCGACCTTGTCGTAGCCCACGCCCATGATGGAGACCAGCTCCAGCGCGGGCAGGCGTTCCATCAGCGCGCGCGGCACCTGCGACTCGCCGCCGCCGGTGACGCCGCGGATGGTGGGCGCGACCCGGGCGAAGGCCTCGGGATCGGTCTGGTGCAGCCGCTCGTACACCGTGAAGTTCTGCTTGAGCGGGGCCAGGTAGAACGGCGGCAGGTTCATCACGGTGAGGATGGCGGGGCGGTCGGTGGCAGGTGCGGTCATGGTTTCTACGCAGCGAAGCGCAAAGGGAAACGCCGGGCATGGCGACGGCTCTGGTTTGCCGTCTGCCTGGCGCAACGAGAACCGCGGCAAAATCGCTCCAGCGTTTTTTTCAGTGATTTCCCAATCGTATGACCATAGTACGATTGCAATTTCGAGGACTTACCCTGTGCCGGTCGAGCCCCAAGAACAAGCTGCCCGAACTGCGCAGCCATTGACGTGAACCTGATCGGCGTCGACTGGGGTACTTCCTCCTTGCGGGCGGCGCGCATCGCCGCCAATGGCGCCGTGCTGGAGGAGCGCGGCTCTCCGCGCGGCATCCTGACCGTGCCCGCGGGCGGCTTCGCGGCCGTGCTGCAGGACACCTGCGGCGACTGGCTGCGCGATCCGTCGGCGCTGTGTCTGGTCAGCGGCATGGCCGGCAGCCGGCAAGGCTGGCAGGAGGCGCCCTACTGCCACTGTCCAGCCGGCTTCGGCGAGCTGGGACGCGGGTTGCACTGGGTGGTGCCCGGCCGCATCGCCATCGTGCCCGGGCTGGCCTGCGAGTGCGATGGCGTGCCCGACGTGATGCGCGGCGAAGAGGTGCAGGTGTTCGGTGCGCTGTCGCTGCTGCAGCAGGCCGACGGCGTCGTGGTGCTGCCCGGCACGCACAGCAAGTGGGTGCGCGTGCAGGCGGGCGTCGTGCAGTCCTTCAGCACCTGGATGACGGGCGAGGTCTATGCGCTGCTGCGGCGGCATTCGATCCTGGCGCGCACCATGCCCGACGAGGAAGGCCCGCTGGACCAGGCCGCCTTCACCCGCGGCGTGCGCCACGCGACCGCGTCCGGCAGCTTGCTGCACGCGGCCTTCAGCACCCGCACGCTGGCCCTGTTCGGGCAGCTGGAGCCGCACGCCCAGCCAGGCTACCTGTCGGGCCTGGTGATCGGGGAAGAGCTGCGCGTACAGGCCACTGGCGTGGCCGAGGTCACCCTGGTCGGCAGCCCCGCCCTCACCGCGCGCTACGCCCTGGCCCTCGCCACCCTGGGGGTGCGCTCGCGGGCGCTGGGTTCGGAGGCAACCTGGCGCGGGCTGTGGGCATTGGAACGCAACCTGGAGGCACCATGATCGTCACCGCTGCCGAAAGCCTGCGCAGCGCCATGCAGCGCCTGCCCCTGGCCGCCATCCTGCGCGGCATCACGCCGGCCGAGGCGCTGCCCATTGGCGAAGCCCTGGTCAATGCCGGCTGGACGCTGATCGAGGTGCCGCTGAACTCGCCGCAACCGCTGGCCAGCATTGCCTTGCTGGCCCGCGAGTTTCCGCAGGTGCTGGTGGGAGCCGGCACCGTGCTGACGGCCAACCAGGTGGCCAAGGTGCACGATGCCGGCGGGCGCCTGATCGTCTCGCCCCATTGCGACCAGGACGTGATCGCCGATGCCGGCGCGCGCGGCATGGCCTGCCTGCCCGGCGTGATGACGCCCAGCGAAGCGTTCGCGGCGCTGGCCGCCGGCGCGTCGGGGCTGAAGCTGTTTCCGGCGGAGATGATCCCGCCGGCGGCCGTGCGGGCCTTGCGCGCGGTGCTGCCGGCCGACGTGCTGCTGCTGCCCGTCGGCGGCATCGCGCCGCACCACATGGCCGACTACCGCGCGGCCGGCGCCAGCGGCTTTGGCATCGGCTCCGCGCTGTACCGGCCGGGCCGCCCGGCCGGGGAAGTGGGCGCCGCCGCGCGCCGCTTCGTCGATGCATGGGCAGGTACCATGCGCGCATGACCAGCGCGCCCCCACCCTCCACAGGTTCCTCGCGCATCTGCTTGGGCCTGACCGGTCGCGTTTGCATCGTCACCGGCGCCGCGCAAGGCATCGGCGAGGCCTGCGCCCGCCGGCTGGCGGCCGACGGCGCCAAGGTGGTGCTGGCCGACATCGACGACGCACGCGGCCAGGCCGTGGCCGACGCATTGCAAGGCAGCTACGTGCATTGCGACGTCGGCGACAAGGCCCAGGTGGACACGCTGGTGGCCAAGGCCATGCTGGACCACGGCCGCATCGACGTGCTGGTGAACAACGCCGGCACCTTCCGGGCCGCGGATTTTCTGGACGTGACCGAGGCCGACTTCGACGCCGTGCTGCGCATCAACCTCAAAGGCTCGTTCCTGGTCGGCCAGGCCGTCGCTCGCGAGATGGCGAAAGTGGGCAGCGGCGCCATCGTCAACATGAGTTCGGTCAACGGCGTGCTCGCCATTCCGAACATCGCCAGCTACAACGTCAGCAAGGGCGGCGTCAACCAGCTGACGCGGGTGATGGCGCTGGCGCTGGCCGACAAGGGCATCCGCGTCAATGCGGTGGCGCCCGGCACCATCGCCACCGAGCTGGCGGCTAAGGCGGTGCTGACCAGCGACGAGGCGCGGCAACGCATCATGATGCGCACGCCGATGAAGCGGCTGGGCCAGCCGTCGGAAGTCGCGGACGTGGTCGCCTGGCTGGCCAGCGACGCGGCCAGCTACGTGACGGGAGAAATCGTGGTGGTGGACGGAGGCCGGATGACCCTGAACTACACCGTGCCTGTGTAGTCAGCGCGCCCGCTTGGCCGGGGCCGCCTTGCGCACGGCGGCGGCCCGCTTGGCCGGCGCGGCAGCCGGCTCCTGCTCCTGCATGTAGTCGCGGATCAGCCGGCGGACGACCTGCGACGGCGTCATGTCCTGCGTGCGGCACACGCCTTCGAACGCCAGCTTCTTGGCAGGGTCGATCAGGATGGTCAACCTGGCGGTCTTGAGCTCCATGGGCAACGGTTCCGATGTTAATCGGATTGTAATTCGTTTCCCGTGCGCGGGTGGCTCAGCCGCCGCCGCGGCGCCTCGGCAGCCCGGCATGGTCATGCGGTTGGTGGCGGACGATGTATTCGCGGATCAACTGGCGCAGCACCTGGGACACGGTGATGTCCTGGGCCGCGCAAACCGCTTCGAAGGCCTTCTTCTTGTCGGCGTCGATGAGGATCGTGAGCCGGGCCGGTTTGGCTTCCATCGCTTCGTTCCGGATTGCAGACATGATAATACTCTGCACCTGAAATGTGATCTCGATGGTAGTACTTTGGCTGAGCCTGGCCGGGAAAAACGCAACACGCGGACGCGGACGCAAGCCCCACCTGGTGTAGGCGGTCGGCAACGCTGAGCCTGCTCGCTCAAGCCACGGCCGCGGCCGCGGCCGCGGCTGCCGGCTGCCGGCTGCCGGCTGCCGGCGCGCCTTGGGATTGGCTGTGTTCGAGTTGAAGCGCAAGCGCGCCTACTTGTCCTTGCGCGGCCGCGCCTTGTCGAACGAGAAGGTGAAGATCAGGTCGACCCCGGTGCGCTCGCCGGCCTCGGCTCGCACCGTCAGGCGACGCGAGACGTCGTAGAAGATGTACAGCGTGCCCATCGCGCCGGCCATGCTGCGCTCGTAGGCCGCGTAGAAGTTCTCGGCAAAACGCTTGCCCAGGCGCAGCACCGCGCCGTTGTCGCCGCCACGCACCGACAGGTCGTCCAGCCCGAGGTTGCCCGCCAGGCCCTTGCCGGTGCCGCGCTTGTCGGCCAGCAGGGCCGAGGCCGCCCGCTGCAGCAGCGCCGTCTCGGCGCCGCCGCCCGACGAGGAGCGGCCCAGCACCAGCCAGGACAAGGTCTCGGCCTGCGACAAGCCGCCTTCCGAGTACAGCTCGATGTGCGGCGCCTGCGCGCGGCCGGTGATCTGCACGCCCACGCGCTGGTCGGTGTTGGGCCGGATCGCCAGCACGTCCAGCGCCGGGTTGTCGGCCGGCCCCAGGAAGCGCAGCTCGCCGCGCTCGATGGTCATGCGCTGGCCGTAGCCGTTGTAGGTGCCGCCCACGGTGCGCACGATGCCGGTCAGCTGTGGCTGCGCCACCGAGCGGCCGGCCACGTTCAGCGTGCCGGCCAGTCGCGTGTCCACGCCGCGCCCGCTGACCCGGAAGTCCTCGCCCAGGTCGATCGACGCGGTCAGGGTCACGGTGCGGGCGCCCCCGGTGGGCGCCGGCCTGGCGCGGCGTTCGGCCTCGCTGGTCGGCAATCCCGGCGCATTGCGCACCAGCACGTCGTCGCCCAGCCGCGGCGCCGTGTCGTCCGGGATCACGATGCGGGCGCGGTCGACCACCAGCTTGCCGGTGACGGTGGTGCCGCTGGCATCCATCCGCGCCTGCAGCGGCCCCGAGATCGTCAGCTGGCGGTCGCCGCGGATGCTGGCGCGCAACTGGTTCAGTTGCGCATTCGCATTCAGCTGCAGGCCTTGCGCCGTCCAGGCGCCTTCGCCCGAGGCGGTGATGTTGCCGCCGCCGCCGCCGTTTTCCTCGCTGCCGCGCAGCACGAACTCGCTGACCACCATCCGGCGCCCCGCCAGCTGCGCCCGCAGGTGGCCGTTGCGCAGCTCGATGCCGTCGACCACCGAGCGCAAGCCCAGGTCGTCGGCCAGCAGCGGCCCGGTCAGCAGCGGCTCGCTGCGGTTGCCGGCGACGGTGATGTCCGCCGACAGCGCGCCGCGCAGCCGCCAGCCCGGCGGTGCCAGCAGCGACCAGACCCCGATGCGTGGCAGCTG
>NZ_JAQGLS010000242.1 GCF_028292805.1 Ramlibacter sp. | reverse complement strand
GAATGCCTACATCGACTTCAGCAAGATGACCCTGAGCCTGGTGGCGGTCGTCACCGACGTGATCCGCGACGGCAAGCCCGTGATCGGCTACGGCTTCAATTCGAACGGCCGCTACGGCCAGGGCAAGCTGATGCGCGAGCGCTTCATCCCGCGCATCCTGGAAGCCGATCCCGCTTCCCTCGTCGACGACGCGGGCACCAACCTCGATCCGCACAAGATCTGGAACTGCATGTTCACCAACGAAAAACCGGGCGGCCACGGCGAGCGCTCGGTGGCGATCGGCACCATCGACATGGCGATCTGGGATGCGGTCGCCAAGATCGAAGGCAAACCCCTGTTCCAGCTGCTGGCCGACCGCTACGGCGACGGCCAACCGGACCGCAAGATCTTCGTGTACGCCGCCGGCGGCTATTACTACCCGGGCCAGGACCATAACAAGCTCAAGGACGAGATGCGCAGCTACATCGACCGCGGCTACACGGTGGTCAAGAAGAAGATCGGCGGCGCCTCGCTCGACGAAGACCTGCGCCGCATCGACAGCGTCCTGTCGGTGCTGCAGGACGGCCAGAAGCTGGCGGTCGACGCCAACGGCCGCTTCGACCTCGATACCGCGATCCAGTACGCCAAGGCGCTGTCGCAGTACGACCTGTTCTGGTACGAGGAAGCCGGCGACCCGCTCGACTACGAGCTGCAGGCCACGCTGCGCAACTACTACAAGAACCCGATGGCCACCGGCGAAAACCTGTTTTCGATGCAGGACGCCCGCAACCTGGTGCGCCACGGCGGCATGCGGCCCGACCGCGACTGGCTGCAGTTCGACTGCGCGCTGTCGTACGGCCTGGTGGAGTACCTGCGCACGCTGGAGATGCTCAAGCAGCATGGCTGGTCCGCCAGCCGCTGCGTGCCGCACGGCGGCCACCAGATGTCGCTGAACATCGCGGCCGGCCTGGGCCTGGGCGGCAACGAGTCGTACCCCGACCTGTTCCAGCCTTACGGCGGCTTTCCGGACGGCGTGCGGGTCGAGAACAGCTTCGTGACGATGCCGGACCTTCCCGGCATCGGGTTCGAGGGCAAGAGGGACCTGATCAAGGAGATGCGGGCGCTGTCGGTCTAGGGGGAAATGCCTTTCCCCTGTAGGACCGCGCCGCAACTGTGTAACGGCGGCCCCATGGGCGCGGCAGCCGCTCCACACTCCAGTCCAGTCCAGAACAGTGGGGTGGAGAGCGTATGGAAAAAGTCTGGGGTCCGGTGAATGGGTTCTACATCGCGGCCTACGCAGCGCCGGCTGGGGACGGCGTGCATTTCTGCAGCTATGCCAAGGTCTGCTGGAACCGGCCGGAGAGCTACTGGGACGCCGACTGCGCGTTCAAGGTCTTCGGCGGGCAGAGCCACAGCACCCCGGAAGGCGCGCTGAGCTGGGTGGCGCTGGAAGCGCGCAACGAAATCACGCACCTGCCCAGCCAGGCCAAGACGCTGGCCGAGCAACGCCAGCGCGACCAGATCCCGATTCCGCGCCTGTTCGTCACGTCCTTCTTTCGCCATCGCCTGGCCTGAGAAGCGTAGCGCGCAGCCAACACCACAACCGGAAATCCCCCGCGACGCTGGACTGCGCGGCGCGCAGCTATGACATTTGTAGCAAATGGTCGAGTCCACGCCCACCTACTACGATGTCCTGCAAGTCGAGCGCGACGCTTCCCCGCAGCGCGTGCGCACCGCCTACCGCCGGCTGGCCCAGCGCTACCACCCTGACAAGATGCCCGGCAATGCCAATGCCGTGCGCGCCATGACCGCCATCAACGCGGCGTATGAAGTGCTGTCGGATGGGGACAGGCGCGCCGAGCACGACTTGTGGATCCGCCGTGCCGAGCGGCCGTACCAGCGGCCACCCGCCATGCCGTCGATGCCGGCCAGCCTGTGGAGCTTCGTCCATCCGGCCACCCACTGGCACTGGTATCTCCTGTGCTGCACAGTGGTGTTCGCCGCCGGCACCATCGCCACCGCCCTGTACCTGACGGCCATGCCGGCCACGTTGATCGTGAGCGGCACCGCGGCAAGCGAAACCTGCAAGCTGCAGGCGCCAGCGCGGGACTGCAGCCGGCGCTGAGCCGGCACCGCCGTGCCGGCGCCGGCCGACGGGCGAAGCCGCCCTGGTCCGATGCCTTGCGCGGCCGCGTTGCGCTACCTTGGCAGCCAGACCAAGGAGGTATCCCATGAACCGCAACACTTCCATTGCCGCCGCAGTCGCGGCAGCCTCGCTGCTGGGCCTGGCGCCGGCGGCCCATGCCGTTCCCGCCGTGGTGGCCCCCGCGCCGCAGGTGATCGTGCTGCAAAGCGCGCCGCCGCCCGCGGTGTACGAGCAGGTGCCGGCCGCCCGGCCGGGCTACATCTGGGCGCCGGGCCACTACGAGTGGCGCGATGGCCGCTACGCCTGGAGCGCCGGCCGCTGGATCGACGAGCGCCCGGGCTGGCGCTGGCAGGAGGCGCGCTGGCTGCAAGGCCCGGATGGCTCCTGGCACCTGCTGGGTGGCCAGTGGGTCCGCACCGAAGCCTCGCGCGACGACCCGCGCGTGATGGGCGGTCCGCGCGGCGACCAGGACGGCGACGGCGTTGCCAACCAGGACGACCGCGACCGCGACGGCGACGGGGTGCGCAACCGCGACGACGATTTCCCGCGCGACCCGACGCGCAATTGACGCGAACGGATCCCCCGACTGCGCGGCGTCCCCGCGCAGGGGGGGATGCTGTCATGATCGTTGCCTCGCTCGGCGCATTGACCGCAAAGGGAAATCGACATGTCGCATCCACCCCTCGTCTGGGAGTTGACGATCGCCCTGATCGTCGCGCTGGTGCTGTTCGACTACTTCTTCCACATCCGCACGGCCCATGTGCCCACGCTGGGCGAGTCGGCCCGCTGGTCGGCCGCCTATGTCGGCGTGGCGGTGCTGTTCGGCGTGGCGGTGTTCATCTACGGCGGCGCCACGATGGCCACGGAGTACTTCGCCGGCTACCTGACCGAGAAGGCGCTCTCGGTGGACAACGTCTTCGTCTTCCTGGTCATCATGACCAGCTTCAAAGTGCCGCGCGAAGACCAGCAGAAAGCGCTCCTCATCGGCATCGTCATCGCGCTGGTGGCGCGCTCAGGATTCATTTTCATCGGGGCGGCCCTGCTCGAGCGGTTCGCCTGGGTGTTCTACATCTTCGGCGTGGTGCTGCTCATCACGGCCGGGCACATGGCGTTGCCAAGCGACAAGCGTCATGGCGACGATGAGGACGGCGCGGTGCTGCGGCTCACACGTGCGCTGCTGCCCACCACCGGCACCTACGACGGCGACAAGCTGTTCACCGTGCAGGACGGCAAGCGCCGCATGACGCCCATGGTGGTGGTGATCGTGGCACTGGGCCTGACCGACATCCTGTTCGCGCTCGACTCGATCCCGGCGATCTTCGGCCTGACCCAGGACTTGTTCATCGTCTTCACCGCCACGGCGTTCTCGCTGCTCGGCTTGCGCCAGCTGTTCTTCCTGGTGGAGGGACTGCTCGAGCGTCTGCTCTACCTGTCCTATGGCCTGGCGGCCATCCTGGCCTTCATCGGGGTCAAGCTGGTGCTGCATGCGCTGCACGAGAACAACCTTGGCTTCATCAACGACGGCCAGCCGGTGAAGGTGGTCGAAATCTCCACGCTGCAGTCGCTGGTCGTCATCATCGGCATTCTGGTGTTCACGGTGCTGCTGTCACTGCTGAGCCCAAAAGGCAAGGCCAAGTCTGCCGTCGGCCGGCTGCGCCGCGCCCTGGCGAGCTGGCAGGAGCTGACTGCGGCCAGTGCGCCGGCGCCCGCGCGGGAGGCGGCCTATGCCGAGCTGGTGGCCGCCGAGACCGCAGTGCGCGCCTTGCCGGAGGAACACCGCGCGCTGATCGACGAGCGGCAGACCCTGCGCGAACGGCTGGCACAAGCGCACGCGCAGCACGCAGGGCCGCTCACGGCCGAAGAACTGCGGTAGCGGCCGCCGGGGCGCATGTCCAGCTCGGCCAGCAGCGCCGAATTTTCCTCGCCCGGCCCGAACCACGCGCTCACCGCTTGGGGTCGGTCCGGGCGCGCCAGACTTTTCGCGGGCGACGGGGTAGTGACGCGCGAGGTGGCCCGGGCTCGGCCGCGGCAGGTCCTGGGCCACGGGTTCACTTGCTCCTGGTGGCACAAGTAGCGGCCGGGCGCGTCGAGCCGCAAGTTCCAGAACTTGTCATGGGCAAGCCACATGGCGGCGTCCTCCAGCGCGTCGGGAGCCAGCGCGCAACGCACGGTGCGGCCCTCCTTTTCGCGCTGCACCAGCCCGGCGTCTCCCAGCACGCCCAGTTGCTTCATGAAGCCGGGCAGCGACATGCCGTGCGGCTGCGCCAGGTCGCTCACCTCGCTGGGCCGCGGGCGGCACTTGCAGAACGGTCGCCTGGATGCCGGCGCCAGCCCGCGATGACAACCGCTGCCACCAGAACTCACCTGCCCGAGCCGTCCCTTGCATGCAGCTTCGCCGCGATGTACTCGCCATGCGTCACGTGCAGCAGCCCCGCCACTTTGGAGATCAGGTGGCTTTCATTGGCGTGCAGGTGGCCGTCGGCATAGGCGACCTGCCACATGAACTCGACCATGCGGATTTTCTGCGGGTGGTCGAAGCGGTCGTTCAGCGCCGACGTGAAGGAGAAGAAATCGCTGGCGCCGCGCGACCTGTCTTGCGCCAGCTCCAGCAGCCGCGCCAGCTCGTCATCATGGAGCGCGAACTTGCGCCGCAAAGCCGCGACCACGGCTTGCCGCTCGGCGTCGGTGATGGCCGGATCGGCTCGCATCACTTCGACCAGCAGGACGGCGGTGGCCAGCTGCAAGGTACGGTCGTCGGCGCCGCCCTGGCCAGCCGCGGCGTCGGTGAGGGAAGAAAAAAGATCCTTGAGGGCGCGCAGCATGCGCCTATTTTGCGCCCGGCCCCATGCTGCGCGTGATCACTTCCTTCGTGATCTCGTTGCTGCCGCCCCTAGATACGCTGCACCCGCGCATCGGCCCAGGTGCGGCTGATGGGGTACTTCCACATCTAGCCGTAGCCGCCGTGCAGTTGCAGGCACTCGTCCATCACCTGGCACTGCAGCTCGCTGGTCCGGCACTTGGCCATGCCGGTGGCGGTGTCGCGCTCATGGCGCCAGACCTCGCGGTCGACGTAGCCCTGCTCCACCCAGGCTTCATGGAACGGCGACCTCCTTGTCGATGAACTTGCGAAAGGGATCGCGCAAGGAGTCGTGGTCGGGCGTGAAGACCGGGCGTTCGATCATCGCTGGATGGTCGGCGCGATCGGGCGCGGGCCACGCGCCGGGCGTGCGTGACTCAAGCAGGCCATGCATATACTGGCGCGCGCACCCCACCTGCTGGAGACGAGACCATGCAAGCCTATGTGTACGACGCCATCC
>NZ_JAQGLS010000148.1 GCF_028292805.1 Ramlibacter sp. | reverse complement strand
CGGCGGCGCGACCGGCCTGGCCGACGCGGGCATCGCCCGGTCGGCCGCGCCGGGCTCCTGCCGCGGGCCCGGAACCTCCTGGGCTTGCCACAGCACGGTGATCAAGCCCGCCACCAGCACGGTGGCGAACGCCGGCGCCCAGCGGCGGCCACGGCCGACGGGCAGCCAGCGTTGCCACCAGGGCCGCACCGCCCCATGCGCCGCCCCCCGGATCGCCTCGCGCGTGTGCTGCCGAGGACGCAGCGTCGCGTCGGGCGCCTGCTCCAGCGCGCGGTGCAGCCTGGTGTCGCGCAGGTTGGTCATCGCGTCGCCCCCAGCGGCAGCAGGTAGTCGCCCATGCAGCCGCGCAGTTTCTTCAGCGCATCGCGCAGCCGGCTCTTGGCCGTCTCGAACGGCAGCGCCAGCCGCTGCGCCAGGTCTTCCACGCTGGCGCCGTCTTCGTGGTGCAGCAGGAAGGCAGCGCGCTGCGGCGGCGGCAAGGCGTCCGGGCACTGCAGCAGCTGGGCGCCGGCCGAGCGCCAGAAGGCGATGTCCGCGGCGGACGGCGCCACCTGCTCCAGGCTGTCCATCAGCCGCTCCAGCGGATCGTCGCCCTCCCCGCCTCCATCCGGCCCCACTGCGCGGCCGCCCGCGCGCAGGCCGTCGATGGCGGCGTTGTGCGCGATGGTGAAGCCCCAGGTCCGCCAGGCCGCGCCTTGCGGCACGAAGCTGCGGCGGGCGGCCACGATGCGCAGCCAGCTGTCCTGGAACACCTCCTCGGCCTGCGCCGCCATGGCGCTGCCCAGGAGCCGGCGCACCAAGCGGAACAGGGCCGCCTCGTGGCGGCCATAGAGGAGGTCGAACGCCGCGTCGTCGCCGTCCGCATAGGCCAGCATCAGGTTCTCCTCGGGCAGGTCACGCAAGGTGCGGGGCATGGGCAGATTTTCACACCACGTCGTACGGGGCCGCCGCCGCAGCGGGGCAAACCCGGGCGCGAATTTCGACCCCATCTGCCCCGGTCCCCGTTCCACAGCCACACCAACCCATGGAGTCGCCCGAAGAACCTGGCCGCGCTCGGCAAGGGGGATCCGGATCTTCGGGGTGGGCGCCAGCGGGCTGGACCGCCAGGGCGAGTTCATCCAGCGGCATCTGCGCAATACACGGGCGAGCGCTTCGTGTTCCTGACCTATGCCAACGCGCATCGGCCGGCCAGCGGCCGGACCGCGAAACCGTGCACGACGTGAAGAATTACTCGGTGGACACGCTGGACCGGCTGATCGTGCGGCTGGTCACGGAGGAACTCGCCAAAGCCGGCGGCCGCGCAAACTGAGCCGCGGCAGATGCCTTATAATCGTGGGCTCGGCGCTTTAGCTCAGTCGGTTAGAGCGATGGAATCATAATCCACAGGTCCGCGGTTCGAATCCGTGAAGCGCCACCAGGCTCGCAAAGCCCCGCCAGTCCAGCACCGGCGGGGCTTTTTTGTGGGTCCGCCGAATCATTGCCGAGCTGGCGCCGGTGCCCAGGGCCTGAAGAATGGTTCAGATCATTTGATGTGCCGTCTCGAGCATGCCGGCACCCTCGCGGCTCCGAAGGCATGAAGGAGACAGCATGTTGAACCGCAGGCAACTGGCCGCTTGTGCCATGGCCGCGCTGGTGCCGAAGATCTCGGGCCTGGATCTGCGCGGCCGCTGACGGAAAGGCAGGTCGCCTGGCTGCAGACTGCCTGGCTGGAGCACAAGGTCGTGTTCCAGCCGGACCGGCCCCGCACTGGAACGGGTCCTGGCCTTCGCGCAAGCCATGGGCCAGCCGATCGAGCACCCCTTGGTCAAATCCATCGCCGGCTTCCCGCAAATCATCGAAGTCAAGAAACTCGGGCACGAACGGGTCAACTTCGGCGGCATCTGGCACTCCGACACCACCTACTTCGAGCAGCCGCCCATGGGCACCATGCTGCTGTCCAAGGAAGCGCCTTCCTACGGCGGCGACACGCTGCTGGCCAACCAGGTGCTGGCCCACCAAGCGCTGTCCGACACCATGCAGCGCCTGCTGGCCGGCCTCAAGGGCATCTCCAGTTCCGCCAAGGCCGACGTCTCGAAGACGCGCGAGGACCGCATCGCCTCCGATGGCCGCGTAGACGCCCGCAAGGACTACGAGTCCGAGCATCCGGTGGTGCGCACGCATCCGGAAACCGGCCGCAAGGCGCTGTACGTCAACGTGGCGCACACGGTGCGCTTCGGCCGCATGACCGAGGACGAGAGCGCGCCGCTGCTGCACTACCTGTACCAGCACCAGGTGCGTCCGGAGTTCACCTGCCGCTTCGCCTGGCAGCCCGGCTCGCTCGCCTTCTGGGACAACCGCTGCGTGCAGCACAACCCCGTCAACGATTACCACGGCTTCCGGCGGGTCATGCACCGCATCACGCTGGCCGGCGACACGCCGCGCTGAACCTTACCGAACTGAAAAAAACATGCTCCAACGTTCCCGCTTCATCGCATCGCTGTTCATCGGTGCCGCTGCCTTCGCGGCAGGTGGCGCCTTCGCCCAGGCGTTCCCGAACAAGCCGGTGCGCATCATCGTGCCGCAGACGCCCGGCGGCGCCTCGGACGCGCTGGCCCGCATCGTCGGCCAGAAGCTCTCCGAGCGCTGGGGCCAGCCGGTGGTGGTGGAGAACAAGCCCGGCGCCGGCGGCAACGTCGGCACCGACTACGTCGCCAAGGCGCCGGCCGACGGCCACACGCTGCTCATGAGCTACGTCGGCACGCAGGCCATCAACGGCAGCCTCTACAAGTCGCTTTCGTACGACCCGTACAAGGACTTCGCGACCGTGGCGACGCTGGCCACCGTGCCGTTCGCTTGGGTCGTGAACCAGGGCTTCGCGCCGAAGAGCGTCGCCGAGGTGGTCAGCTATGCCAGGAACAATACCGGGCCGGTCAACTTCGGCTCCGCCGGCAACGGCTCGTTGAACCACCTGCTGGGCGAGATGGTGAACCTGAACCAGGGCATCAAGATGGTCCACGTGCCGTACAAGGGCGCCTCGGGGGCCTTGACGGACACGATCGGCGGC
>NZ_JAQGLS010000118.1 GCF_028292805.1 Ramlibacter sp. | reverse complement strand
CTCCGCCTTTGCGGGATCGACGTAGACGATCAGGTACAGCTTGCCGGAGAGGTTGTCGATGACCGCGAGTTCCTCGCATTGCAGCAGCAGGATGTCCGGGCAGTGCAAGGTGTCGGGCGGGCAACTCTTTTCGAGCTTCTTCTCGATGTGGCGCACCGTGTCGTAGCCGAAGTAGCCGGCCAGACCGCCGCAAAAACGCGGCATGCCGGGCCGCAGCGCCACCTTGAATCGCTTCTGGTAGGCCTGCACGAAGTCCAGCGGGTTGCCGCCGGCGCTCTCGATCACCGTGCCGTTGGTGACGACCTCGGTGACGGCGTCGGCGCCGAAGCCACTCGAGCGCAGCAGCGTTTGCGCCGGCAGGCCGATGAAGCTGTAGCGCCCGAAGCGCTCGCCGCCCACCACCGACTCCAGCAGGAAGCTGAGCTTGCCGCCGCCCTTGCCATGGGCCAGCTTCAGGTACAGCGACAAGGGGGTTTCGAGATCGGCGAAGGCTTCGACGATCAGCGGAATGCGGTTGTAGCCCTGCAACGCAAGGCTTTTGAATTCAAGTTCGGTGATCAAGGGGTGAGCCTCCACAAGCTCGGCGGCGCGCTGGCCGCAGTATCCGGACGGGGCCTCGGGGTGAGGCGCGGGGGCACGGGCTGCCCCGTGCTATCAGCTTCGCACTTGAACAGGCTTGCGCCAGGGCCAGGCTCCCCGGTCGCTGCAACCTGTAATGTTCGTGCGGTGGATGAACATGGGAGCCAGTGTAGCAAACGCATTTGCGCGCGCCAGTCGATGCTGAAAAGCACTGGATCGGCGCTGCACGTTGGCGACAGCCGGGCTGGATGGAACGGCGCTGGCATCCGCTACGACGGACCCTTCAAGGTCTGCACCGCGGGGCTGCAGTCAGCATGCCGCGGGAAATCGACGCCAGCGAGCTGGGCAAGTCGTTCACGCGCCGGGTCAAGAGCAAACATGGAAAAAGCAGCTTTGCCCGGCTGATCCCCGGCCTGATGCGCATGAGCCCGATCCTCAGCGACCACCAAAGCTGCAGCCCGGCGACAGCTTCACCGGCGACTGGGTGCCGGGCCCCGGTACCGTGGTGAGCGTGCGCGGCCTGCCGCAGGGCGTGCCGTCAAGGAGCCGGAGTTCTACGAAGCCCTGATGCGGAGCTGGCTCGGGCCGAACCGGGCCGACTGGAAACTCAAGGGCAGCCTGCTGGGCCAGCACCCCTGGCAGCCAGAAGCGTCACCAGCAGCGCGGTGATGTCGGCCAGCGAGTCGACGTGACCGTCGGCGTCCACGGCGCGCACCGGCTGGCCGTGGTTGTAGCCGTAGCTCACCAGCACCACCGGGCAACCGGCGGCGCGCGCCGCGGCGGCGTCGTTGCTGGAGTCGCCAATCATCAGCGTGGCCGCCGGCGGCACCGCCAGCGCCTCGCAGGTCTTGAGCAAGGGCAGCGGGTCCGGCTTCCTGCGCGCGAAGGCATCGCCGCCGAACACCACGTCGAACTCGCGGTCCAGCCCTTTCAGGCGCAGCAGCTGGCGGGCGAATTCGCTCGGCTTGTTGGTCAGGCAGGCCAGCTTCAGGCCCGCCGCCCGCAGCTGGGCGATCCCTTCGGCCACCCCCGGATAGACCTGGGAGTGCCGGCCATTAAGCTGGCGGTAGGCGTCCTGATACACGGCCCAGGCCCGCTCGTACAGCTGCGCCGGCGCGCCGACGTGGGCCAGCACCGAGCGGATCAGGTGTTCCGAGCCTTTGCCGATGAAGCCGGCCACCACGTCCTGCGCCACGGCCGGCTGCCCCAGCCCATCGAGCATGCGGGCCAGCGCCATGTGAAAGTCCGCCAGCGTGTCGACGAGGGTGCCATCGAGGTCGATGATCGCCGCCTGCAGCGGCATGGAAAGCTTGGCCATGCAGCAAGGATAGCGGGCGCGGCCCGCGCCCCGTTCAGGCCACCACTTGGTCGACCGGCCGCGTCCAGTGGCGGTGCTTGCCGATGGCGACGATGAAGTCCTGCGCCAGTTGCAGCCGGGCCGTCGGCTCGTTGGTGCCGATGACGACGCCGGCCGGCGCCGGGCCGCCTTCCGGCGCCAGCCCGGCGCGCCGCAGGATCTCGACCGATTCGCCGATCACGCAGATCGCCTTGCAATGCTTGTAGGCTTCCAGCAGGAAGTGCGAGGCGGCCCCGTCCCGCAGCAGCGCCTGCGCGCTGGCGGCACCGCCCGGCACCAGCACCGCGTCGAACATCACCGATGGCATGGTCTGGAAGGTGTGGTCCACCGGCACCTGCTGGCCCGAAGATGACGCCACGGTGCCCAGGTGCGCGGCGATCACCTTGGTGGTGGCGCCGGCATCCAGCAACGCCTGCTGGACCACCTTGAAGGCGCCCAGTTCGGCACCCGGGCCCATCAGCACCGCGATCCTGCGGGTCTGGATGGTGCCGCCGCCGGTCTCCATGCTCAGCGATGGCGCCGTCTCCACCATCTGCTTGGTCACGACAGTGCGAAAGCCCGACCGGCCGGCCGCGGCCCGGGCGTCCGGCTGCGAGATGCCCAGGGGCTCGGCCACCTTGCGCGCCAGCCGCCCGTCCACGTGGGCCAGGTTGTCGACGATGCGCTGCCGGATCCCCGGCGTCTCCACCTTGGACAGCTCGAACTGGAAGGCCGCGATGATGTGCTCCTTCTCGGCCGCGCTCTGGCTGTTCCAGAACAGCGTGGCCTGGCTGAAGTGGTCATCGAAGCTGGGGCTGCGGCGCCGCACCTTGGGCGACTCCAGCGCCTCGGCATGGCTCTGGAAGCCTTGCTCGCCCCCGTCGATGCGGAACTCCGAGCCAGTGGCCAGCGTGTTCGGCTCGTACGACACCCGGCCCTTGTTGATGGCGGTGCGGTGCATGCCGTCGCGCTGGAAGTTGTGGAACGGGCAGGCGCCGCGGTTGATCGGCAGCTCGTGGAAGTTGGGCCCGCCCAGGCGCGACAGCTGGGTGTCGGTGTACGAGAACAACCGGCCTTGCAGCAGCGGGTCGTTGGTGAAGTCGATGCCCGGCACGATGTGGCCGGGATGGAAGGCCACCTGTTCGGTCTCGGAAAACACGTTGTCAACGTTGCGGTTCAGCACCAGCCGGCCGACCACGGTGACCGGCACCACTTCCTCCGGCACCAGCTTTGTCGGGTCCAGCAGGTCGAAGCCGAGCTTGGCCGCCCGCTCCTCGTCGATCAGCTGCAGGCCCAGCTCCCACTCCGGGAACTCGCCGCGGTCGATCGCTTCCCACAGGTCGCGCCGGTGGTAGTCGGGGTCCTTGCCGGCGATCTTCTGCGCCTCGTCCCAGGCCAAGGCGTGCTTGCCCAGCTTGGGCCGCCAGTGGAACTTGACGAAATGCGCGCCGCCGCGCGCATTGACCAAGCGGAAGGTGTGGACGCCAAAGCCTTCCATCATCCGATAGCTGCGCGGGATGGCGCGGTCCGACATCAGCCAGACCAGCATGTGGGCGCTCTCGGGCATCAGCGAGATGAAGTCCCAGAAGGTGTCGTGCGCGCTGGATGCCTGCGGCATCTCGTGGTGCGGCTCGGGCTTGAGGGCATGGATCAGGTCGGGGAACTTCATCGCGTCCTGGATGAAGAACACCGGCATGTTGTTGCCCACCAGGTCGTAGTTGCCTTCGCGGGTGTAGAACTTGACAGCGAAGCCGCGCACGTCGCGCACGGTGTCGGCCGAGCCGCGCGAACCCACCGTGGTGGAAAAGCGCACGAACACCGGCGTGCGGCTGCCCACCTCCTGCAGGAAGTCGGCCTTGGTGTACTCCACCAGCGGCCGGGTCAGCTCGAAATAGCCGTGCGCCGCGGCGCCGCGCGCGTTGACCACCCGCTCGGGAATGCGCTCGTGGTCGAAGTGCGTGATCTTCTCGCGCAGGATGAAGTCTTCCAGCAGGCTGGGGCCGCGGATGCCGGCCGTGAGCGAGTTGTGGTTGTCGGGGATGACCACGCCCTGGTTGGTGGTCAGCAGGTTCTCGGGGCCCTGGGTGAAGGCTTCCAGCTGCTTTTGTCGACCGGTGACCGGATCGCCAGGCTTGGCCTTGCGGGAGCCCTCCGTGCGGGACGAGGCCATGAATGTCACTCCTGGGTGCAGGGATCGGGAACGAGGGTCAAGGCCGTGGGCTTGACCCCGGGGGCCGCGGCACCGGCCGCGCTCAGCCGTAGCTATTGGACCAAGCCTCAGCCGCAGACACCGTAGCCCTGCAGCGGGCGCGTTTGTGGGGCTTTGCCAGCATCCGGTGTAGGCCTTGTCTCACAGACGCATGGGCTTTTGGCTGGCGGCGCGCGGTCGCGTCCTACCGTTGGCGAGCCGCCGGTGCTCCACGATGGCCGCATCGGGAGGATGCGTCATGGGAAACCAGAGAATGAAGGAAGAAAGACTGCCGGACGCCGGCGCTGCCGGACACGGCGACACGGTGCCGGTGCAGGGCGAAAACCAGGTACCGAAGGCGCGCATGCCGCACGAGCGCGACGAATCCACCGACAGCCAGCAGGCCGCATCGCCGCAGGTGCGTCGCATGGGAAAGATCGCCCACGACTCGCAAGTCTCGGGCCAGCAGGACACCGACAAGGGTCCGGTGCTGGATGCCGCCTACGAACGGCAGATGGGCGGCGACGAGAAGAAACGGCGCCAGTGATCAGCGGGCCAGCTGCGCTCGCATCCCGTCGATGACGCCCTTGTAATCGGGCTTGCCGAAGATCGCGCTGCCGGCCACGAACGTGTCGGCGCCCGCGGCCGCGACACGCGCGATGTTGTCGCCCTTGATGCCGCCGTCGACTTCCAGCCGGATGTCGCGGCCGGTCGCGGTGATGCGCTTGCGCGCGTCCTCGATCTTGCGCAGAGCCGAGTCGATGAAGCCCTGGCCGCCAAAGCCGGGGTTGACGCTCATGATCAGGATCAGGTCGATGTCGTCGATCGTCCAGTCCAGCACCTCCAGCGAAGCCGCCGGATTGAACACCAGTCCCGCCTTGCAGCCGCGCGCCTTGATCGCCTGCACGCTGCGGTGCACGTGGGTCGATGCATCCGGGTGAAAGCTGATGAAGTCGGCGCCGGCATCGGCAAAGGCCTGAGCCAGCGCATCGACCGGCTGCACCATCAGGTGCACGTCGATCGGCACGGCGACCCCGGCGGCCGTCTTGGCGATCGGCTTGAGCGCCGAGCAGATCATCGGCCCGAAACTGAGATTCGGCACGTAATGGTTGTCCATCACGTCGAAGTGGATCCAGTCGGCGCCGGCCTCGATGACGGTGCGCACTTCCTCGCCGAGACGGGTGAAGTCGGCGGACAGGATCGACGGTGCGATGCGGTAGGTCGGGCGCGTGCTCATGGCCGCATTGTCGCCGAGCGGCGGGGGTGTCGGCAGCGGGTAGTAGCATTGGCCCATGCCCAAGTACGCCTTCCGCGTCGAAGTTCAGCCCCAGTTCCTGCCGGACCAGTCCGCGCCGGCACAGAACCTGTACAGCTTCGCCTACACCATCACCATCAGCAACGCGGGCGAACTGCCGGCGCAGCTGATCTCCCGCCACTGGATCATCACCAACGAACTCGGCGAGACCGAGGAAGTCAAGGGACTGGGCGTGGTCGGCCAGCAGCCGCTGCTCAAGCCCGGCGAGTCGTTCGAGTACACCAGCGGCTGTCGCCTGCGCACCGCCAGCGGCACCATGCAAGGCAGCTACTTCTGCGTCGCCGAGGACGGCGAACGCTTCGAGGTCGAAGTGCCGGTGTTCGTCCTGGCCGACGCGACCCGGCGTGTTCTGCATTGAACGGACTTGTTTCGACGAACCTTGCGGCGCAGCGCGGCGCGAGCTTCCCCTTGTGCACAGGATCCGGCTTTGCCGGTCTCTGCACACTGATCAGCCACTTGGAAATCGCGCGGCGATTTCCAAGTGAAAGGAACCCATGGATGAAGTGATGGCGATCTGGGCCCAATGGGTCAAGCCCTCCGCCGGCCTGCCGACGGTCCAGTGGTCGCTGCTGCTGGCCGCCGCCGCCTGCGCCGGCCACCTGCTGCAACGCTACAGCGGCTTGCCCAAGGTGGTTGGCTACTCGCTGGTCGGCACCTTGGCGGGCCTGGCCGGCTTTCCCGCCGGCTGGCCGCTGCAGGGTGTGGCGCTGTTCCTGCTGGAGCTGGGCGTGTCGCTGGTGCTGTTCGAGGCCGGTGGCCGCATCGCATTGCGCTGGTTCCGCCACAACCCGATGGTGCTGCTGCAAAGCCTGCTGGAAGCGACACTGACCGCAGTGGCGGTCTACTACGTGCTGCGCTGGCTGGACGTGCGCGCCAGCGTGGCGGAGGCGATGGCGCTGATCTCGATGGCGGCCTCGCCGGCCGTCTTGAGCCGCGTGATCATGGACACGCGCGCGGCCGGGCCGGTGACCGAACGGGCGATGGTGCTGGCCACGCTCAACACCTTCTACGCCCTGACCCTGGTGAGCGCCCGCGTGGGCACGATGCACGTCGAAGACACCGACCTGGTCGGCACGCTGTATCCGGTGGCGGTGGTGCTGGGCATCTCGGTGGTGGTCGGCGCCGTGCTGTCGCTGGTGCTGCGCTCGGCGCTGCGCTTCATGAGTCCGACCAGCGAGAACACGTCAATCGTGATGATCTCGCTGATCGCCGCCGCCGCCGCGATGGCGGCGCACTTCGGCGGCTCGGCGCCGCTGGCCGCGTTGCTGGGCGGGCTGCTGCTCAAGCAGCTGCATCCGCGGCCCTGGGCCTGGCCGCGCCAGCTGGGCACGGCGGCGTCCCTGCTGACGATGCTGATGTTCGTGCTGGTGTCGGTGGTGGCCGCCAAGGCCGACTGGAACCCGGCGGTGGCCGGGCTGGTGGCGGCGCTGGTGCTGACGCGCGGCGTCGCCAAGGTGGCGGGGATCTCCCTGGCCAACTTCGGCAGCGGCACCAGCCTCAAACAGGCGTTCTGGACCGGCTGCACGATGGCGCCGATGTCGTCGGTGGCGCTGCTGATGGTTTCGCAGTTCGTCGCCTCCTCGCTGACGCTGGGGCCGCGCATCGCCAGCATCGCCTTGCCGGCGATCCTGCTGATGGAGATCCTGGGCGCGATCATCACCACCTTCGCCATTTACCAGGCCGGCGAAAGCCTCAAGCCCTGGATGCCGGTCGGGGCGACCGACGGGGGAGAGCAGCGTGGATAAGCGCCTCGACCCGCAACTCAATTCGCAGCCGCCCGAGGAGCCGCCGCAGCTGGAAGCCTTCGGCCACTCCGAGGCGCTGACGCTGGGCGTGGAGCTGGAGCTGCAGCTGGTGAACACCCACGACTACGACCTGGCGCCCTACTCCGACGAGATGCTGCGGCTGATGGCCAAGATCCCCTTGCCCGGCTCGGTGGTGCCGGAGATGACTTCCAGCATGATCGAAGTCTCGACCGGCGTGTGCCACTCCAGCAGCGAGGTGCTGGGTCAGCTGTCGCAGATCCGCGATGCGCTGGTGCGCTGCGCCGACAAGCTCAACATCGCGATCGCCGGCGGCGGCACGCACCCGTTCCAGCAATGGCACGAGCAGCGCATCTACGACAGGCCGCGCTTTCGCCAGCTGTCCGAGCTGTACGGCTACCTGTCCAAGCAGTTCACCATCTTCGGCCAGCACGTGCACGTGGGCTGCCCGGATCCGGACAGCGCGCTGCTGATGCTGCACAGGATGTCGCGCTACATCCCGCATTTCATCGCGCTGTCGGCCAGCTCGCCCTATGTGCAGGGACAGGACACGCAGTACGATTCGGCGCGGCTCAATTCGGTGTTCGCCTTCCCGATGTCGGGGCGCGCGCCATTCACGC
>NZ_JAQGLS010000106.1 GCF_028292805.1 Ramlibacter sp. | reverse complement strand
CACGGCCAGGCGCGCGGCGTGGCCGGCGCCGCCGACTGCGACCACCGCGATGTCGCTGCTGATGCCAGCCAGCGCGTCGAGCAGGCGGCCCAGCCGGGCGGCCTGTTCCGGCGTGCCGTCGGTCGTGCCGCCGCCGACGCGGCAGTCGGCGCGCGTGCCGAGGCAGACGAACCACTCGCCCGCCTGGGCGGCCGGCAGCGTGAACATGGCGGCGTCGAGGCCGGCGGTGGCGAGGTCGATCCGGCGATCTTCCGGTGCTGCGGGCCAGGCCGCGGCCCCGAGCGCGACGTAAAGCGTCGTGCCGGGCACACGCCCGAGCAGATCCTGCAGCCTGAGCTCGTCGAGCAACTGCCCGGCCGCCACGCCAACGCGCCGCAGCGTGATGCCTGCGGGCGCCGCGGGAGGCGGGCCGATGCGCCCGTCACCGCCCAGCCAGCGCTGCGCCAGCGCGTCCAGCGCAGCGCCCGGTTCGCGGCCGTCGACCAGCGCACGCACGTCGGCGGCCACGCCCGCCTCGGCGCGCAATGCGGCTTCCAGCGAGGCGATCGGCAGCCCCGCCTGGCCGGGGCGCCAGCCGCGGATCGCCGCGTGCGCCGCCGTCACCACAGGCTCCAGCCCCGCGGGCGGGAACCACACCGCGACATCGGGCAGGTCCGCGCCCGGCGCGAAGCGGTACGGATCCTCGGGCCGGCCGCTGCCTTCGATCACACCGCGGGTGGCGCCCAGCCCGCCGAACAGGTCGGCCACCAGTGCCAGTGCGCGTTGGCCGAGATCGCTGACCGCGATGCGCGGCAGCCAGTCGCGCAACGCCGTTTCGGGTGCGACCATCAGTTCAGCCAGGCGCAGCCGCGCACCGATCACGGGCCCGCCGCCGGCCTGGAGCTCGGTTTCGACCCATCCGAGCGCGCGCACCAGGTCTTCGACCACCCCACCGATCATCACCCCGAGCGAGCCGACCAATGCTTCGACGCCGTCCCAGGCTTGGGCGGTCAGCGTCACGCTGCCGTCGGCGCCGATCACCGGCAGCGCGACCGGCACCGACAGGTCGTCCAGTTCGAGGCGCAGCGCCGGCGCGCTGACCTGCGCCGCGAGACCGCTGTCGGGCGCCCAGGCAAGGCGCAGGCCGACGTGGTCCGCCACGATGGCGGCCGCATCGCCAAGCGCGAGTCGCGCCCGCGGCGGACTCGCGCCGCGTTCGCGGGCGCTCAGCGTGGCTTCCACCGCACCCAGCAGGCAGGCACGGCGCGCCGCCAGGTCGATGCTCGCGAGCTTTACTCCGATGCGCGTCTGCACCATCGTGCACCGCTGGCCCAGCGCGTCGATGCTGGTCACCACGCCCAGACCGATGGCGAGCATGTCGCCGCTGGCCGACACCTCCAGCGCCAGCGGGCCGACCAGCGGCAGCCGCCAGGGGTCGGCCTCGCTGCCACTGCCGGCCACCACCGACGCGGGCTGGCTCGCATCGGCCAGCGCGTGCTGCAGCGCGGAGAGCACCGTCGTTGCCGCCGCCGGGTTGGCGACGAGCTGCCGCCAGTAGCCGGCCAGTGCCGCCACCGGGTCGACCATCAGCGCTGCGAGCGTCACCGCGCCCAAGCCCGCCGGTGGATCCAGGCCGAGCAGCTGGCGCGCCAGGCCGAGCGTATCGCCCAGCCCGGCGAGCAGTTCGTTGGCGATGTCTTCCACCGCGCCCCCCGCGGCATCCATCACCGCGTCGGGCGCGGTGAGGTCCAGCGTCGCGAAGTCCCGCGTGCCCAGGCGCACACCATCGGCAGCGAGCAGGAAGTTCAGCCGCCGCTGCGCGTCCAGGCCAAAGCCCAGCCGCAGCGTGTCGGCACGCGCCACCGTCGGGTCGGTGATGTCGAGGATACGGTTGGTGCTGCGGCCGGCCGCGGCCCAGATGCCGAGGCTGGGCAAAGCGAACGCTTCGCCGCTGACGAGGTCGATGCGGAACACATCGGCGCGCGCCTCGACGCGGGCGTTGTCGTTGCCGAGTTCGATCGCGAGGGTGGGGGTCAGGCGGGGGTTGCCGCTCGGGCCGTTGTCCACGCGCAGCGCGAGCGTGAGCATCGCCGCGCCACCCAGGCCGAAGCGCGCCGTGTCGCCCACGCGGGTGCCACCGAGCAGGGCCGCCAGGTGGCCCAGCCAGTCGGCGCGGCTGGCACCGCTGGTGAGGATGCCGCGCACCCAGTCGGCCAGCGCCAACACGCCGCGTGTGGGCAGTGCCGTGATCGGGAAATCGGGCACCGCGTCACCGCCGCGCAGCCCGAGCAGCCCGGCGAGCGCCACCAGTGCAGGGTCGGCCAGTGCCGCATCGGCCTGTGCCTTGACCAGCGACATCACCAGATCGAGCAGTGCGTCGTCCAGCTGCTCGCTGCCGCTGGCCGCCACATGCATGTCTCGCGGCGTGGCGGCGCCGGGCAGTTGCAGGCCGGTGAGCGCAAGGCCGAAAATCGGGCCTTGCGGGTCGTTGTCGGAGGTCGGCAGGTCGACCTCCAGCCTGATGCCGCCCAGACGCGCTTGGCCCGGCACCGGTGGCGCCGAGTCGAGGGTGATCGCGGTGCCGATGCGGATGCGCCCGCCCGGGGTGCCGAGCAGCAGCGGCTGCGTGACGTTCGGCCCGCCGTCCTTTTTCGCGCGGAACAGCGGCACGGCCAGCGTGGTGGCCGAGGTCGGGTCGGTGGTCGAGACCCGCAAACCCAGGCCGATGTGCAGACCCTCGCTTCGGCCTTCATCGATCGTCACGGCGAGCGACAGCGGTGGCTCGTCGATTTCGACGATGGGCAGCCAGGTGACGCCGGCCTCGGCGCTGCGATCGGCGCCGCCCATGGCATCGTCGACAAAGGCGATCAGCGCGCTGCGTTGCGCCTCGTTGGCTAGCATGTTCTTCAGGGCGGCCTCGGGGTTGGCGAACCAGCCCTGGTTGGGGTTGCCGTGCGCATCGAAGATGCCCAGCGCCTTGGCGAGGTTGCCCAAGACGCCGAGATCGCCGGGACCGAAACTCATCGCCCGACCTTGCTCTTCAGCGCGTTCGAGCCGGCGAAACGGTGTCGCGCCATCGGCAGGATCTGGATGCCGCGCGCGCTCACTTCGAGCTCCACCGGAATCAGCAGGTTGCCGCGCGCGTCCTTGCCAATGGCTGCCGCGATGCCGGTGATGAGGTTGATCACGCAGTGCCAAGCGAATGCCACCAGTGCATCGCCCCAGGCAGCGACGACGAGTTGCGGCCCATTCGGCCGGCGCGCAGTGGCTGCATACAGGCCGGCCGGCTCGGTGGGCGAGCCGCAGGCGAACAGAACTTCCACGATGGCCGAGCCGCTCTGGTCGCAGCGCACCGGGATCAGCACGCGGATAAGCCCGTCGGCGAGCTTGACGTCGACGGCGGTGATCCCCACTGCCAACGCATTCTCGCCCTCCAGCCACACCACCTCGCTGTGCTTTGTCGGACGAAAAAAGCCCGCGGCCCGGCGCGCAGCCACGTTCATCAGCTCGACGCTCGGCCTTGCCTTGATGAACACCGGCGCGAAGACCTCGCCCTCCACCAGGGTACGGCCGGCCTGGGGCAGTCGATTGGCCCGGCGTTCCGCCTCGACGAAGCGGAGGAACTCGGGGGCGACCGTGTCGGTCATGTGCGCTCGCCGCGCGGCGCTACCGTGAAGAAGCCAGCCGGCGTACGCCCTGGGTCAGCGCGTCCAGCACGAACCATGTCACGAGAAAAGCCGCGCATTCGAGCGAAAAGCTCTTGAACTTGTAGAAGAGCTCGGCGATGAGCCATGCGGTCGCCAGCGGTGGCAGTTGTTCGATCAGCAATTGCCGGGCGGACAACGTGCGAAGCAGCATGTACATGGTCGACTCCTTGCTCCGCGAGGAGCGCGAAAGGCGCGAGGCTTGCTAGCTCTCTAGCGGCGCATTCTATTTTTGTTCTTGCGCTGCTCTTGGGTAGTTACCCTTAGGCGTCTCCACAATATCGAAAGCGTGTGTCACTCACGTAACTCGGGCGGCGCAGCCTGGCTTTGCAAGGACGAGCTGAAAGGGCGCTCGCGGCAGCTGACGGGGTTTGTCGCGAAGACTTTTCGCCGGCCTGAAGAGGCGTCGATGAGTCCAGAACGGTAGCGCTGCGGCGCCGGCACGGCACCGCTCGCGCTGCCTGCCCGGCAGTCCGACGTAAGAGGAGGGCGCAGGTCGAAGTAGGACCACATTGATCCCTGTCGTTCGCGGCCCTATGGCGTCGCGTCCGGTCTTCAGAATAAGGGCCATGAAAAACCTCATCGTCTTCTCACACCTGCGCTGGAACTTCGTTTACCAACGGCCACAGCACGTGCTGTCCCGACTTGCACAGCGTTGGCCCGTGGTCTTCATCGAGGAGCCGGTGCCGGGAAGCGACAAGGATCGACTCGAATTGCTGACCGCCGCTCCGGGTGTCGAGGTCTGGCGCCCGCACCTTCGCGGCGCCGCGCATGGCTTCCATGCCGAGCACAAGGCGGCGGTCCAGAGGTTGGTCGCCCGCCAGATCGCCCTGCAGGGAATCACCGACTACTGGATCTGGTTCTATACGCCGCTGGCGCTGCCCATGGCGGAGCAGCTCGAGCCCGGGGGCGTGGTCTACGACTGCATGGACGAGCTCTCAGCGTTCAGGGACGCCGCCAAGGAACTGGTGAACCAGGAGACGGCGCTGTTTCGCTCGGCGGACGTCGTGTTCACCGGAGGCCGCAGCCTGTACAACGCCAAGCGCAAGCGGCACTCCAACATCCACTGCTTTCCGAGCAGCGTCGATGCGCTCCATTTCCGCGGCGGCATCCAAGACCATCCGAGCCAGGCCGGCTTGGGTCGCCCGCGCCTGGGCTACTGTGGCGTGATCGACGAGCGGATTGACCTGGAGCTGATCGCGGGGCTCGCCGCCGCCCGACCCGAGTGGCGGATCGTGATGGTGGGACCTACCGCCAAGATCGACCCGGCCCTGCTGCCTCGGCTGCCGAACATCCACTGGCTCGGCCAGCAAAGCTACCAGGATCTGCCGGCCTTCATCAACGGCTGGGACGTGTGCCTCCTGCCGTTCGCGCTGAACGAGTCGACCCGCTTCATCAGCCCCACCAAGACCCTGGAGTACATGGCCTGCGGCAAGCCGTCGGTCAGCACGGCGATCCGGGACGTCGTGGAACCGTATGGACACATCGTGCCCATCCATTCCGATGCTGCCGGCTTCGTTTCTGCATGCGAGGCCATCCTGGCCCGCTCGCCGGCGCAGCAGGAGGAGCACGCACTGGCCATCGCGCAAGTGGTCAGCCGCACCTCCTGGGATGCCACCGCTGCCGCCATGGCCGAGCTGATCGCCCAGGCGGAAGCTGCCCGTGAAGCGAGCGAGCTGCCTGCGGTGGCGAACATTGCGGCCGAGCTCGCGCGCGCCGCCAGCGCGTCGGCATTGGTGCCCACCTGAACCTTGCCATGCGGCCGCAACGGCCCCTGGCCGTTCTGGCCGCCCCGCAGCAGTCACCGGAGAGTCCATGGACAAGATCAGCCAAGACCTGCAAAACGCAGTCACCGCCGCGGTGCCCGGCCGGGCCGGGTTCGACTACCTCGTGGTCGGCGCCGGCTTTGCAGGCAGCGTGCTCGCCGAACGGCTCGCCAGCACCGGCAAGCGCATCCTGGTGCTGGACAAGCGGCCGCACATCGGGGGCAACGCCTACGACCGCTACGACGACCACGGGGTGCTCGTCCACCCTTACGGGCCCCACATCTTCCACACCAACTCGGAAGACATCTTCGATTACCTTTCGCGCTTCACGGCATGGCGGCCCTACCAGCACCGGGTGCTGGCCAGCGTGGACGGGCAGCTGCTGCCGATGCCGATCAACCTGGACACCATCAACAAGCTGTACGGATTGCACCTGACCGCTTTCGAGGTGGAGAAGTTCTTCGAATCGGTGGCCGAAAAAAAGCAAGAGATCAGGACGTCCGAAGACGTCGTGGTCAGCAAGGTGGGCCGCGAGCTGTACAACAAGTTCTTCCGCGGCTACACCCGCAAGCAGTGGGATCTCGACCCGTCGGAGCTCGACGCGAGCGTCACCGCCCGTGTGCCCATCCGAACCAATCGGGACGACCGCTACTTCGCCGACAAGTTCCAGGCGATCCCGCTGCACGGTTACACGCGCATGTTCGAGCGGATGCTGGACCACCCCAACATCAAGATCATGACCGGCACCGACTACCGGGAAATCGTCGACCTGGTGCCATGGACGCACATGATCTACACCGGGCCGGTGGACGCCTTCTTCGGCTGCAAGCACGGCAAGCTGCCCTACCGCAGCCTGCGCTTCGAGCACGTCAACGTGCCGCAGGAGCAGTTTCAGCCCGTCGGCACGGTCAACTACCCCAACGACTACGGCTACACGCGGATCAGCGAGTTCAAGCACATCACTGGCCAGAAGCACGCCTCGACCTCCATCGTCTACGAGTACCCTTGCGCCGAGGGCGACCCTTACTACCCGGTGCCGCAGCCGCAGAACGCCGGGCTGTACCGCCTCTACGAAGCGGAAGCGGAGGCCACGCCCAACGTGAGCTTCGTGGGCCGCCTGGCCACCTACAAGTACTACAACATGGACCAGGTGGTGGGCCAGGCGCTGGCCACTTTCAAGCGGCTGCAGCAGCAGGAGGCGGAACGCGCGGGGGCTGGTGCGCCGAGCGGGCCGGCCGGCGCAATGTAATGGCGCTCGAACTCTGGGCCGGCGCCGAGTGCACCTTCAACCGGGTGGGGGACCGTTTCAGGGACCAGCTGCGCGCCAGCGGCTTCGCATCCAGGATCGATGACCTGGACCGGCTGGCCAGCCTGGGCATCACGCGCATGCGGTTTCCCCTGCTGTGGGAGCGCACGCTCGCCGCCACCGGTGGCTACGACTGGTCATGGGCCGATGCCCGGCTGGGGCGGCTGCAGGCGCTCGGCGTGGCGCCGATCGCGGGGCTGGTGCATCACGGCAGCGGGCCGGCGTGGACCAATTTGCTGGATCCCCGGTTTCCGGAGCACCTTGCCGACTACGCCGGCGCGGTGGCCGAGCGCTACCCGCACCTGGACGCCTACACGCCGGTCAACGAGCCGCTGACCACCGCCCGCTTCAGCGCGCTGTACGGCCACTGGTATCCGCACCGCAGGGACGATGCCAGCTTCGTGCGGGCCTTGCTGAACCAGATCCGAGGCACCGTGCTGGCCATGCGCAGGGTGCGCGCGGTCAACCCGCGGGCGCAACTGGTCCAGACGGAGGATCTCGGCTTCGCCACCAGCTCGCCGCGGCTTGCCTACCAGGCCCGCTTCGAAAACCTCCGGCGCTGGCTTTCGTTCGACCTGCTGGCGGGCCGGGTCACCCGGCGCCACCGCCTGTGGCCGTATTTGCGGCACTTCGGCGCCAGCCAGGAGGAGCTGCTTGCACTGGAGCGGGAGCCCTGTCCACCGGACATCGTCGGCATCAACAGCTATCTCACCAGCGAGCGCCACCTGGACGACCGCCTGGAGCTCTACCCGCCGCGACTGGTGGGCGGCAACGGCAGGGACCGCTATGCCGATGTGGAGACGGCGCGAGTTGCCGGCGCCATCATTGGCGGCTTTGCCGAGCGCCTGCGCGAAACCTGTGAACGGTATCGGCTGCCGGTCGCGCTCACGGAGGTGCATCTGGGTTGCACCCGCGAGGAGCAGCTGCGGTGGCTGCATCAGGCGTGGGTTGCGGCGCAGGCGGTGCGGGCCAAGGGTCATGACGTGCGGGCTGTCACGTGCTGGGCGGCCTTCGGCTGTTTCGACTGGAACAGCCTGGTGACCGGGGAAGGCCAGCACTACGAGTCGGGCCTGTGGGACGTGCGCTCCGACCCGCCCCGGCCCACCGCGCTCGTGACGCTGGCGCGCCAGCTCGCGCGGGGCGAACCGCCCCAGCATCCCGCGCTCGACGCTCCCGGCTGGTGGCAGCGCGACGTGCGCCTCGCCTATCCTGCGGACGGCGCCTTGCGGGCGCTTCCGGTTCGCGGCCGAACCCTGCTGGTCGCCGGGGCCACAGGCACGCTCGGCCAGGCCTTCTCCCGCTTGTGCGCGCAGCGCGGCATGCCGTGCCAGTTGCTGCAGCGCGCGGACATGGACATCGCCGATGCCTCGTCGGTCCAGGCCGCCCTGGAAAAGTGGCAACCCTGGGCGGTGATCAACGCCGCCGGCTACGTCCGCGTGGACGATGCCGAACACGATGCACGCAACTGGCGCGAGAACGTCGTCGGCCCGACGACCCTGGCCAAGGCATGCGCGCGCCATGGCGTGCGCCTGTTGACCTTCTCGAGCGACCTGGTATTCGACGGCAACAAGGGCGAACCGTACGTGGAGAGCGACGAAGCCCGCCCGCTGAGCGCATACGGGCGAAGCAAGCAGGTGTCGGAGCACCGCGTGCTCGGGATGGCCCCGCAGGCGCTGGTGGTCCGCACCGCCGCCTTCTTCGGCCCCTGGGACCGCCACAACTTCGTCACGCTCGCGCTGGAATCGCTGCGCCGAAACGAACCCTGGCATGCCGCCAGTGACCAGTTCGTGTCGCCGACCTATGTTCCGCACCTGGTGCACGCCAGCCTCGACTTGCTCGTGGACGGAGAGCAAGGCCTGTGGCACCTGGGCAACCGCGGCGCGGTGAGCTGGTCCGACCTGGCCTGCATTGCTGCCGAGGCGGCGGGGCTGGAGGTGGGCTTGGTCCGCGCCGTGCCCAGTGCCAGCCTTGGCCAGCGGGCGCAACGGCCGCGGTATGCCGCCCTGGGCAGCGAACGGGGTGCGCTGATGCCCACTCTGGACGAGGGCATAGCGCGTTACCTGGAAGAAGCGACAGTGTTGACTCAGGCCGGTGCGCCGGCCACCCCCTGTTAGCGCGATGAGCGGCAGTCGCGGCCCACGGGCAAGGTGTACCGGGCGGCCGCGCTTTTCCGCCTCCGGATCCCGCTGAGCCCGACGGGCCGGCGGCCGCCGGGCATGGCACAGCATCGCCGGCCTGAGCATCGAGTCGGCGTCGCGCTGCAGGTCAGGAACGCGAGGTGGCCTCGTAGCGCTCGAGCGCGTCGTCGACCACCCTGCCGCCGCGTCAGGCCCATCAGGCCGTGGCCGCCGAGCCGGGCTGTGTGAAGACCTCGGGCCGGTCATAGACGTCGGTCTCGCGCGCCATCCTGCCGCTGAACATCGGCACGGCGCCCGACGCTGGACACCTGGTAGTGGAAGGGCCGGAAGGCGTCCACGGACACCGGCAGCAGCGGCTCGTGGATGCCGCTCGCGTTGTCGATGGCGCTGCGTTCGATCTCGTCGCCCTGGTTGCGGAACTCGGCGGCGACCTCGTCGAGCGCCGGCACGCACCGGGCGCTCGAGGAAATCGGGCCACCTCCCGCCGCGATGGAACGCGCGCAGCTGTTGCGGCCGCTGCTTTCACGAGCGCTCCGGCACGTGGCCGCGGATCGGCGCCATGGCCGGCGGCTTTCGCGCGCTCGTCGTCGGCTTGCTCGGTCGGGATGGGTCTGCTCTTTCTTCTAGGAAAGTCCGGTTTTCCGCCAGGATGCCGGACTTTTTTGCCGCCGCGCTAGCCGGCGGCGGGCTTGGGCAGGCGCGGCAGGGTGACACGGAAGGTGGTGCCCTTGCCGGCGGCGGATTCGACCTCGAGGGTGCCCTCGTGCGACAGCACGATCTCCCGGCAGATGTACAGGCCCAGGCCCAGCCCCGCCGGCTCACGGCGCTCGCCGCCGGACTCGTTCGGCGAGCCCCGCGCCATCGGCTCGAAAATGCGTTGCAGGTCGTCCGGTGCGATCGGGGGGCCTTCGTTGTGCACCGAAAAGCTCACGTGCCTGGGGGTCGACGACATGTCCACCCTCACCGTGCCCTCCCGCTCCCCGTACAGGAAGGCATTGCCAAGCAGGTTCGACAGCAACTGGCCGATCCGGCCCTCGTCCCAGCTGCCCTCGAAGCTGCCGACGCTGCGCACCTGCAGGGTCCGGGTCGGATGGCGGATCTGGGTTTCCTGCACTACCTTGTCCAGCTGGTCGGCCAGGTTGCCCGGCGTCCGGGTGATCGGCATCACGCCATCGGCCTCCGCCCTGGTGAAGTCCACCACCTGCTCGATGATGCTGTTGATCCGGCGCGCGCTGTTGAGGATGGGCGCGGCGGCCTTGGCAGTGAGCTGGCCGGTGCGGATCAGCACTTCCGCGGACATCAGGATGGTGCCGAGCGGGTTGCGGATGTCGTGGCCGAGGATTCCGATGAACAGGTCGGTCGCCTTGCTGGTCTGCCGGGTGTAGCGCCCGACCGACTCGGCGATCGACTGGTCGATGGCTTCGTTGAAGCGTGTCAGGTCGCGCATGTCCCCGGCCGAGGTGCCGCCGCCGGCCTCGGTCCAGAGCTTCAGCACGCTGGCACGCAGCGCCCGGTATTCCGTGATCATCGCGTCGATGGCGAACCCCGCCCGCATCCGGTAGTCGGCATGGGTTTCGGCGGCGGTGCGGCCGGGGTCGTGGGCGCCCAGTCCCTTGGACTTCGCCTCCTGCTGCTCGGGCGTCTGTGGCTGCGCCAGGTCCGCCGCGATCACGCCGAGGATCTCGGCCGCGTGGTCCCGCAGCGCTTTCTTGTCGAGTTGCTTGCCTTCGTGGGTGACCGTGGCGGCGAACGCGTCCCACTCCAGCAGGATCTGGTCGGCGTGGGTGGTGAGGAAATGGAAAAGTCGCACGGGGGCCATTGTCATGGCTGCGGGCGTACCGTGCAAAAAGTCCGTGGCGTGAACCACGCAGGCGCTGCGCATCGATGCTGATGGGTAGCCTCCTTTGCCCTCACCCACGCATACAATGGTCGCGCATGCCCTCCGTCGTATTCGCTGACCTGGTCGGAAGCACCGGCATCTTCGAGCGGCTCGGCGACGAGACCGCCGGACGCTTCGTGACCCAGCTGACGACCGCCCTGGCCAAGATCTTCGAGCAGCACAACGGCCGCGTGGTCAAGTTGCTGGGCGACGGCCTCTTCGTTGTCTTTCCGGTGGAGTCGCAGGCGCTCACTGCCTGCATCGCCATCCAGGAGCGCCTGTTGAACAAGCCGGTGCACCCCGGCGGCACCGGTCATCCGGTCCAGATGCAGATGGGCATCGAGTCGGGCGAGGTGGTGGAAATCGAGGGCGACTGCTATGGCGACGCCGTCAACAGCGCCGCCCGCCTGGCCGACCTGGCCGGGGCCGACCAGATCCTGACCACCTACCGGGTGCGAACCGCGCTGCCGCGCGAGCTGCAGGCCAGGATGCGCAGTCTGGGCCCGATGTACCTGCGCGGCAAGGCGGAGGCCACCGAGGTCTACCGCGTCGAATGGCAGCCGGAGCGCGAAGCCGACGTCACGGTCATGGGCGTTTCCATGTTCGGCCCGGCGCCCACCCAGGGCCAGCTGGAGATCACTTTGGCGGCCGAGAGGCTGCGGCTGCAGCAGGGCGACCGCATCGGCATGGGGCGCTCGCGCACCGCCGACCTCGCGGTCAACGATGCCCGCGTCTCGCGCATCCATGCCACCATCGAATGGCGCGGCGGGCATTTCGTGCTGTGCGACTGCTCGAGTTTCGGCACCTGGGTCTACATGGGTGACCAGACGGCGCCGGTGGTGCTGCGGCGCACCGAGTGCTACCTCGTCGGCAAGGGGCAGATCGCCCTGGGCTGCGACCGGGAGGCGGAGGACGCACCGGTTGCGTCGTTCGTCGTCAAGGCGTAGCAGCCTCCCGCATGGCGCTCGACCTGCACATTGCCGGCCCCGGGCTGGACATCAGCCGGCGGCTGCTTGCCGGCGAGCCGGCGTTGGTGCTCGGGCGCGACGCCGACTGCACCATTTGCCTGCCCGATCCCGAACGCAGCGTCTCCCGCCGCCACCTGAGTGTCTGGAACGAGGGCGACGAACTGCACTTCCACGTGCTATCGGGCGTCAACGGCGTAGAACTGGGCGGCTTCGAGATACCACCCGGTTCCCGCGGCATCCTCCCGCCGGGCCAGCCCTTGGTGCTTTCGGCCTTCGAGCTGGCGGTGGCGGTCGAGTCGGCCGAAGACGCCACCGCTGACCCCTGGGCCGACTTCGAGCGTCAGGCGTCGGCAATGACGGTCGCCATGCCGTCGCAGCCGGCGCCCGGCGCCGACGACGATCCGTTCGGCGACTGGGGCATGTTCGGCGACACCTTCGGTCCGCATGCCGCGGGCGGCGCGCTGCAGGCCGAGGGGCTGATGCCGGCCACCGACCTGCGCCCGTTCGCGGCCGGGCTGGGCATGGATCCCGACCGGCTGGCAAGCCTGACGCAGGGCGAGCTGGAGACCATCGGCCGGCTGGCCCGGCTGGCCCTGACCGGACTGGTGCAGGCGCTGCAGGCCGCCGCGGGCACCCGCCAGGAACTGCGGGCCGAGGACCGGACCATGCTCGAGACGGGCGACGCCAACCCGCTGCGCATGGACATGCCGCTGGAGGCGCGGCTGCAGTACCTGCTGGGCGGCCGGGCCGCGGCGGCCGGCCTCATGCCCCCTGACCGGGCGGTGGCCGACGTGGTCAACGAGCTGCTGGCGCACCAGCAGGCCATGAGCGAGGCGGTGCCGCAGGCGCTCCAGGCCGTGCTCGAGGAGTTCGACCCCGAGGCGCTCAAAGCCAGACTGCTCAAAGGCGGGCCCCGGATGTTCGAGGCCGCCCGGGCCTGGGACGCCTTCGTGCGGGACCAGGCCGAGCAGGGGCGGGAGCCGGGCGAGCGGGTCCAGCACTGGATAGACCGCCACTTCGCCGAAGCCTACGTGCGGGCCCTGATCCGTGCGAAACGCCACACCGGGCCGCGCCGACGCTGACGCCGCAGCCCATCCTTGCTGGGCTGAAGGCTAGAATGCATTTCCATCTGTTACGCACGGCATCGCTGAAGTGACATTGAAAAAGCTGGGCCGCTACGAACTGCTGCGTGTTCTGGGCAAGGGCGCCATGGGAGTGGTCTACGAAGGGAGGGATCCCAACCTGGACCGGCGGGTCGCCATCAAGACCGTCAGGGTCGAGAACCTCTCCGAAGAAGCCGCCGCCGAATACGAACATCGCTTCCGCACCGAGGCGCGCTCGGCCGCGCGCCTGCAGCATCCCAACATCGTCAGCGTCTACGACTCCGACCGCGACACCAACGTCGCCTTCCTGGTGATGGAGTACATCCAGGGCGATGACCTCAAGCACCACCTCGACCGTGGCGTGCGCTACTCGCTGGAGCAGTCCCTCAAGATCATCCGCGACCTGCTCAGCGCCCTGGACTACGCCCACAAGCAAGGCATCGTCCACCGCGACATCAAGCCGGCCAACCTGCTGATGGAGCCGGGCGGACGGATCAAGCTGACCGACTTCGGGGTTGCCCGGATCCAGGATTCCGGCGAGGCCACGCGCACCCAGGGCAGCGTGGTCGGCACCCTCAAGTACATGGCGCCCGAGCAGGTGCAGGGCCAGAAGATCGATTCGCGCGCCGACCTGTTCTCGGTCGGCGTGGTGCTGTACCAGCTGCTGACGGACAAGCGGCCGTTCGATGGCGACAACGATTTCTCCATCATCCACCAGATCATCGGCCACGAGCCGGCGGCCCCCAGCTCCATCAACCCGCGCCTGCCCGGCGCGCTCGATGCGGTGGTGGCCCGGGCGCTGGCCAAGAGCCGCGACCAGCGGTTCGCCACGGCGCGCGACTTCGCAGTCGCCCTGCAGGCGGCCATCCGGCGCGCCGAGGACCAGACAGTGGTGCCGCCGCTGAATCCGCTCAAGAAGGTGGAAGTCTACGGTTCGCGCCCGCTGACCGTCCCGGGCACGGTACCTGGCGGCGTGACCAACGCGCCGACCTCCGGCTCGGTCACCTCGGTCACGCAGGAGCTCGAGCTGGTGTACTGGAAGGACGTCAAGGACTCGCACGATACCGAGGATTTGCACGGCTTCCTGGACAAGTTTCCCTCCGGTATCTACGCCGACCTGGCGCGGCGACGGCTGCGCCGGCTGACGGCGCCGGCCGAGGCCACCAACATCGGCGGCGGCACGGTCACCAGCCTGGGCACCGCTCCCGGCATCGACCTGGATGCCACCCGGATGCGGGACCCGACCCGGCCGCACGCCGGCACCGTCCCGGGCGGCGCGTTTCCGGGCGGCACGGTTCCCGGCAACCTGCCCGGCAGTGCCAGCCCGCGGCCGGCCGACTGGGTCGACCAGGAATACACGCGCGCTCCCGCGCCTGGGGCGAGCTTCGTGGCCGCCGCCGGCGCAGCCGCCCAGGAGGCACCGCCGCCGGCAGCGCCCGAACCCACAGTCGTGGAGCCGCCGGCGTTTG
>NZ_JAQGLS010000105.1 GCF_028292805.1 Ramlibacter sp. | reverse complement strand
AGCCCACCCAGTCGCTCGACGCGCTGGCCCTCTCCTTTGCGCACGAACTGCCGCGTTCGGTGCGGCGCGCGCTCGGCGGCCTGAACGCGATGAAGGGCGGCGGCGGCGCGCTCGCAAGCTACCTGCTGTTCGAGCCCGGCTTCGTGCAGTCCCTCATCAAGCTGGGGCAGCAGGACGCCTATGCGCGCAAGGCAGAACTGCTGGCCTTCCTGGACACCGTCACGGCATAATCGCGCGGTCTCGACAAACGGAGCATCCTCCTTGGAAACCTGCCCTAGCCGGTAGCTTCCGAATCAATTGGGGTCAGATTCCAATTATTCGAAAGCTACGTGTCCGCACCGCCCGATGAATTGGAATCTGACCCCGTTTGATTGCCCATGCTCAATATCTTCACGCTCGCCAACGGCCGGCTCTTCCAGGAAGAGATCGAGTCGCTGGAGGAGCTCTCGCAATTCCAGCCGATCTGGGTTGACCTGGAGTCGCCCACGCTCGAAGAAAAGCGCTGGATCAAGCAGTACTACGGCCTGTCCATCCCGGACGACGCGATGGACGAGGACATCGAGGAGTCGGCCCGCTTCTACGAGGAAGACAACGGCGACCTGCACATTCGCAGCGACTTCCTGATCGCGGGCGACGACGAGCCGCGCACCGTGCGCGTGGCCTTCATCCTCAACTTGCTCAACGAGTCGCTCAAGAGCCATGGCGTGCTGTTCTCCATCCACGACGAGGACGTGCCGGTGTTCCGGCTGCTGCGGCTGCGCGCGCGCCGCGCCCCCGGGCTGATCGAGGACGCCAAGGAAGTGCTGCTCAAGCTGTTCGACGCCGACGCGGAATACTCGGCCGACACACTGGAAGGCATCTACGACGAGCTGGAAAAAGTCAGCAAGCAGGTGCTGGCCGGCGAGGTGACCGACACCCTGGCCGGCGAAGTGCTGGCCGCCATCGCGCAGCAGGAAGACTTGAACGGCCGCATCCGCCGCAACGTGATGGACACCCGGCGCGCGGTCAGCTTCATGATGCGCAGTCGCATGCTCAACGCCGGCCAGTTCGAGGAAGCCAGGCAGATCCTGCGCGACATCGAGTCGCTCGACAGCCACACGGCCTTCCTGTTCGACAAGATCAACTTCCTGATGGACGCCACCGTCGGCTTCATCAACATCAACCAGAACAAGATCATCAAGATCTTCTCGGTGGCCAGCGTGGCGCTGTTGCCGCCGACGCTGATCGCCAGCATCTACGGCATGAACTTCCGCTTCATGCCCGAGATCGACTGGCAGGGCGGCTACCCGTTCGCCCTGGGCCTGATGCTGGCGTCAGCGCTGGGGCCGATGTGGTACTTCCGCCGGCGCGGCTGGTTGCGTTGAAGGCATTGAAGGCGTCGCTGGTGCTGCTTGGCGGCCTGGCCGCCGGCGCGGGCGCCCTCGCCGCCGGCGGCCACCACGCGGTCGACGACGCCGCGATCCTGGACGCCGGCCAATGCGAACTGGAAAGCTGGCTGGCCAGCGCCCGCGGCCGCGCGCTGCTGCTGCACGCCGGCGCGGGATGCCGCACCGGCCCGGTCGAGCTCGGCCTGGCCGGCCAGGCCGAGCGGCAAGGCGGCGCCGCGCAGTCCGGCTACGGCCTCTCGGCCAAGTGGGCCGGGGCCGTGAGCGACAGCATCAGCCTGGGTGCATCGTTCGAGCCGGCCTGGCAAGCGCACGTGCGGCCGCGTTACCAGGGCGTCAGCGTCGCCGCGCTGGCGACGTGGACCCCGCGCGACGACCTGGCCTTGCACCTGAACCTCGGACGCGACCTGGTCCATCGCGGGCGCGACGCAGCTCGCCACGGCCTTGCAGCCGAGTGGGTGGCCGGCGCCGGCTGGTCGTTCGTGCTGGAGCGCTACCTGGAAGCCGGCTCCCACTTCGCCCGGGCCGGCGCCCGCCTGACCGGCGGCAAGGCCTGGAGCCTGGACTTCAGCCGCTCCCAGCGGCTGCAAGGGCCCGGCGCCTCGGCCTGGACCGTGGGCTTCAGCTGGCTGCTGGAACGCGACTGAGCGGCGCGATCAGCTGCGCAGGAAAGCCTCGACGATGGCCGCCGAATGCCGGCTGGCCACCTCCTCGATGAAGCGCAGGAAGTCGCCATGGGCTTCGTCGTCGGCGCGATCGGACACGGTGCGCACCGCGGCGAACGGAATGCCGTAGTCATGGCAGACCTGGGCGAAGGCCGCGCCCTCCATCTCCACCGCCAGCGCACCGGGCAGCGCCAGCTGCAGCGCCCGGCTTTCGACCGAGGTGGCGACGAAGCGGTCGCCGCTGGCCACCAGCCCGCGGTGCAGCCTGGCCGAAGGCAAGGCGCGCCTGACGGCTTCGGCCAGCCGCGCCGTCAGGCCGGCGTCGGTGGCGAAGGTGCTGGCGCCGTACAGCGGCACCTCGTAGCGCGGGAACAGCGGGGAGGCGTCCATGTCGTGCTGCAGGAAGGCATCGGCGATCACCACGTCGCCCACCTTGACACCCTGCGCCAGCCCGCCGGCCACGCCGGTGAAGACGATGCCGTCGACCTGGAAGCGCTCGATCAGCGCCACGGCGGTGGTGGCCGCGGCCACCTTGCCGATGCGCGAGAGCACCGTCACCACCTCGCGCCCGTGCAGGTGCCCGACCCAGAAGTCGCGCCCCGCCACCACCTGCCGCGCCTCGTCGGGCAACAGGGCGAGAACGGCAGCCAGCTCCTGCTGCATGGCGGCGACGATGGCGATGCGCATGGTGGCATTCTGCCCGCCTGCGCGGGGGTGGCGGCTATTTCTTGTCGCGCAGTTCCCGGCGCAGGATCTTGCCGACCGGCGTCTTGGGCAGGTCGGTGCGGAACTCGATCACGCGCGGCCGCTTGTAGCCGGTCAGGTTGGCGTGGCAGTACTCGCGCACCTGCTCCTCGGTCAGCGCCGGGTCGCGCTTGACGATCACCAGCTTGACGGCCTCGCCGGTCTTGTCGTCGGCCACGCCGACCACCGCGCACTCCAGCACGCCGGGCATCCGGGCCACCACGTCCTCGACCTCGTTCGGGTAGACGTTGAAGCCCGAGACCAGCACCATGTCCTTCTTGCGGTCGACGATCTTGAAGTAGCCGCGCTCGTCCATGATGCCGATGTCGCCGCTCTTGAAGTAGCCGTCGGCCGTCATGACCTTGGCCGTCTCGTCGGGTCGCTGCCAGTAGCCCGCCATCACCTGTGGGCCCTTGATCGCGATCTCGCCGGGCTGGCCGAGCGGCACCTCGTTGCCGTCGTCGTCCACGCACTTCATGAAGGTCGAAGGCAGCGGCACGCCGATGGTGCCGGTGAATTGCGTGCTGGTGGTCGGATTGCAGCTGGCCGACGGCGACGTCTCCGACAAGCCGTAGCCTTCGCAGATCGGGCAGCCGGTCTTCCTGAGCCACAGCTCGGCCACGGCGCCCTGCACCGCCATGCCGCCGCCGATGGAGACCTTCAGGTTGCTCCAGTCGACCTTGTCGAAATCCGGGTGGTTGGCCAGGCCGTTGAACAGCGTGCTGACGGCCGGCAGGCTGTGGAACTTGTGCTTGGCCAGTTCCTTGAGCACCGCCGGCAGGTCGCGCGGGTTCGGGATCAGCACCGTCTTGGCGCCCATGCGCATGCCCAGCATCATCGAGCAGGTGAAGGCGAAGATGTGGTACAGCGGCAGCGCGCAGATGCCGGTGAGCTGCTCGCCCTTGGGCACCTTGTCGATGACGGGCGAGTTCCACGCTTCCGACTGCAGCACGTTGGCGATCACGTTGCGATGCAGCAGCACCGCGCCCTTGGACACGCCGGTGGTGCCGCCGGTGTACTGCAGCACCGCCACGTCGTCGGGCTTGATCTCGGGCTTGCGCAGCGTGCCGCGCGTGCCCTGGGTGACGGCGTCGTTGAACCCGACCGCGCCCGGCAGGCTGAACGCCGGCACCATCTTCTTGACCTTGCGCACCACCAGGTTGACCAGCCCGCCCTTGAGCCCGCCGAGCATGTCGCCCATGGTGGCCAGCACCACGTGCTTGATCGGCGTGGCGGCGATGCACTGCTGCAGCGTGTTGGCGAAGTTCTCGATGATGACGATCGCCTTGGCGCCCGAGTCCTTGAGCTGGTGCTCCAGCTCACGCGGCGTGTACAGCGGGTTGACATTGACCACCACGAAGCCGGCGCGCAGAACCGCCGCCACCGCGACCGGGTACTGCGGCACGTTCGGCATCATGATCGCCACCCGGTCGCCCTTGACCAGGCCCAGCCCCTGCAGGTAGGCGGCGAAGGCGCGGCTGATGGAGTCGGTCTCGCCGAAAGTGACTTCCTTGCCCATGAAGGAGTAGGCCGTGCGGCCCGCGTACTTCGTGAAGCTCTCCTCCATCAGGTGGACGAGCGATGCGTACTGGCCGGCGTCGATGTCGGCCGGCACGGCGGCGGGATAAGCACTGAGCCAGGGGCGGTCGGTCATGTCTCGTCTCCTTTTAGTCGATGGCCTTCACCATGTCTTCCACGACCTTCTTGGCGTCGCCGAAGACCATCATCGTCTTGTCCATGTAGAACAGCTCGTTGTCCAGCCCGGCGTAGCCGGCCGCCATGGAGCGCTTGTTGACGATCACCGTCTTGGCCTTGTAGGCCTCCAGGATCGGCATGCCGTAGATCGGGCTGCCCTTGGTCAGCGCGGCCGGGTTCACCACGTCGTTGGCGCCCAGCACGATGGCGACGTCGGCCTGGCCGAATTCGCCGTTGATGTCTTCCATCTCGAACACCTGGTCGTACGGCACCTCGGCCTCGGCCAGCAGCACGTTCATGTGGCCCGGCATGCGGCCCGCCACCGGGTGGATCGCGTACTTGACCTTGATGCCCTTGTGCGTCAGCTTTTCGGCCAGCTCCTTGACGGCGTGCTGGGCCCGCGCCACCGCCAGGCCGTAGCCCGGCACGATCACGACCGTCTCGGCGTTGCCCAGGATGAAGGCGGCGTCGTCGGCGCTGCCGCTCTTGACCGGCCTTTGCTCCACCGCGCCGGTGGCAGCGGTGCCAGCTTCGCCGCCGAAGCCGCCCAGGATCACGTTGAAGAACGAGCGGTTCATCGCCTTGCACATGATGTAGCTCAGGATCGCGCCCGAGCTGCCGACCAGCGAGCCGGCGATGATCAGCATCTGGTTGTTCAGCGAAAAGCCGATGCCAGCGGCGGCCCAGCCCGAATAGCTGTTCAGCATGGAGACCACCACCGGCATGTCGGCCCCGCCGATCGGGATGATGATCAGCACGCCCATCACGAAGGCCAGCGCCAGCATCGCGAAAAAGGCGGGCCAGCTGCCGGTGAAGGTGAACAGCAGGCCCAGGCCGACGGTGATCAGGCCCAGCACCAGGTTCAGCTTGTGCTGGCCGGCGAACTGCACCGGCGCGCCCTTGAACAGGCGGAACTTGTAGGTGCCCGACAGCTTGCCAAAGGCGATGACCGAGCCGGAGAAGGTGATCGCGCCGATGGCCGCGCCCAGGAACAGCTCGAGCCGGTTGCCGCTGGGAATCGGGTCGCCCGCGCGCAGGCCTTGCAGCAGCGCCGCCGGTTCGAGAACGGCGGCGACAGCGATGAACACCGCCGCCAGGCCGATCATGCTGTGGAAGAACGCCACCAGCTCCGGCATCTTGGTCATCTCGACCGTCTTGGCGCGGTAGGCGCCGTAGCCGCCGCCCACCACCAGGCCCAGCAACACCCAGGCCAGGCCGCGGCCGCTGCCGCCGGACAACTCGACGATCAGCGCCGCGGTGGTCAGCACCGCGATGGCCATGCCGACCATGCCGAACAGGTTGCCGCGGATCGAGGTGGTCGGGTGCGACAGGCCCTTGAGCGCCTGGATGAAGCAGACCGAGGCTGCCAGGTACAGCAGCACGACGAGGTTCATGCTCATTTGCTTTGTGCCCCCACGCTTGTCACTTCGTGTACTGCGCTGCCCCCCGGGGGGGCGTTCGCGCCTTGGGGCGGCCGTGCGACGCTCATCTCTTCTCCTTCTTCTTGAACATCTCGAGCATCCGGCGCGTGACCAGGAAGCCGCCGAAGATGTTCACCGCTGCCAGCGCCACGGCCAGCACGCCCATGGTGCGGCCGGCCCAGGTCTCGGTCTGCGCCGCCGCCAGCATGGCGCCGACGATCACGATCGCCGAGATCGCATTGGTCACGGCCATCAGGGGCGTGTGCAACGCCGGCGTGACGGTCCAGACCACGTGGTAGCCGACGTAGATCGCCAGCACGAAAATGATCAGGTTGATGACGGTGTCAGAGACTTCCATCGCGTTCTCCTCGGTGCGCGCCCTCCCGGGCCGCTAGTTCTTCTTGCGCACTTCCCCGTCGCGCGTCATCAGGCAGGCCGCCACGATGTCGTCTTCGAGGTCGATGTTCAGGCTGCCGTCCTTGGCCACGATCAGCTTCAGGAAATCCAGCACGTTGCGGGCGTACAGCGCCGAGGCGTCGGCCGCCACCAGCGCCGGCAGGTTGGTCTCGCCCACCAGCGTGACGCCGTGCCTGACCACCGTGCGGCCGGGCTCGGTCAGCGGGCAGTTGCCGCCTTGCGGCGCCGCCAGGTCGACGATCACCGAGCCGGGCTTCATCGCCTTGACCATCTCCTCGGTGACCAGCACCGGGGCGGCGCGCCCGGGGATCAGGGCGGTGGTGATCACGATGTCGGCCTGGGCCACGCGCTTGGCGACCTCGGCCTTTTGCCGCTCCAGCCAGCTGGCCGGCATGGGACGGGCGTAGCCGCCGACGCCGACGGCGGCTTCGCGCTCTTCGTCGGTTGCATAAGCCACGTCGATGAACTTGGCGCCCAGCGACTCGACCTGCTCCTTGACCGAAGGCCGCACGTCGGAGGCCTCGATCACGGCGCCCAGGCGCTTGGCGGTGGCGATCGCCTGCAGGCCGGCCACGCCGACACCCAGGATCACCACCCGCGCCGCCTTGACCGTGCCGGCCGCCGTCATCAGCATCGGAAAGAAGCGCTGGTAGGCATTGGCCGCGATCATCACGGCCTTGTAGCCGGCGATGTTGGCCTGCGAGCTGAGCACGTCCATGCTTTGCGCGCGGCTGGTGCGCGGCGCCGCTTCCAGCGCGAAGCCGGTCACGCCGGCCCCGGCCAGCCGCTGCAGGCCGGCCGCGTCGAAGGGGTTGAGCATGCCGACCACGGTGGCGCCCGGCCGCAGCGCGACCAGCTCGCTTTCCTGCGGCGGACGCACCTTCAAGACCAATTCGCTGGCCAGGGCGCCGAGCTGGTCGGTGATCTCGGCGCCGGCCGCGACGTAGGCCGCGTCGGGGGCGCTGGCCGCCAGGCCCGCGCCGGACGCGACGCGCACGACATGGCCCTGGGCCTTGAGTTTCTTCGCCGTCTCCGGTGTGACGGCGACGCGGGTTTCACCCACCGTGGTTTCGGCGGGCACGCCAATCTGCATGGACGCTGCTCCTGCGTTGTGTTTATTGGTTGTGGTTGGCTAGCTGAACGCGAGCTTACATGAAGAGCAGGCCCAATCCCTCCCCACGCGCAGGGGCGCAAGGGTTAGGCTGCTGCAACCATGTCGCTGCCCTTCCTCGTCGGCCTGTCCATCGCGTTGCACGTCTTGCTGGCCGTGCGGCTGGTGCCCGCATTGGAGCTGCCCGCCGCCGGCGCCCTGCTGGCCTTGCTGCTCGCGGCCTCGGCCCTGCTCACGCCGGCCGGCCTGCTGGCCCGCCGCTGGCTCAAGCCGCCCGCGTCCGACCGCCTGACCTGGGCCGGCATGCTGTGCATGGGCCTGTTCTCCTCGCTGCTGGTGCTGGCGCTGGCGCGCGAGCTGGTTTTGCTGGGGGCCTGGCTCGCCGGCGTCACGCCGGAGCCGCTGGCCAGGTGGAGCGCGCGCGCCGTCACCGGCCTGGCCTTGCTGGCGACGCTGCTGGGCTTCGTCAACGCCCGCCGCACCGCCCAGGTCGTGCGCGTGAAAATCCGCATCCCCGGGCTGCCGCCGGCGCTGCAAGGCTTTCGCATCGTCCAGGTCAGCGACATCCACGTCGGCCCGACCATCAAGGCCGCCTACCTGCAGGCCATCGTCGACCGGGTCAACGCCCTGCAACCCGACGTGATCGCCGTCACGGGCGACCTGGTCGACGGCTCGGTGGCGGAGCTGTCCGAGCATGTCGCGCCGCTGGCGCAGCTGCGCGCGCGCGACGGCAGTTACTTCGTGACCGGCAACCACGAGTACTACTCGGGCGTGCACGGCTGGATCAAGGAGCTGGAGCGGCTGGGCCTGGTCGTGCTGCACAACCAGCACATGGTGCTGCGCCGCGGCGACGCGCAACTGGTGCTGGCCGGCGTGCCCGACTACACCGGCCACCACTTCGACAGCGCGCACCAGAGCGATCCGGCCGCCGCCCTGGCCGGCGCACCGCCCGGCGCACCACGCGTGCTGCTGGCGCACCAGCCGCGCACCGCATCCGCCGCGGCAGCCGCGGGCTTCGACCTGCAAGTCTGCGGCCACACCCATGGCGGCCAGTTCTTTCCCTGGTCGCTGTTCGTGCCACTGCAGCAGCCCTACACGGCCGGGCTGCATCAGCTCGGCCGTTTGCAGGTCTACGTCAGCCGTGGGACTGGTTACTGGGGCCCGCCCAAGCGTTTGTTCGCACCATCTGAAATTGCCGAGCTCACGCTGGTCGGCTCGCCCTGATTCCTACAGGCCGGCGGGGCGCTGTCCCACAAGGCTGAGCTTGGCGGGGGCAGAACACTGACCCGATGGCACGTGCAGCATTCCTTCCCTCCCCCCTCGCCGGCGCCGCCGCCAGCAACGTCATCTACCTCGGCGCGGCACTTTGCCGCAGCAAGTTCGAGCTGTTCTACCCGGACGGCTTCGAGGACGAAACCTACCTGGTGGCCGAGCGCTTCGCCAAGGAGCGCGCCCACCTGGAGTGGGAGCTCGAACTGGCCCCCGCGAGTTTTCGCAAACAGCTGGCGCGCGGCGAGTTCCGCGCCATCTGCGATGCCGCCGTGCGGGTGGAGTCGCGCTCGGGCCTGCTGTTCTCGTTCGAGCGCATGGCGCTGCGCGACGCCGTCAAGACGCCGGCCGGCGCCCGCCTGTTCGCCACCGAGCTGTATGCCTTCCTGAACGGCACCGGCGCGCAGCAGCGCCGCTTCAACGACTGGCTGGAAGCGCTGGCCGACCTGCCGCGCAAAGGCAGTCCGGTGCTGACCTGGCCGGTGGCCACCGTGTTCGGCTTCATCGCCCGGCCGGACCGCCACATGTTCCTGAAGCCGCGCGCCACCCGGCGCGCCGCCCAACGCTATGGCTATGCCTTGGGCTACGACAGCAAGCCGACCTGGCCGCTCTACCAGGACCTGCTGACGTTCGCGACGGTGGTGCGGCGCGACCTCGACCGCCGGCCCGGCTTCAAGGCGCGCGACATGATCGACCTGCAGTCGTTCATGTGGGTGCAGGGGGCGCCGGAGTACGAGACCTGATCGCTACGCGGGCCGACCGCGCCAGCAGCGCACGGTTTCTTCCGCCAGCGGCAGCACGTTGAACGCCACTGCCGCCGCCAGCGCCGCCAGCAGGTAGCCACGCGGCCACGGCTCCTGCTTCAGGCGCAGGCTGAAGTCCGGCCCGCCGCCGGCGCCAACCAGCGCCAGCACCTGGTCCCACGCCGGCACGGCGAGCAAGGCCAGCACCAGCAGCGGCAGCAACTCCATGAAGCTGTGCACCATCTGCTCGAACGGGCCGACGTGGCGCAGCGGGACGGTGTAGCGCAGCTCGACGTAAGTGGTGAGTTCATGCGCCAGGAAGGCCGCGGCCACCAGCAGCAGGATGGCCGCGTTCACTTGCAGCAGGCCGACCGCCAGCACCGCCAGCCCCATCTGCCCGAACAGGCCCCAGTGGAAGGCATTCTCCGCCAGCCCGCTGGTCTGCGCGATGCGGGTGCGGCGGTGGCAAGCCCAGTCGGCCAGGCCGGCGGCGACCCAGAGCGGGAACACCGCGTACATCAGCAGCACCCGCGCGGCTTCCTCGGTCATGGCCGCGACCGCTCGCCGCCGACCAGCCCGATCTTTTGCAGCCCCAGCCGTTGCGCGCTGGACAAGGTGGCGGCGACCGTGTCGTACTTCGCCTGCGGATGCGCGCGCAGGTGGATCTCCGGCTGCAGCGGCAGGGCCGAGGCCTCGCGCAGCCGCTGCTCCAGCGCCGCGCGGTCGGCCAGCGGCTCGCCGTTCCAGCGCACCAGACCGCCGGGCGCGATGTCCAGCTGCACCACGACCGGCCGCTCCGGCGGCGGTGGCGTGTTGCGCCCGGGCATTTCGATGTCCACCGCGTGCAGCTGGATCGGGATGGTGATGATCAGCATGACCAGCAACACCAGCAGCACGTCCACCAGCGGCGTGGTGTTGATGTCCACGATCGGCTCGGGATCGGACTCGGTGCCGGCGCGGATCTGCATCGCTAGCGTCCCGGTTGCTCGGTGAGAAAGCCGATGCGGGCGATGCCCGCCTGCTGCGCCGCCGTCACCACCTGCCCCACCGGCAGGTAGTCGGCCCGGGCATCGGCGCGAATGTGCACCTCGGGCTGCGGCTGCATCGCCGCGACCTGTCCCAGCAGCTCCGGCAGGCCGCTGTGGTCCGGCAGCCGGGTGTTGAACCAGTAGATCGCGCCTTGCGCATCGACGGTGATGATCACGTTCTCGCGCTGCGCGTCCTTGGCCAGGTTGGGCTCGCGCGGCAGGTTGACGGCGATGGCGCTGTTGACCACCGGGATGGTGATCAGGAAGATGATCAGCAGCACCAGCATCACGTCCACCAGCGGCGTGGTGTTGATTTCGGCGATCAGCGCATCCTCGCCCTGGTTCGCCTGCCGGTAGCGGATCGCCAAGATTAAGGTGCCCCCACGCTTGCCACTGCGTGCGCGGCGCCGCCCCCCGGGGCGGCGTTCGGGTCTTGGGGCGGCCCGGCGACGCTCGAGTTCTCCCGTGTCCCGCTCGCCAGCAGCACGGTGTGCAGGTCGGAGCCGAACTCGCGCACGGCGTCCATCGCCACCTTGTTGCGGCGGACCAGCCAGTTGTAGCCCAGCACCGCCGGCACGGCCACGGCCAGGCCCATGGCCGTCATGATCAGCGCCTCGCCAACCGGGCCGGCCACCTTGTCGATGGAAGCCTGGCCGGAAGCGCCGATGCGCACCAGCGCGTTGTAGATGCCCCAGACCGTTCCGAACAGGCCGACGAAGGGCGCGGTGGAGCCGACCGTGGCCAGCACCGCCAACCCGTCCTGGCTGCGGCTGTGCACCGTGCCCACGGCCCGCTCGACGCTTTGCGCCACCCAGGTGTTCAGGTCCACCTTGCCGATCAGGCCGTCGTGCTTGCGGGTGGCTTCCAGCGCCGATTCCGCGATGAAGCGGTACGGGCTGCCGGGTTGCAAGGCCTGCGCGCCCTGGCGCACCGTGTCGGCCTTCCAGAAGCCCAGGCTGGCGGCCCTGGCCTGGCTGCCCATGCGGCGCTGCGCCAGCAGCTTGCTGACCAGGACGTACCAACTGGCCAGCGACATCAGCACCAGGATGGCCAGCGTCGCCCGCGACACCAGGTCGCCTTGCGACCACAGCGCGCCCAGGCCGTAAGGGTTGCCGACGGCCGCCGGCGCCTGGATCGCGGGCAGCGCGGTCTGGGCCGCCAGCGGCAGGCTGGCGAAGGCGGCCAGCGACAGGGAGAACTTCAACGCGGCGGCGAAAAGATGCATGGAAGCTGCGGTCGTGAGCCTGGAAGGCCACCATTCTGTCTTACAAAACACATAATCGGCCATGGACAACCGTTGGCGACCCAGTGTCACCGTGGCGGCGATCATCGAACGCGATGGCCGCTTCCTGCTGGTGGAAGAAGAAACCTCCCATGGCCTGCGCCTGAACAACCCGGCGGGCCACCTCGACCCTGGCGAAACGCCGGCGGAGGGCTGCGCGCGCGAAGCGCTGGAAGAAACCACCTGGAACTTCCGCGCCACCGCGCTGGTGGGCATCTACCTGTCACGCTTCATCAAGAAGGCCACCGGCGAAGACATCACCTACATGCGCTTTGCCTTTTGCGGCGAGCTTGGAGAGCAGGATCCGACGTTGCAGCTGGACCAAGGCATCGTGCGCACGCTGTGGATGACGGCCGAGGAAATCCGCGCCAGCGCCGAGCGCCTGCGCAGCCCGCTGGTGCTGCGCTGCGTGGAGGACTACCTGGCGGGGACGCGCTATCCGCTGTCGGCGGTGTACAGCGACGCGAGCATCCACGGGCCGACCTGAACCCCCCGTCCGGCCGTCGGCCTCCCCGCGTCTCAGTCCGCGCCCAGCGCCAGCCGGCTGGGCAGCCGCTTTTCGATGGTGAACTTCAGCAGCGCGGCGCAGCGGTAGACGGCGTGCGCGAACTTGCCATACGGCAGCGTCAGGAACAGCGCCATCACCACGCCCAGATGCACCGCCAGCAGCAGCGCCATGGCGGCGGTGTCCCGGAAGATCAGCAAGGCCAGGCCGGTGGCGCTGGTCAGCAACAGCAAGGCGATGAAAGCGCGGTCCATCGTCTTTTGCGCAGCGTCGCCATGCAGCGGCGCGCGCCGCAGGTTCAGCCACAGCAGCCCCGCCGGACCGACCAGCAAGCCGATCCCGCCGACCGTGCCCAGGATCACCGGCAGGCTGGTCAGCGCATAGGGGGCGCTCCAGCCGAAGGCGTAGTGGTAGACCGTCGCCACCGAGGTCGAGGCCAAGCACAGCATGAAGCCGTAGAAGGTCAGGTGGTGGAAGCGCCGCCGCGCCAGCGTGAAGGCGTCATCCGCTTCGTTGCAGCCGTCGCCGTGGCCGCCGCCCAGGTAAGTCAGCGCCAGCGCGTTGTGCGCCGCTTCCCCGGCAGCGCCGGCAGCGCTGGCACCCGGCGTGACGTCGCGCCAGAACCGCACCGCGCCCAGCGTCAGCGCCAGCACGGCGTACAGGAACACCGCGCCGAACATCGCCACCATCAGGTTGTGCGGGAACACGGCGTAGAAGTTGCCGGCCAGCGGCTCGTGCAGCAGCCGTCCCGTCAGCATCAGCGCCAGCAGCAGGAACAGCGCCAGTCCGCCGGCGGCCGCCAGCGCCACGGTCAGCCCGTTGCGGTGGTACAGCGCGCCCAGCGCCGGCGGCCAGGCGTAATCGGCATAAGTCTGCGCCCGCACCTTGGCCATCGCCTGCGGCACCGCCACCGCGAATTCGTGCGGCGGCGCGTATTGGCAGGCATGCAGGCAGGCGCCGCAGTTGTGGCACAGGTTGGCCAGGTAGTGGATGTCGGCCTTGGCGAACGACAGCCGCCGCGTCATCGCCGGGAACACGGCGCAAAAGCCTTCGCAGTAGCGGCAGGCATTGCAGACCTGCATCTGCCGCGCCACTTCCTCCTCGTTGGCGGTCAGCGCCGCAAGCGGTCGGATCGGGATCAGCCGCGGGTTGCCGGCTCCGATGCCGTCGGTGTCGGCGCGGGCCTGCGCGATGGTGTCATCCAGCTGCATGTGTCCCCTTGCCGAGCGCTGCCTGCGCCGCCTGGTCGCCGGCGATGCGGCCGAACGCGGTGCCGATGCTCATGCCCACGCCCGCCGTGTAGCCCTGGCCCAGCACGTTGCCGGCCATCATCTCGCCGGCCACGAACAGGTTCTCGCTCGCCACTGCGCCAAAGCGCACGGCCGCAGTCTCATCGGTTTTCAGTCCCAGATAGGTGAAGGTGATGCCAGGTCGCAGCGCGTAGCCGTAGAACGGCGGCTTGTCGATGGGCAAGGCCCAGTGCGTCTTGGGCGGCACCAGCCCTTCGGTGTGGCAGTCGTCCAGCACCGTGTGGTCGAAGCTGCCGACGCGGCAGGCGGCGTTGTACTCGGCCAGGGTGCGCATGAAGGCCGCTTCGTCCAGCTG
>NZ_JAQGLS010000097.1 GCF_028292805.1 Ramlibacter sp. | reverse complement strand
CGCGGTCCTGCTCGGCCAGGGCCAGCACCGCGCCGCGCGTGTCCAGCAGCTCGGGCCGATAGGTGCGCTCGTCGTCCATGGCTTCCACCGGCGCATCCAGCGCGGTCGCCACTTCCGCCCAGCGGCGGCGCCAGCGCCATACGAACTCGATGTGCTCCATCGGCTTGAAGCTCTCCCCCAGCAGCACCGGCCAGTACTCTTCCGGCGCAATGTCGCGCCGCGCGCACACCAGCGCGGCCAGGAAGCCTTCGCAGAACTCCCATTGCGGGATCTCTTCATCGTGCTCGCGCATGGCATCGAGCTCGGCGTCCTGCGCGTCGTAGTCGTCGGGGGCGAGCGGTTGGGGTTCGGGGTCGGTTGTCATCTCAGAAAATCGACAGCCCCGTCTTCGCGGTGAACAGCTCGAGCGCCTTCATGCCCAGCAGCGAGTTGCCGCTGTGCTCCAGCGCGGGCGACCACACGCACAGCGTGAGGCGGTCGGGCACCACCGCCACGATGCCGCCGCCGACGCCGCTCTTGCACGGCAGCCCGATGCGAAAGGCGAACTCGCCGGCGGCGTCGTAGGTGCCGCAGGTCAGCATCAAGGCATTGACGCGGCGCGCCTGGCGCTCGGTCAGCACCTGCGCGCCGGTGAACGGGTGCGCGCCGTCGCGGCTCAAAAAGCCGGTGGCGCGCGCCAGCTGCAGGCAGCTCATGCGAATGGCGCAGTGGTGGAAGTAGGCGCCGAGCACGGCGGTCACCTCGTTGTCGAGGCGGCCGAAGCTTTTCATGAAGTTGGCCAGCGCGATGTTGCGAAAGCCGGTGGCGGCTTCGGACGCCGCCACCTCTTGGTCAACCACCACCGGTTCCTGGCACAGGCTGGAAAGGAAGGCCAGCATCTCCGCCCTCGCATCGAAGCGGCTCACGAGCCGGTCGGTCACGGCGATGGCGCCGGCGTTGATGAACGGGTTGCGCGGAATGCCGTGTTCCGACTCCAGTTGCACCAGCGAGTTGAACGGATTGCCCGAGGGCTCGCGGCCGATGCGCTCCCACAGTGCCTCGCCCAGCTCGCGCATGCCCAGCGCCAGCGTGAACAGCTTGGAGATGCTCTGGATCGAAAACTGCGTGGTGCCGTCGCCGGCGTGGGCTTCCTCGCCGTCGCAGGTGCGCAACGCGATCCCCAGCTGCGCCGCCGGCACCCGCGCCAGCGCCGGGATGTAGTTGGCGACCTGCCCTGCCAGCCCCAGCTGCGGGCGCAAGGTGGCGACGATGTCTTCGAGCAGGAGCTGGAACTGCATGGGCCGATTGTGCTGCCACCAACGCGCGCGACCCGCAGCAGCGGCACCCCGACGCCGAAGTAGCCGCACCGCAGCTGCCCGTGCCGCAGGTAAAAGCCCGTGCGGTGGTCCGTCCTGTTCAAGCCTGTGATGCCGACAGCCAGCGCACACCGGCGAAGCTGGAGGCCGGGACCGGGCCAGGCTGGTGGAACTGGCGAAGGTGCGGGCGCAGGGCATGGCGCCGATGGTGACGACGGGCGCCGCGAGGCCGGTCTTCTGCCCTGAAAGGCGCCAGGTCCGTGGTCCATGTGTCGCTCCTTGCTTGCGGGGTGCCGGCATCAGGCCGCTGTCGCCATCCAGCTGGCGAGCCAATCACGACAGGGAAGTGGCGCTCGCCAGCCCGCAAGAGCCCGCTTCGCGATCCAAGGTCACTGGCAGAATGGCCCGTGACCACGACCACGACCCTGACGCCCCCCGCTCCCGACCCGGCGGTCCTCACCTGGCAGGAAGGCGGGCAGGCGCGCCAGGCCGGCTGGCGTTCCGAGGCCGGCTGGCCGGCGCCGGCACGGGTGCAGCTGGCCGACGACCAGCTGACGGCCGACGCCGCTTATCGGCTGGCCTGCGAAGGCACCGCGCTGCTGTGGCGCGGCGACTTTCAGAACGCGCGCCAGCTGCTGCAGGCGCTCGCCCGCAGGCTGGACCGCGCCCCGCGCAAGGCGGCCGGCGCGCCGACATCGGCCAGCGAAGTGTTCTACAAGCACCGACAGGCGCAAGGGCGCCGGGCGCGGGTGCTGGGCATGCTGGTCATCGAAGTCGACGGCAACCACGGCATCAGCCTGCGCCGGGCGCCCGACTTGCGGGTGGCGTGCGGCGAGGCATGGGGACCACCGGACGGCCAGCCCTGCGTGGTGGCGCTGCGCGAATTGCTCGGACTGGTGGGCGCGCATGAATGGCGCAAGAGCGGGGTGGAGGTGCCGGCGCTCGGCCCGCCGCCGGCCAACCGCATCCACGCGCACTACGGCGTGTTCTCGCCGGTTCGCGGCGAGTACCTGGACCTGATCGCCAGGGCGACTCTGCCCGCCGGCGCCGGCCTGGCCTGGGACATCGGCACCGGTACGGGCGTGATCGCGGCGGTGCTCGCGCGTCGCCGGATCGCGCGCATCGTGGCAACCGACCTGAACCCGCGCGCCCTCGCCTGCGCCCGCGACAACATCCGGCGGCTGCGGCTGCAGGGGCAGATCGAGCTGGTCGAAGCCGACCTGTTCCCGGCTGGAACGGCCCCCCTCATCGTGTGCAACCCCCCCTGGCTGCCCGGCAAACCCAGCTCCACCCTGGAGCACGCGATCTACGACCCCGACAGCCGCATGCTGCGCGGGTTTCTGGCCGGACTGCGCGAGCGGCTCGCGCCAGGGGGTGAAGGCTGGCTGGTGCTGTCCGACCTGGCGGAGCACCTGGGGCTGCGCTCCCGCGAGGAATTGCTCGCGCTCTTCGACGCCGGCGGACTCGCCGTTCGCGAACGCCTGGACATCCGGCCGCGCCACCCGAAGGCCAGCGATGCAGGCGATCCGCTGGCATCGGCGCGCAGTCGCGAAGTCACGTCCCTGTGGCGCCTGGGCGCTGCCTGAGGGACCAGGGCTCGATCGCCTTCGCACCCGCCTTGTTCGCCCGCCCCTGAGGTGGTCGCGCTGGTCACGCTGTGTTGCCTGCCGTGGGGGAGTGCCTAGCCGGCGATCAACGGCGCCATGCGCTGCTGCTGATGGCGCACGGCGCCTGGCCGGCAAGATGCTGTTCGCGGGCTGGCGCTTCCTGCTGGCCGGCCTCGTGCTGCTCGAAGTGGCATCGGCGGCGGGCAGACGGGCTGGCTCACACCAGCGGCGTGACGAGCTCGATCATGAACGCCACCCGGCACCTTCTTCAGCGTGGGTGCGGCGCACTTCGTCGACCGGAATGAACGGCTCCACCAGCGCGAGGCGCTTGGCTGCCTGGTCGGGTTTTGCCGGCGTGCTGGTGGGCAATGTCAGCCCCAGCTGGGGCGGTTTGATTCACCTTGCTGCCTGATCCCGGCTTTCGGCGCAGCACTCCCGGCGCTCTTCCTGGGCGAGTCGGTGCTCGAATGGAAGAGCCTGCCGGCACTGGTTCTCGCCTGCGTTCGGCATCGCGATTGTCACGCGGGCTGTCGGGGGAACGGGTCAAGCCCCGGCGCTTCTGCCGGCACGTCGGTCGCTGCGCCGTCTGGCCGAGGCCGGCCGGCCGGGATGCCTGCTTGCGGCTGCGGGTTCAGCCGCTTGCGTTCGCTCCTGGCTCGCAGTGGGAGGTCCTGCTTTGCAGCTGTCGCGCCGGGCGGGCGGACCCGGGCGACGACGTGCGTTGCAGCAACGTATTGACCGGACACCAGGCGCAGCCAGGCAAGATCGGCCGAATCAGGTTCCCGACCCGGCCCTCAGTGCCTTGCTCAGGAAGCTCACGACCGCTGCGTTGAAGCTCGCGTGAAACGCCGCCCGGTCGAAGCCGGCGGCACTGGCGCAAATGGCGGGCACCATCGACGCCAGCGCGGGGCCGCAAGGCACCAGAAAGTCGAAATGCCCGGCATCGGGAACGACATGGTAGTCCGGCGCCTGCGGCAGCGCCAGCGCCAGCTGCACAGCTTCCGCATAGCGCGGATGCGGAAGCAGCACATCGTTGTCGGCGCGCCAGAGTTGCACGGGCACCTTCACGTTCTTGAGCCCGTCCGGAGAGAACGTGAATCCGAGCGCAGGGGCGGCCACCACTGCGGCCTTGATGCGAAGCTCGGCTGCACTGGCTGTGGTGGCCCTCAGAGGCAGCGCGAGACTGCCGCCGCTGCTTGCGATGAGCTGGCACGCAAAGTCTCCGGGGTACTGGCGACACATGGGCCCGACCTTCGAAAAGTCGGGAATGCCACCGATGCTCACCAGCGCGGTGAAGGCGCCCGCGGAAAAGCCGAACATGCCCAGACGTGCCGGATCGATCATGGCCCGGCCCTCCCAGGCCGACAGCATGTGGTCGATCACCCGGCTGATCTGACGCGGCCGGTCCATGACGTCGGCGCTGCGGCTCTGGTCTGCGTAGTTGTCGCCCGCGTGGCTGACGGCCGCCACGACAAAACCGGCGTCGGCCAAGGCAATGGCCGTGTCGAAATGGCCGAGGAACGAGCCGCCGGTTCCATGCGATATCACCACCAGCGGCAGGGCCTTGCCTTGGGCGATGCCGTTGAGCGCGACGCTCATCGTCGTGGGTCCCATCGCCAGGGGCTGGACCGCGGCCGGACTCGGGTACCAGATGCCGATTTCCAGTGGTTTGCCATCGGGATCGGCGGCAACACCGCGCTGAAAGCCGGCACCATGGACGCAGGTGCCTGCCAGTGCCATGAGCAAGGCGGCGCCAGCCGAGAACAGCCGGGACAGGTGCGTCTTCATGGTGATGCTCCTGGGAGCCAGATGAGGTCGCCAGTCTATGCCTTGTCGCCAGAACTGAGCCGCTGCTCGCGACCGGCGGCCGCCGGCCCATGCCAGTGCCGGGCTCTGCCGATCGAGCTGGCGTTGCAGCCGCGCCAGGATCTGGCGGCAACCCTTCGATGCTGTCCGATCACGCCCCGGACCCGCCAGGCGTGGGCACGCCCACGAGCCCTTATCCGTCACCCGGCCCGCTACAGTTCGGGCAAGCTGGAAAATCCCAGGTCCGTGCCCACCGAACAGAAACCCTCCGGCCGAGCCAGCCACATGAGAAAGAGTCCAGGTCCATGAGCCGACTTCGCCAGGCTTGGCGCCGCGTCAGCCGTGCGGCGCTGGCCGTGCCCGGACTGCGCGTGCTGCTGCTGGCCGTCCGCAACTACGTCTTGCACCAGAGCGCCAATCAAGCTGGCAGCCTGGCGTTTTCGGCGGTGCTGGCCTTGTTCCCGCTGTTGATCCTGTTGTCGGCTTCCGCCGGCTTCGCCGGCAGGCCCGGCGAGGCAGCGGCCCTGGCCGGGCGCGTCATCAGCTATGCGCCGCAGGTGGTGCGCGATGCAATGCAGCCGGTCATCGACCAGGTCCTGGCCCAGCGTAGCCAGGCACTGCTGGCCATCGGTGTCCTGGCGACGCTCTGGGCGGCCTCCTCGGGCATGCAGGCCGTCCGCTCGGCGTTGAACCGCGCGTACGGCATCGAGCGCGGCCTTCCCTTCTGGAAGGCCCGCATCAAGGTCACGCTGTTCACCATCGTGGTCGGCCTGGGTGTCCTGGCCGCGTTCAGCTCCGTGGTGATCATGCCGTACGTGTGGCAGCTGCTGGAGGCGAATGCAAACGCCGGGCGCGACACGCTCTGGCTCCACAACGGCGTGCGCTACGGCTCGGCCTTCCTGGTGTTGATGGTGCTGTACGCCCTGCTGTATGGCTGGCTGCCCGACATTCCCCAGCGCCTGTACACCGTCTTGCCAGGCGCCGTGGTCGGTGCCGCGCTGTGGGTGGCGGCTGCCACCACGCTGTCGTACACGCTGCGCAGCACCGGCAAGCTGGCGCTGATCTACGGCAGCTTCGCCGGTGTGGTCGCCACGCTGGTGTTCCTCTACATCAGTGCGACGACACTCATCTTCGGCGCCGAAATCAACGGCGTTTTGCGGGCGACGACAGCATTGCCGGAGCAGGCTCCGCGCGGCTAGCAGCGGCGGTCGGGCGCGCCGCGCTCCAGACCGGCAACCCGGACCAGGCCATCCCGCGCCCATTGCCGGCAACTGATACGCCAACCTTGCCGACGGCGCATTTACTTCGGCATGTACTTCGCGAACTGCTGCATGCAGCCTGCCGGGCGCACGCCTTGGCCTGCACCGACGCAAGGGCAACTGCCGGTCGACGGCAGGCGCGGCAGGGCGCGGTGACAATGCTGGATCGGCGCCGGCGTGCCCAAGCCGCAACGTAGCGCGCCGCTACCTGAACGAGAGATCCATGACCCCCCCACGCCTGTCCGTCCCCAAGGAAAAGATCAAGTTCGTCCTGCTCGAAGGAATCCATCCGTCCGCCGTTGCCGCGCTGCAGGCCGATGGCTACACGCAGGTGGTGACGCACGCCAGGGCCCTGGCGGGTGACGAGCTCGTGGCGGCGATCGGCGATGCGCACTTCGTCGGCATCCGTTCGCGCACCCACCTCAGCCAGGCCGTGCTGGCCGCGGCGCCCAAGCTCGCCGCCATCGGCGCCTTTTGCATCGGCACCAACCAGATCGACCTGGACGCGGCCATGCGGCAGGGCGTTCCCGTCTTCAACGCGCCGTTTTCCAACACCCGCAGCGTGGCGGAACTGGTCATCGCCCAGGTCGTGATGCTGATGCGCGGCATCCCGCACAAGAACGCGGTGCTGCATCGCAACGGCTGGGTCAAGAGCGCGGCCGGCTCGAACGAGGTGCGGGGCAAGACGCTGGGCATCGTCGGCTACGGCCACATCGGCACCCAGATCGGGGTGCTGGCGGAACACCTGGGCATGCAGGTCGTTTTCTACGACATCGAGGCGAAGCTGCCTCTGGGCAACGCCCGCCAGCTGCCTTCGCTGGCCGCGCTGCTGCAGGTCAGCGACGTGGTGACGCTGCACGTGCCCGAGACGCCGGCCACGAAGGACATGCTGGGCCCGGCGCAGTTCGCGCGCATGAAGGCCGGCAGCCACGTGATCAACGCCTCGCGCGGCACCGTGGTCGACATCGATGCACTGGCCGCGGCACTGGAGAGCGGCCACATCGCCGGGGCGGCGATCGACGTGTTCCCGCTGGAGCCCCAAGGCAATGACGCGCGCTTTGAGTCGCCGCTGGTGCGGTTCGACAACGTGCTGCTCACGCCTCACATCGGCGGCTCCACGGCCGAGGCGCAGGAAAGCATAGGCCGCGAAGTGGCGGCCAAGCTGATCCGCTACTCCAACAACGGCTCGACCGTGTCGGCCGTGAATTTTCCCGACGTGACGCTGCCCGAGCACACCGGGCGCTCGCGGCTGCTGCACATCCACCGCAACGTGCCCGGCATCATCGCGCGCGTGAACGAGCGCTTCTCCGCGGCCGGCATCAACATCGCGGCGCAATACCTGCGCACCAACGACGAGGTGGGCTACGTGGTGATCGACGTGGACAGCACCGCCAGCCAGCTGGCGCTGGAGGAAATGTGCAGCGTGCCGGGGACGATCCGGTGCCGGGTGCTGTACTGACGCCGGCTCAGCGCACCTGGTCCACCGTCAGCGGATCCGCCTGCCCGTCGAAGTAGCGCTGCAGGCACTGCCCGAACACGTCGCCAGGGGCAGCAACGTCGAACAGGGTCAGGCACGAGCGCAGCTTCTTGGCGTCCACCATGCCGAAGATGTCGCGCGCGCTGCGCTGCTCCAGTTGCAGCAGCTGCTCGCAGGAGCTCCTGAGCCTGGTCCCCAGCACGGGATGGGCCAGGTAGGCCCTGGCTTCCTCCAGACCCGCCAGCCCGTAGTGCCTGGCCATCGAGCTGCGCCCCAGCGTCGCCAGCTGCGGGAACACGAACCACATCCAGTGGCTTTGCTTGTGGCCCGCCCGCAGCTCGCTGCACACGGACTCCCACACGGGTTGCTGGGCGCTGACCAGGCGCGCCAGGTCGAACGGGTCGTCGGTCATTGCTTGCTCCCTGCCTGCGCCGGTGCCACGGCCAGCCGCGCGCCGACCTGGGTGTTGTGCTTGAACAGCGCGGTGTGGCGACCAGGCTGCGGCCGCCGGGTCGATTCCGGCGCGACCACCGGCCGGCCCGCGGCCAATGCCGCGGCCACGGCGGGGCCGGGAGCCAGCCAGAAGCACGCGCGGTCGGAAAGCAGGGTCATGGCACCGCAGTGTGCCGCACCTTCATGACGAGCCGGGCGGCGCCGCCAGATCGCTCGCCGGCTGCCCGCGCCGAACAGGTAGCACGAGGGAGTACAGCGACCGCATCGTGGCCGCGATCCGCGCGGTACAGTGCCCCATGCCCGACATCACTCCATACCTCGGCAAGCTCATCGGTTTCCGGCGCGACCTGCACGCCCATCCCGAACTGAAGTTCGAGGAGACCCGCACCTCGGACCAGGTCGCCGCCTGGCTGCAGGCGCTGGGGCTGCCGCTGCACCGGGGCCTGGGTGGCACCGGCGTCGTGGCGACGCTGCGCGGCACCGGCGCGGATGCGGACGACCCGGCGCGCGCCATCGGGCTGCGCGCCGACATGGACGCGCTGCCGGTGCAGGAGATCAACGAGTTCGCCCACGCCAGCGCCAACCCCGGCCGCATGCACGCCTGCGGCCACGACGGCCACACCACGATGCTGCTGGGCGGCGCCACCCTGCTGGCCAGGCAGCCGGACTTCAACGGCACGGTGCACTTCATCTTCCAGCCGGGCGAAGAAGGCGGCGCCGGCGCCCGCAAGATGATGGAAGACGGCCTGTTCGAGCGGTTCCCGATGCGGGCGATGTTCGCGCTGCACAACTGGCCCGCCTTGCCGGCCGGCCAGATGGGCGTGCGCGTCGGGCCCATCATGGCCTCGGCCAACCGCTTCGAGATCCGCATCCGCGGCCAGGGCGGCCACGCGGCCCAGCCCCACACCACGGTCGATCCGATCCCGGTCGCCTGCGCCATCGTCGGCCAGCTGCAGACGCTGGTGTCGCGCGGCGTCGATCCGCTCGACAGCGCGGTGCTCACGGTGGGCAAGATCGCGTCGGGCACGGTGGAGAACATCATCCCGAACGAGGCTTTCATTTACGGCACCTGCCGCACGCTGGGCACGGCCACGCAGGCCCAGCTGGTGGAAGGCATCCGGCGCATCGCCTGCCACGTGGCGCAGGCCCATCGCGCCAGCGCGGAAGTGATCATCAAGCCCGGCTACCCGACCACCGTCAACCATCCGCGCGAGGCGCGCTTCATGGCGCGGGTGATGGCCGACATGGTTGGCGCGGGCAACACCCATGCCGACGTGCTGCCGGCGATGACGGCGGAAGACTTCGGCTTCATGCTGGAGCAGGTGCCGGGCGCCTACGGCTTCATCGGCAATGGGCCCGGTGGCAAGCCGGGCGTCAACCTGCACAGTGCGTCCTACGACTTCAACGACGACATCCTCGGCCTGGGCGCGAGCTTCTGGGACCGGCTGGCGCGTGCCTGGTTCGAAGGACAAGACCCGGGCTCGAAGGAGGTCCATTCATGACATCCCGCCGAAGCGCGCTCGGCGTCGCCCTCGCGGCGGCCTTGCTTCCGCTCGCCGCTTG
>NZ_JAQGLS010000092.1 GCF_028292805.1 Ramlibacter sp. | reverse complement strand
AGTTCGCTGTCGGCGTGACGGCGGCCTCGGCCACCCTGGGGCCGATCATCCCGCCGAGCCTGCCGTTCGTGATCTACGGGATGATGGCCAACGTCAGCGTCGGCGCGCTGTTCCTGGCCGGCATCCTTCCCGGTCTGCTGATGGCCGTGCTGATGATGCTCACCGTGGCCTACTTCGCCCACAAGAACGGCTGGGGCGGCGACATCAAGTTCGAATGGCCGCGGGTGCTCAAGGCGCTGGCCGAGACGGCGGTGGTCGCGCTGTGGCCGCTCACGCTGTGGCTGCTGATCGTCAAGGCGGGCCTGCAGCCGCAACTGACGGTGCTGGGCGGCGCGATCGTGCTGTTCACGCTGGACCGGATCTTCCGCTTCCAGGCCGTGCTGCCCATCATGACGCCGGTGCTGCTGATCGGCGGCATGACCACCGGCATCTTCACGCCCACCGAAGGCGCGATCGCCGCCTGCCTGTGGGCCATCGGCCTGGGCTTCTTCTGGTACCGCACGCTCGACTGGAAGTCGTTCGTCAAGGTTTCGCTCGACACCGTCGAGACCACCTCGACGGTGCTGTTCATCGTGGCCGCCGCCAGCATCTTCGGCTGGATGCTGACCGCCACCGGCATCACGGCCGCGATCGCCTCCTGGGTGCTGGCCTTCACCCGGGAGCAATGGGTGTTCCTGCTGCTGGCCAACGTCCTGATGCTGTTCGTCGGCTGCTTCCTGGAGCCGACCGCGGCCATCACCATCCTGGTGCCGATCCTGGTGCCGATCTGCCAGCAGCTGGGCATCGACCTGGTCCATTTCGGGCTGGTGATGGTGCTCAACCTGATGATCGGGCTGCTGCATCCGCCGATGGGAATGGTGCTGTTCGTGCTGGCGCGGGTGGCCAAGCTCTCGGTCGAGCGCACCACCGTGGCCATCCTGCCGTGGCTGGTTCCGCTGCTGGTGTCGCTGGGCATCATCACCTACTTCCCCAGGGCGATCCTCTGGCTGCCCAGGATGTTCTATTGATTCGCGAAGGATTCCGCATGACCCCGTTCATCCGCCTGCATCCCGACGACGACGTCCTGATCGCGCGCGCCCAGCTGGTGGGCGGCGCCGATGTCGAAGGCGTCACCGTCAAGGGCCTGATCCCGCCCGGCCACAAGGTGGCAACCCGCGCCATCGCCACCGGCCAGCCGGTGCGGCGCTACAACCAGATCATCGGCTTCGCCAGCAAGCCGATTGCCGCCGGCGAGCACGTGCACACGCACAACCTCTGGGTCGGCGAGAACGGCGGCGACTTCGCCCGCGACTACGCCTTCGGCGCCGACGTCAAGCCCGAGCCGGCGCGGCGCGAAGCGACCTTCATGGGCATTCAGCGGCCGGACGGCCGGGTGGCCACGCGCAACTACATCGGCATCCTCTCCAGCGTCAACTGCTCGGCGACGGCGGCCCGCGCGATCGCCGACCACTTCTCGCGCATGGGCAATCCGGGGGCGCTGTCCGACTTTCCCAACGTCGACGGCGTCGTCGCGCTCACCCACGGCACCGGCTGCGGCATGGACACCGAAGGCGCCGGCATGCAGATCCTGCAGCGCACGCTGGCCGGCTACGCCACCCACGCCAACTTCTACGGCGTGCTGGTGGTGGGCCTGGGCTGCGAAGCCAACCAGATCAACGCCTGGCTGGCGCACAGCAGCTTGCGCGAAGGCGAGACGCTGCGTGTCTTCAACATCCAGGACACCGGCGGCACCCGCAAGACGGTGGAAAAGGGCATCGCGCTGGTCAGGGAGATGCTGCCGGCCGCCAACGCCGTCCAGCGTGAGCCTTGCAGCGCCTCGCACATCACCATCGGCCTGCAGTGCGGAGGCTCCGACGGTTATTCCGGCATCAGTGCCAACCCGGCACTGGGCGCGGCGGTCGACCTGCTGGTGGCGCACGGCGGCACCGCCATCCTGTCGGAGACGCCCGAGATCTACGGCGCCGAACACCTGCTCACGCGCCGCGCCGTGCGCCGGGAGGTCGGCGAGAAGCTGGTCGAGCGCATCCACTGGTGGGAGAACTACACCCGGGTCAACCAGGGCGAGATGAACAACAACCCGTCGCCCGGCAACAAGGCCGGGGGCCTGACCACCATCCTGGAGAAATCGCTGGGCGCGGTGGCCAAGGGCGGCACCACCAACTTGCAGGCGGTGTTCGAGTACGCGCAGCCGGTGGACACGCACGGCTTCGTCTACATGGACACCCCCGGCTACGACCCCGTCAGCGCCACCGGCCAGGTGGCGGGCGGCGCCAACATGATCTGCTTTACCACCGGCCGCGGCTCGGCCTACGGCTGCGCGCCTTCGCCGTCGCTCAAGATCGCCACCAACACGGCGCTGTGGCAGCGGCAGGAAGAAGACATGGACATCAACTGCGGCGAGATCATCGACGGCAAGGCCTCGATCCAGGACATGGGCGAGCGGATCTTCCGGCTGGTGCTGGCGACTGCTTCGGGCGAGCACAGCAAGAGCGAGCGCCACGGCTACGGCCAGAACGAGTTCGTGCCCTGGCAAGTCGGCGCCGTGATGTAGGAAGCAGCACATGGCAAAGACATTCCCGGCCGCGCACCTGCGGCAAACCGTGGCAGCCATCGTCGCGGCAGCCGGCAGCGAGCGCGCCGAAGCGCAGACCGTCGCCGACAACTTGGTGCTGGCCAACCTGAGCGGCCACGACTCGCATGGCGTGGGCATGGTGCCGCGCTACATCGACGCCGTGCTGGAAGGCGGGCTCAAGCCGAACACGGGCATCGCCGTCAAGCTCGATGGCGTCAGCCTGCTGGCCCTGGACGGCCAGCGCGGCTACGGCCAGGTGGTGGGCGAACAGGCAATGACATTGGCCGTGGCACGGGCCGAGGCATCCGGCAGCTGCGTGATGGCGCTGGCCAATGCGCACCATCTGGGGCGCATCGGTCACTTCGCCGAGATGGCGGTCGCGCGCGGGCTGGTGGCGATCCACTTCGTCAACGTCCAGTCGCGGCCGGTCGTCGCGCCCTGGGGCGGCGGCGACGGCCGCTACGGCACCAACCCGTTCTGTGTCGGCATTCCGCTGCAAGGGCGCGAGCCCTTCGTGCTGGACTTCGCCACCAGCCGGGTGGCGCAAGGCAAGATGCGCGTCGCCCACAACGAGGGCCGCCGGGTCGAGCCCGGTTACCTGATCGACGAGAAGGGCCAGCCCACGACCGATCCGGGCGTGGTGGTGGTGCCGCAGCCGGGCGGCATGTTCGGCGCGCTGATGGCGTTCGGCGAGCACAAGGGCTACGGCATGGCGGTGGCGTGCGAGCTGCTCGGTGGCGCGCTGAGCGGCAGCGGCACCTGGCACCGGCCCGCCGACAACCAGCGCGCGGTGATCAACGGCATGCTCGCCATCCTGGTGAATCCGGAACAACTGGGCACCCAGGCCAGCTTCGCGCAAGAGGCGCTGGCCTTCGTCGACTGGCTCAAGCAAAGCCCGGGCGACGTGTTGCTGGCGGGCGAGCCGGAGCGCAAGGCGCGCCAGACGCGGGCCCACGAAGGCATCACCCTGGACGACCAGACCTGGGCCGAGATCGTCGCGGCGGGCGCCAAGCTCGGCGCCCGCGTTGCCTGAGCAGGCTTACTGCAGGCCGCGCCAGCGGCGGAAGTCTTCGCGCTGGTCGACGTTCTTCGGCACGTTGAACCAGTAGCGGTTGCCGTGGGCCGCGGCGGCGCCCATCACGGCCGTGTTGGTGCTGGCATTGAGCGCGACCACCGAAACCACGCCATGCTCTTGCGCAATGGCGGCGCCGGGGATCGGTCGCTGGCTCACGGGCGAGTTGCTCGGCGACAGCGTCCTGCCGGGTGCGACGAGATACGTCGTGTCGTCGGCAGGCGCGGTCTGGGCGAAGGTGACCGGGACGGCCAGGACGGCGGCCGCGGCCAGCAGGGCGAATTTCATGGTGACTCCTGGAAGGTTGTGTCTGCCCCATTGCAGACCCCGCGGCCTGCCGTGCTCGACAGACCATGCGGATGGTTCGTGTCGTCCCAAACGGATGAACAGTGCCGCCGGCCTATTTCAGGGACTGCCAGCGCTGGAAGCTCGCGTCGCCGCGCACGTTGGCCGGCACGTTGGCCCAGTAGGTCGTCACGGTCGTCTTCTGGTTGCCGTTCACCGTGGTGCGCGAATCGGCCTGCGCCATCACCGCGCCGGGAATGTGCGCCCGCGGCACGGTGTTGGGCGTGCCGGGCACCACCACCATGGCGGGCGCGCCGGGGGTGACGCCGACGCCGGTGCTGGAGGTCACGCCGATGCCGGAGGCCGACTGCACTTGCGTTTGCGCCAGCACCGGCGCGGACAGGACGGCGGCGACGAGCCAGGCTGCATGCTTGATCTTCATGGGAACTCCTTCGAACGGTTGGGCGGGCCGGCGGCCCTGTCCTCCCATTCGATGGCGCAGCGGCGGGCCCGTGCGCCAGCCGCCATTGATGGCGTTTGTAGGAACCGATCCTCGCAGTCGCTACGGCACAGGCAGCGGCGGTAGCGCCCGCACCACGTCGCCGGCCACCGGAAAGATGCGGTCGCCGGCGCGCGGCTCGACGCGGTGCATGCCGGTGAAGCTGCCGAACGCGGGCAGGATGCCGACCGCCCGCGCCGGCAGCTGCCCCGTGTCGTCGCCCAGCCAGAAGCACGGCAGCCTCAACCGTTCGAAGGCGCGCCCGGTCACGCTGATGCAAGGATGCCAGTGGCCGGCCAGCACGTAGGCGCCGGCCACGGGACGCGGGTGGTGGCACAGCGCGAACGGTCCCAAGCGCAGTGGCTCGTCCAGCACCCCCAGCCGCAGGCTGGCCGGCGGGTCGCCGGCGCGGTCGTCGTGGTTGCCGCGCACCAGCGTCAGCGCCAGCTGCGCGTTAGCGTCGCGCCACTGCTGCAGAACGGCCTGCGTGCCGGCCGCGTGCGAGCGCACCGAATGCAGAAAGTCGCCCAGGAACACCACGTGCTGCGCACCGGTGGCGGCCACGGCCGCATCGAGCTTGTCCAGGGTGCCGGCGGTGGTGCCGCGCGGCACCGGCACTCCGAGCTTGCGGAAACTCACGGCCTTGCCGAAATGGGCATCCGCGACCAGCAAGGTGCGGTGCGCCGACAGGTAGATGGTGCCGCTCGGATGCAAAACGGCATCCGCGCCGGCCAGGCGAATTCTCAACACGGGCAGAGTGTCGCAGGCCGGCGTCGTCGGCGGCTGCTACAGGATGCGCGCCAGGCTCGCTTCCAGGTGCTCCGACGGCATGCGCTTGAAGCCCGAGCGGGCGAAGCGCTGCAGGCGGCCGACGATGAAGGCCGTCAGCACCGAGGCGCGCACCTGCGCCTCCACCGTCGGCGCACCAGCGTCGCCGTCGCCGCGCAGGCACTGCTTGAGCGAAGCTTCGACCTTGTCGAAGAACTGGTTCATGCGCTGCTGCAGGCGGTCGTTCTCGAACACCAGGGCGTCGCCGACCATCACGCGCGTCATGCCCGGGTTCTTCTCGGCGAACTGGATCAGCATGCCGACGATGCGGGCCGCCTGCGGCGGGCCTTCGGCCTCGCGCTCGGTGATCTGGTTGATCAGGGTGAAGACGCTCTGCTCGATGAATTCGATCAGGCCTTCGAACATCTGCGCCTTGCTGGCGAAGTGGCGGTACAGGGCCGCCTCGCTCACTTCCAGCCGGGCCGCCAGGGCCGCCGTGGTGATGCGCTCGGCGCCGGGCTGCTCCAGCATGGTGGCCAGCGCCTGCAGGATCTGCACCCGCCTCTCGCCCGGCTTGGGACGCTTGCGCGCCGCGGGAGTGGCCTCGCCGCCGGGGGTGGGTTCGGGGGTGTCGAGCTCGGCGTGGGACATGGATCAAGCAATGCTGTTGAGGCATTCTCGCATACCGAAGCCTAGGGTTTTTGCCACCCCATCCGTGCACAGCGCAGGCTGCACGCGGGTCGCCTTCGCACTCAGCCAGGCAGCGTGAGCGTCACGCGCAACCCGCGACCGTCGGCGCCCGGCTGCAGCTGCAGGTGGCTCTGGTGCACGCGCGCAATCTCCTCGGCGATCGCCAGCCCCAGGCCGTTGCCTTCACCCTGCGTGCCTTGCACACGGTAGAAGCGCTCCAGGATGCGCGCCAGTTCTGCGGCGGCGACGCCGGGGCCGTCGTCCTCCACCTCGAGGAAGGCGAGCCCGCCGCGGCGGCCGCAGCGGATGGTGACCGCGCCGCCTTGGCCGGCGTACTTGACGGCGTTGTCGACGAGGTTGGCGAGCAGCTCGCGCAGCAGCCACTCGTGGCCCATCACCTGCACCGGCGCCACCTCCACACCGAGATCGATCCGGCGCGCGGTGGCCGCATCGAGATGGCTTTCCAGCTGGTTCTCGCACAGCTGCTTGAGGTCGACGCGCCGGGTCGGTTGCGAATGCATGCCGCGGGCATCGGCGCGCGACAGCGCCAGCAGCTGGTTGGCCAGCTGCGAGGTGCGGCGGGTGGCGCCGCGCAGCTTGCGCACCTGCTCGCTGGGCAGCTCCAGCGTCACGCCGGCGCTGGCGGCCTGGGCCCAGGCCTCCACCTGCGCCTGCAGGCCGGCCAGCGGCGTGCGCAGCTGGTGCGCGGCGTCGGCCACGAAGCGGCGCTGGCTCTCGGCCTGGGCGTTGACCAGCCCGAACAATCGATTGAGCGAATGCACCAGCGGCCGCACCTCCTCGGGCGAGGACTCCTCGTCGATCGCGCTCAGGTCGCGCGGCGAGCGCCGCTCCACCGCCTCCTTCAGCGCCAGCAGCGGCTTGAGCGCCCGCTCCACCGCCCAGCCCACCGCGAAGGCGGCGGCGGCAATCAGCACCAGGTTGGGCAACAGCACCTTGAACAGGATGGAGCGGGCCCATTGCTGGCGCGGATCGGAGCCGTCCGCCACGGCGATCACCACTTCGCCCAGCATGGTGGGCTGGCGCTGGCGCACGATCCGCCAGGTGGCGCCGCCGTGTTCCTCGCTATGGAACTCGGGCTCGCCACCGGACGGCGCCAGCCCGCCCAGCCAGTCTTCGCCATGCAGCACCTTGCCGTCGGCATCGACGATCGCGTAGCCGGCATAGCCCGGGCGCTCCTTGACGAACTCTTCCACCGGCGGCGCTAACAGGATCAGCGGCGGGTCGCCGGCCCCGATGACGGAGTCGGCCACCAGCGGCACCAGCGCCAGCAGCCGCACGTCCTGCTGCAAGGCCACGTCGTCGGCGGAGCGGTAGTCGAACCAGGCATTGAGCAGCGCCAGCAGGATCAGCGGCGCGAGCAGCATCACCAGCAGCCGGCGGCGCAGGCCGGAGGTGACCCCGAGCACGTCGCCCGGCCGCTTGCGCCGGGCGCTCTCGCCAGGGCGGAACGCGAATTTCACTCCGGCTCGGCGGGCCGCAGTTCCAGGCGGTAGCCGAAGCCCCGGATCGAGCGCAGCGCGACGCCGTGCGGCTCCAGCTTGCCGCGCAGCCGGGAGATGTAGACCTCCACCGCATTCGGCGTGATCTCCTTGTCCCAGCCGGTCAGCGTCTGCAGCAGCTTTTCCTTGCTGGCCGGCTTGGGCGCGTTGATCAGGAGGTACTCCATCACCGTCCATTCGCGCGGACCCAGCTCGATCGGCACCCCGGTGCCGTTGCGCTGGGCGCTGGCGCGGCGGTTCGCCGTGTCCAGCTCGATCGGGCCGAAGCTCAGCACCGCCGACGTGGCGGCCTGCGAGCGCCGCAGCAGCGCGCGCAGCCGCGCCAGCAGCTCCGGTAGCTCGAACGGCTTGATCATGTAGTCGTCGGCACCCAGGTCCAGGCCCTGCACGCGGTCGTGCAGCGCGTCGCGCGCCGTCAGGATCAGCACCGGCATGTGCTGGCTGGCCATCTCGGGGCGGCGCAGCCGGCGCGTCAGCTCCAGGCCGTCCATGTTGGGCAGGCCGATGTCGATGATGGCGGCGTCGAACACCTCGGTGCGCAGCACCTCCTCGGCGCGCTCGCCGCTGCCGACCCAGTCGACCGCATAGCCGGCATTGCTCAGGCCCAGCTTGATCCCGCTGGCGACCATCACGTCGTCTTCGACCAGCAACAAGCGCATGGTCAGCTGCGCGGCGCCGGGCCGCCCCAAGCGGCGAACGCCCCCGGGGGGCTGAGGGCTGCGGCCGCGGGCCTGCCAGTGCAGGCTCGGACCGCCCAAAGATGCCCTGCCTCTGGCGGGGCCGCAGCCCGCAAGGCCAGCGCAGTCCACGAAGTGACGAGCAGGGGGGTCATCACTTGGAACGGATCATGGTGCCGTAAGCCTGGTCGGTCAGGATCTCCAGCAGCATGACGTGCGGCACGCGCCCGTCGATGATGTGGACGGCGTTGACGCCGCTCTTGGCGGCATGCAGCGCGCCCTCGATCTTGGGCAGCATGCCCCCGGAGATCGTGCCGTCGGCGAACAGCGCGTCGATCTCCCTTGACGACAGGTCGGTCAGCAGTTTGCCGGCCTTGTCCAGCACGCCGGGCGTGTTGGTCAGCAGCACCAGCTTCTCGGCCTTGAGCACCTGGGCCAGCTTGCTGGCCACCACGTCGGCGTTGATGTTGAAGCTCTCGTTGTCGTCACCGAAGCCGATCGGGCTGACGACGGGAATGAAGTTGTCCTCCAGCAGCGCACGCACCACGCCCGGGTCGATCTCCACGATGTCGCCGACCTGGCCGACGTCGTGCTCCTTGGTCGGATCCTTGCTGTCGACCATCTTCAGTTTCTTGGCACGGATCAGGCCGCCGTCGCGCCCGGTCAGGCCCACGGCCTTGCCGCCGGCCTTGTGGATGAAGCCCACGATGTCCTGCTGCACCTCGCCAGCCAGCACCCATTCGACGACCTCCATGGTCTCGGCGTCGGTCACCCGCATGCCCTGGATGAACTCGCCCTTCTTGCCCAGGCGATTGAGCGCCTGCTCGATCTGCGGGCCGCCGCCGTGCACCACCACCGGATTGATGCCCACCAGCTTGAGCAGCACCACGTCCTCGGCGAAGTCGGCCTGCAGTTCCGGATCGGTCATGGCGTTGCCGCCGTACTTAATCACCATGGTCTTGCCATGGAACTTGCGGATGTAGGGCAGCGCCTGGGCCAGGATTTCGGCCTTGTCGCGGGGAGAGATATGGGTGACGTCGGTCATGGGCGGCAGTCGTTGGAGCGTGCAAATTGTGCCGCAAGCGCAAGGGGGAGCCGAAGGAGCTCAGTCGAACAACTCTGCCGCGGCCAGCAACTGGCCCTGCCGGTCCTTGGCGGACAGCTGCGGCGCCGCCGAAAGCGGCCACGCGATGCCGATCGCGGGGTCGTCCCAGGCGATGCAGCGCTCGTGCTCCGGTGCGTAGTAGTCGGTGGTCTTGTAGAGGAAATCGGCCAAGGGGCTGAGCACCAGGAAGCCGTGGGCGAAACCGGGCGGCACCCACATCTGGCGCTGGTTCTCCTCGCTCAGCTCGGCGCCGACCCAGCGCCCGAAGGTGGCCGAGCCGCGGCGGATGTCGACCGCCACGTCGAACACGGCTCCGCGCGCCACCCGCACCAGCTTGCCTTGCGGTTGCCGCAGCTGGTAGTGCAGCCCGCGCAGCACCCCCTGGCCGGAGCGCGAATGGTTGTCCTGCACGAACGGCAGGCGCACGCCGGCGGCCGCCTCGAACACCTTTTGGTTGAAGCTTTCCAGGAAGAAGCCCCGGGCGTCGCCGAACACCTTCGGCTCCAGCAGCAGCGCTTCGGCAATGGCGGTCGGCGTGACTTTCATGCCGGCCGCCTCTCGCGCAGCACGTGCAGCAGGTACTTGCCGTAGCCGTTCTTCTTGAGCGGCTCGGCCAGCCGCTCCATCTGGGCGTCGTCGATGAACCCGGCGCGCCAGGCGATTTCCTCCGGACAGGCGATCTTCAGGCCCTGCCGGTTCTCCAGCGTGGCGATGAACTGGCTGGCCTCCAGCAGGCTCTCGTGGGTGCCGGTGTCCAGCCAGGCATAGCCACGCCGCAGGATCTGCACCGACAGCGCGCCGCGCTCCAGGTAAGCCTGGTTGACGGCGGTGATCTCGAGTTCGCCGCGGGCGCTGGGCTCGACGGCCTTGGCGATGTCGACCACCTGGTTGTCATAGAAGTACAGGCCGGTGACCGCATAGTGGCTCTTGGGCTGGGCCGGCTTTTCCTCGATGCTGCTGGCCCTGCCCTGGGCGTCGAAGGCGACCACGCCATAGCGCTCTGGGTCCTGCACGTGGTAGGCGAACACCGTCGCGCCCTGCTGCTGCGCGTCGGCGCCGCGCAGCAGCGGCATCAGGTCGTGGCCGTAGAAGATGTTGTCCCCCAGCACCAGCGCGCTGGGGTCGCTGCCGATGAACTGCTCGCCGATCAGGAAGGCTTGCGCCAGCCCGTCCGGGCTGGGCTGCACCGCGTACTGCAGGTTCAGGCCCCATTGGGAGCCGTCGCCCAGCAACTGCTGGAAGCGCGGCGTGTCCTGCGGCGTGCTGATCACGAGGATGTCGCGCATGCCGGCCAGCATCAGCGTGCTGAGCGGGTAGTAAATCATCGGCTTGTCGTACACCGGCAGCAGCTGCTTGCTGATCGCCAGCGTGGCCGGGTGCAGCCGGGTGCCGGAGCCCCCCGCGAGGATGATGCCTTTGCGTCGCGTCATGGAAATCCGTTCTGGATGCGGGAGGTCAGGAGATTTCGCGGAGCATCCGCGCCACGCCCTGTTCCCAGGGCGGCAAGGCAAGCCGGAAGGTGGCGCGAAAGCGCCCGGTGTCCAGCCGCGAATTATGTGGGCGCCGGGCCGGCGTCGGAAAGGCCGCCGTCGGCACCGCGTCGACGGCGTCGGCGCTGGCGCGCAGCTGGGCGCCAGCCTGCTGCGCCTGCCCGATGACGAAGCGCGCGTAGCCGTGCCAGCTGGTCTGGCCGGCCGCCGCCACGTGGTAGGTGCCGGCCAGCTCCGGATCCGCCAGCAGTGAACGCAGCGCGTGGGCGGTGGCGTCGGCCAGCAGGTCCGCGCCGGTGGGCGCGCCGAACTGGTCGTCGATCACCGTCAGCCGCTCGCGCTCCCTTGCCAGCCGCAGCATGGTTCTGGCGAAATTGCCGCCGCGCGCGCCGTACACCCAGCTGGTGCGCAGCACCAGGTGCCAGGGCTGCGCCTGGGCGATGCGCTGCTCGCCTTCGAGCTTGGTGCCGCCGTAGACATTCAACGGGCCGGTGCCGTCGGCCTCGGTCCAGGGCCGGCTGCCGCTGCCGTCGAACACGTAGTCGCTGGAGTAGTGCACCAGCGCCGCGCCGATCCGATGGGCCGCCTGGGCCAGCACGCCGGGCGCCAGCGCGTTGACCAGCCGCGCACGCTCGGTCTCGCTCTCGGCCTTGTCGACCGCGGTGTAGGCGGCGGCATTGACGATCGCGTCCGGCCGCACCTGCGCCACCGTGCGGGCCAGGCCGTCGAGGTCGCCGAAGTCGCCGCACAGGCCGCCTTCGTCGGGCGACGAGCCCAGCGCCACCACCTCGCCCAGCGGCGCGAGGCTGCGCTGCAGCTCCCAGCCGACCTGGCCGTTGCGGCCGAACAGCAGGATGCGCATCAGGCGGGCGCGTAGTGCGTTGCGATCCAGTCGCGGTAGGCGCCGCTTTGCACCCGCTGCACCCAGTCGCCGTTTTCCAGGTACCACTGCACGGTCTTGCGAATGCCGGTTTCGAAGGTTTCGGCCGGCCTCCAGCCGAGCTCGCGCTGGATCTTGCGCGCGTCGATGGCATAGCGCCGGTCGTGCCCGGGGCGGTCCTTCACGTAGGTGAGCTGGTCGGCGTAGCTGCCGCCGCCGACGCGTGGCCGCAACTCGTCCAGCAGCGCGCAGACCACCTGCACGATCTCGATGTTGGGCTTTTCGTTCCAGCCGCCGACGTTGTAGGTCTCGCCCAGCCGGCCGGCCTCCAGCACGCGCCGGATCGCGCTGCAATGGTCGCCCACGTACAGCCAGTCGCGCACCTGCCGGCCGTCGCCGTACACCGGCAGCGGCTTGCCGGCCAGGGCGTTGACGATCATCAGCGGGATCAGCTTCTCGGGAAAGTGGTACGGGCCGTAGTTGTTGGAGCAGTTGGTGGTGACCACCGGCAGCCCGTAGGTGTGGTGGTAGGCCCGCACCAGGTGGTCGCTGGCCGCCTTGCTGGCGGAGTAAGGGCTGTTGGGCTCGTACTGGTGCTGCTCGGTGAAGGCCGGGTCGGCCGGCGCCAGCGAGCCGTACACCTCGTCGGTGGACACGTGCAGGAAGCGAAAGCCCTCGCGTGGGGCGCCCTGCAGCCCGCCCCACCAGGCGCGCACCGCCTCCAGCAGGCGGAAGGTGCCGACCACGTTGGTCTCGATGAAGGTGCCGGGGGCGTGGATGGAGCGGTCGACGTGCGACTCGGCCGCGAAGTTCAGCAGCGCACGCGGCTGGTGGCGCTCCAGCAGCCCGGCCACCAGCTGCGCGTCGCCGATGTCGCCGTGCACGAACAGGTGGCGCGCATCGCCGTCCAGGGCGCGCAGGTTCTCGCGGTTGCCGGCGTAGGTGAGCTTGTCGAGGTTGACCACTGGCTCGCCGCCAGCGGCCAGCCAGTCCAGCACGAAATTGGAACCGATGAAGCCGGCTCCGCCGGTGACCAGGATCATGATGCTCCCCCCATGGCCGGATTATCTCATCGGGGCTTTTTGCGGCCGGCCACCGCGGGGCCGGCCTTGCTTGCCACCGGTCGCCCTTCCCGCCGGGCGCGCGACGCCTTACAGTGGGCGACGCCAACCAGGAGGGCCACCGTGAAAAAACCCAGCAGCGACGATTCCACCGATGCGCGCGATGCCGCCGCCAGACTGGCCGACACGGTGCGCGAGTCGGCCCAGCAGATCTGGCTGGCCGGCCTCGGCGCCTTTTCAAAGGCCCAGCAGGAAGGCGGCAAGGTGTTCCAGTCGCTGGTGCGCGACGGCGTCGACCTGCAGCGCAAGACCCAGGCGGCGGCCGAGGAGCGGCTGAGCGAGGCCACTAGCCGCATGGGCACCATCGCCAGCGAGCTGTCGTCACGCGCATCCGGCCAGCTCGACAAGTTGGAAGGCCTGTTCGAGGACCGGGTGGCGCGCGCCATGGGCCGGCTGGGCATGCCCGCGGCCGACGAGCTGCGGCAGCTGGCCGCCCGGGTCGAGGCGTTGCAGCGCGCCGTCGACCAGTTGCAGGCCGGCGACGCCCCGGCCAGGAAGGTGGCGCGCAAGCGGGCGCCCGCGCGCAAGACCGCGGACCGGAGCTAGCCTCCCCAGTTTGGCAGCGGGCGGCGCCCGCCCGCATCGCGTCGCTGGTACGCTATCCGCACGCGCAGCGCCAGGCAGCTGCGCCAACAGGGAGACAACGATGGCACCGTGGACGGCCTGTCCGCACGCCGCCGACTACCAGCTGGACGCCGCCGCCGTGACGGCTGGGTGGGCCCGCCTGCATGCCGGCGACGCGGAGCCGCTGCCGCCGCAGCCCGAGGTGCTGGCGGCCTGGGTCCTGTTCCACAACGGCCGCCTGCAGGAGGCGCGCGACGCCGGCATGCAGGCCGGCCCGGCCGGCTGGACGGTGGCCAACAAGGCGACCTGCATCCACGCCACCTACGTCGAGAAGAAGGAAAAGGCACGGCTGGAGCTGTTGCTGGAGGCCGCGGAACGGGCCTGCCGGCAGGTGCAGGCCGACGCCGGCAATGCCAACGCCTGGTACCTGCACGCCCTCGCGCTGGGCCGCTACAGCCAGGGCATCAGCGTGGCCAAGGCGCTGGCGCAGGGGCTGGGCGGCAAAGTCAAAGGCGCGCTGGAGCGCGCGATCGCGCTGCAACCGCGCCACGCCGACGCCCACGTGGCGCTGGCCGCATTCCATGCGGAAGTGATAGACAAGCTCGGCTCGCTCATCGGCCGCATGACGTACGGGGTGAAGACCGAAACCGGGCTGGCGCTGTTCCACGAAGCGCTGCGCATCCACCCGGCATCGCCGATCGGGCTGGTGCAATACGCCAACGGCCTGGTGATGCTGGAGGGCGAGGAGCACACGCCGGAGGCGACCCGCATCTACCGGCAGGCGGCCGCGCTGGAGCCGCTCGACGCGATCGAGCGCCTGCACGTCGAACTGGCCCGCGCCGAACTTCTGGACCGAGCCACTACGCGCGGATGAGCCGCGCGCCTACAGGGCGGAACGACGGGCCATTCCAGAATCGCTTGCATGAACATCTTCCAAGCCCTCATCGTCGACCATGAGAAGCAGCGCGAGCTGTGCGCGCGCCTCCTGGACGCCAAGCAGGCCAGCGACGAAAGCCTGCGGCTGTTCGACGACCTCAAGAGCGAACTGGCCGCCCACGAGACCGCCGAGGAGCGCTTCTTCTACGTGCCGCTGTTCGAGCACGACAGCACCGTGGACGCGTCGCGCCACGCGATCGCCGAACACCACGAAATGGACGAGATGGTCGAGGAAATCGAGAAGCTCGACGCCCATGCGCTGGAATGGGCGCGAGCCGTGCAGAAGCTGTGCGACAAGGTCGAACACCACCTCAAGGAAGAAGAGGAGAAGTTCTTCCCGCAGGCCGGCGAAGTGCTGACCGAGGAGCAGAAGGTGGCGCTGGCCGCCGACTACACGGCGGAACATGCGGCGATGCTGGCCAAGGAAACCGAAGCCTGAGACAGGCGGCCCCCCAGTCCGCGCCGAGGTGTGCAGCCGGCTGCGCCTGCGCCAGCACCCCTTAAGATGACCGCACAGAACAGCAGGAACGCAGCATGCCCGACCTCCAGACCGACTTCGACGCCGCCGTCGCCAGCTCCAAAAAGCTGGCCGAGCGGCCGGACAACGCCACGCTGCTGAAGATCTACGGCCTGTACAAGCAAGCCAGCGTGGGCGACAACACGGAAAAGAAGCCCGGCTTCAGCGACATGATCGGCCGCGCCAAGTGGGACGCCTGGAACGGCTTGAAGGGCACGTCGAGCGACGACGCCAAGCGCCAGTACGCGCAGCTGATCGAGTCGCTGAGCTGAGCTAATTCGCCTTGGGCGCCTTTTTCGGCGCCACCTTCTTTGGCGGATGGTTGGCGGCGCGGCGCGCCTCGTGCTGCGCCAACCCCGATTCGAACGCCGCCAGCGGCTCCTGCTCGGCCAGCAGGGTGTCCAGGTTGCGCACGATTTCCGTCTCGATCCTGCCGCGGAACACGCCCAGCAGCAGTCCCAGCTTCGCATGCAGCTGGAACTCGTGCGGGTCCACCGTCAGCTTCCCGCTGGCGCCGGACCGCTTGAAGCTGACCACGTCGCCGGCCAGCCCTTGCTCGTAGGTGCATTCCATCGCGAGCTTGCGCTCGGCCACCTCGGCCCAGCGCAAGGCCAGCTGGCGCGCCTGCGCCAGCCCCAGCCCGTGTTCGCGCGTGATTCTGATCTCAGCCACCGGTGCCCTCCTTGAGTCGTTGCTGGCGCTCTTCCTTGGGCAGCTTCGCCAGGTCTTGCGCGGCCTGGTAGAAGCGCGCCCAGTCGCCGCCCTCGCGCTTGAACAAGGCCTCGAAGCCCGGCACCAGTTCGTCGTATGCCGCCTGGGTGCCAAAGAATGCGTTGTTGGCGTTCGCTACCCAGCGGTCGTAGCCGCGATACCGCGCCGGATCGCCCGGCCAGCCGGCGCGCAGCTGCGCGTAGTCGGCGCGGAATTTCTCCATGACGCGGCGCTTGGCCTCTTCCTTCGCCTCGGGCGCGGTGCCGGGCGTTTCGTAGATCTCCTTGAGGCTCTCGCGGGTGGCGCGCGACAGCCCGCGGAACTGGCGCCGGCGCGCGTCGAACTCGGCGTACTCCCGCCGCGCCGCCTCCGACGCATGTTGCTGCAGCCAAAGCGCCCCGCCGATCCGCTCGACGGCCGTGGCGAACGACTCGTTGAACATGGTGTCGTTCTTGGCATAGACCACCTGGTGCGCCAGCTCGTGGAACAGCAGGCGCGCCAGCTCGCCTTCGGGGTAGTGGATGAAGGTGCTCAGCAGCGGGTCGCCGCCAGCCCAGTTCAGCATGCCCAGGGTGGAATAGGCCGGCACCGGATAGGCATTGGTTTCGTAGCCTTGCGTCGCCAGCTCGGCGGCCTCGGCGCGGGCCCGCGCCTCGTCGTAGTAGCCGCGGTAGCCGACGCAGCCGGTGACCGGAAAGCACCAGGTGCGCAGCTCCAGCGACAGCGGCGGCGCGGCCGTCACGTTCCAGACGGCGGCACTGCGATGCAGCTCGGCATAGCGGCGGTAGCTGGGATTGTCCGGCAGCTTCAGCTCGTTCGAAGCGAAGTCGCGGATGCGCTGCGACAGGGCGAGCTTGTCGCGCAGCCGCGCCGGCGTCTGCGGCTCGGCCAGCCAGTCGCCCACCGGGCGCGCCGCGCCCATCACATGCAGGTGACCGCTGACCGACTGCCAGTAGTAGCCCAGGGTGGCGCACCCCGACAGGCACAGCGTCGCCGCCACCGCCAAACCCGCAACTGCTGCCAGTCCCATGAAGAGTGTCTTTTTCCTCACGCCGGCTGGACGTCGACCAGGCAGTCGTAGAACACCGGCGCGCGGCCCAGGTCGGTCAGCCGCTGGCTGGTCAGCTGGTTGACGTTGGTGCCCGCCAGCCCCGGCTTGCGCCACCAGATCCCCAGCCCGTTGACCGGCCGCGCCCTGGCATTGACGCGCGCCTTGCAGAAGTACTCGCCGCGGTCGTTGAACACGCGCACCACGGCGCCGTCGACGACGCCGCGCGCCGCCGGGTCCAGCGCGTGCAACTCCAGCACCGGCTCGCCTTCGGCGCGCAGGCTGCGCACGTTGACACAGGTGGAGTTGAGGAAGTTGCGCGCCGGCGGCGAGATCATGGCCAGTGGATACAGCGCCGAACTGCCGATGGCCTCGTGATTGGGCAGGTGGTCCGGCACGCCGTCCGGGCCTTGCCGGGCCAGCCGCGCGCTGAAGAACTCGCAGCGCCCGGACTCGGTCGGAAAGCCGCCAGCGGCGAACGGCGCATCGGGCACCGGCAGGCCGGCAAAGCCGTGCTCCAGCAAGGCGTCGAAGTCGACCTGGTCGCCGAACGCCAGCCGGCACAGGCTCTCGTCGTCCTCGGCAAAGCAGGGATCGTCAAAGCCCATGCGCGCCGCCAGGCCCCGGAACACCTGCGTGTTGGTGCGCGCCTGGCGCGGCGCGATCGGCGGGCGGTTCAGAAGCACCTCGGTGTGACCATAGGAAGCGTGGATGTCCCAGTGCTCCAGCTGGGTGGTGGCGGGCAGCAGGTAGTCGGCATGGCGCTCGACATCGCGCGCGACCTTGTCGCACAGCACGCCGGCGGTTTGCGGATGCGCGGGATTGCCCTGTACCTTGAGCGCCACGCCGTCCTGCACCGCAGTCAGCAAGGCGCAGGTGTCGGGGCAATCGTGCGGGCAGGCGCTGCGGACCAGTTGCAGGCCGCCGGCGGCACCGGCCGGAGCGAAAGTGGCAGGCATCCCCGGATGGTAGCGGCCCGGCCGGCCCGGCAGGGGCACGGCCTAGGCGATTGGCCTAAGGCAGCAGGCTTGTCCGAGGCGCGCAGGTGGCGACGCCTGCGGCAAGGTCGGCCTGACGGCGTGACGCTGGCGCTGGCCGCCGAGCTGGGCAAGCGATGCTGGCGGGGGATGGGCGGGTTCGGACCTGATCAGAAGTCCGGCGAGCGCAGCGCCGCCAGCCCCTGCATGAACGCCTGGCAGCGCGCCAGCTGTTCCAGGCTGACGAACTCGTCGGGCTGGTGCGCCTGCACGATGCTGCCGGGGCCGCAGACCACGGTGCGGAGGCCGGCGTTCTTGAACAGCCCGGCTTCGGTGCCGAAAGCCACCTGCGTGACGCGCTGCTCGCCGGCCAGGCGCAGCGCCAGCTGGGTCACCTGATCCTGCTCGGAGCCCAGAAAGCTGGGGATCTCGCAGATCGTCTCGAAGCGAAAGCCGGCGTCCGGCGCCACCCTTTGCATCGCCGGCTCCAGCGCACGCGCATGGGCCAGCACCTGCGCCTGCATGGCCCGCGCGTCGGCCGTCGGCAGGTCGCGGAATTCATAGCGGAACTCGGCATCGCGCGGCACCACGTTGTCGGCGATGCCGCCGTGGAACTGGCCGACGCTGGCGGTGGAGAACGGCACGTCGAAGCCTTGGTAGCGCGGCTCCTCGCGCTCGAAAGCCTCGGCCATGTCGCGCACGCGACCGACCAGCCGCGCCGCCATTTCGATGGCATTGACCGATTGCGGCGTCAGCGAGGAATGCGCTTCCTTGCCGCGCACGCAGCACTTGTAGCGGTACACGCCCTTGTGCGCGATCGCCGGCACCATGCTGGTGGGTTCGCCCACGATGCAGGCCAGTGGCGCGACGCCGGCTTCGCGCATGTCGGCGATCAGTTCCTTGACGCCGAAGCAGCCGACCTCTTCGTCGTAGCTAAAGGCGAAATGGATCGCGAACGGCGCCGGGCTGTCCAGGAACGCCTGGGCATTGGCCAGCGCGATG
>NZ_JAQGLS010000091.1 GCF_028292805.1 Ramlibacter sp. | reverse complement strand
GCCGGGGCTGCGCGGCGCGGCGCTGGACTTCGAGCTGACGCAGGACGGCGGCAAGGCGCGGCTGGCCATCGCCGACGGCGCGCTGGAGTTCCCCGGGGTGTTCGAGGAGCCGGTGCTGACCATGGCCAGCCTGGGCGCGGACGTGAGCTGGCAGCGGCAGGGCGAGCAGCTCAGTGCCACGGTCGAACGCCTGAAGTTCGCCAACGCCGATGCCCAGGGCGAGGGGCGCTTCAGTTGGCGCCGCGCCGCCGCCGGCGAGCCGGGCACGCTCGAACTGGATGCCGCCATCAGCCGCGCCGACGGCGCCCGCGTCTGGCGCTACCTGCCGCTGGGGGTGGACCGCGAGGCCCGCGCCTACGTGCGCGACGCGGTGCTGGCCGGCAGCGCCTCCGATGCGAAGTTCCGGATCCGCGGCGACCTGCGCCACTTTCCTTTTGCCGATGGCAAGCAGGGCGAGTTCCTGGTCACCGCGCGGGTGCGCGATGTCGACCTGGCCTATGTGCCGCACCCGTCGGCGGGCGAGGCCGGGCGCTGGCCGGCGCTGACCGGCCTGGCCGGCGAGCTGGTGTTCCAGGGCAACGGCATGCAGGTCAGGGGCGCTACCGCTCGCTTCGCCGACGCGCCGCGGTTGCAGGCGAAGGTGGAGACCCGCATCCCCGATTTCGCCCACACCGAAGTCCGGGTGGAGGCGCGCGTCAGCGGGCCACTGGCGGAATCGCTGGCGGTCGTCAACGGCTCGCCGCTGGCGGCGAGCCTGAACCAGGCGCTGGCGCGCAGCACCGGCACCGGCAATGCCCAGGTCGATCTGGCGCTGGTGCTGCCAGTGGGCGAGCTGGCCCGCTCGCAGGTGCGCGGCACGGTCACGCTGGCCGGCAACGACGTGCAGATCACCCCCGACAGCCCGTTGCTGGCGCGCGCGCGCGGCGCCGTGCAGTTCACCGAGCAAGGCTTCCAGCTGGCCGACGTGCAGGCGCGCGCGCTCGGCGGCGACGTGCGGCTGGAAGGCGGCACCCGCGCCGGCGCGGCGGGCGAGCCGGCCTGGGTGCAGCTGCGGGCGCAGGGCACCGTCACGGCCGACGGCCTGCGCCAGGCGCGTGAACTCGGTCATGCGGCGCGGCTGGCGCGCGATTTCAGCGGCAGTACCGGCTACCAGCTGACGCTCGGCTTTCCCCGCAAGCACGCGGAACTGCTGGTCACCAGCAACCTGCAGGGGATGGCGCTGAACTTGCCGGCGCCCTTGAACAAGACGGCCGAGGCGGTGCTGCCGCTGCGCTACGAGACGGCGCTGACGCGCGAGTCGCAGGCGGGCGGCGCCTCCGCGCCCTTGCACGAGACGCTGTCGGTCGAGATCGGCCGCATCGCCGCCGTCACCTACCTGCGCGACGTCTCGCAGCCCGAGCCCAGGGTGCTGCGCGGCGGCATCGCCGTCGGCCTGGCGCCGGGCGAGACGCTGGCCTTGCCGACCGAGGGCGTGCATGCCAAGGTGCAGCTGGCCAGCTTCAACATCGACGCCTGGGAGCAGACGCTGGAGCGCGTGGCCGGCGACGCCACCAGCGCGCCGGCGCAAGCCACCACCACGGCCGACGGCGCCGGGGCGCTGGCGTACCTGCCCACGGTGATGGCGCTGCGGGCGCGCGAACTGGGGGTCGAGGGGCGCACGCTGCACAACGTGGTCGTCAACGGCACGCGCGAAGACCGCACCTGGCGCGCCAACATCGATGCGCAGGAACTCAGTGGCGTGGTGGAATACCGCCAGCCGCAGAACACCGGCGCCGGCCGGCTGCATGCGCGGCTGGCGCGGCTGACCATCGGCGCCGCCGCCGCCTCCGAAGTCGAAGCCCTGCTGGAACAGCAACCGGGCAGCATTCCGGCCCTGGACATCGTGGTGGAAGACTTCGAGCTGAAGGGACGCAAGCTGGGGCGGCTGGAAATCGACGCCGTCAACCGCGGCGCCGGCGCCGTGGCGCGCGAGGGCGGCATCCGCGAATGGCGCCTGAATCGCCTGAGCCTGGCGACGCCGGACCTGCGGTTTTCCGCTTCGGGCAACTGGGCGGCGCTGGACGCGAGCGCGGCGGCGCCGGCCAACGAGCGCCGCCGCACGGCCATGAAGTTCCGCCTGGAGATCGCCGACGCCGGCCAGGTGCTGGCGCGCTTTGGCATGAAGGACATCGTGCGGCGCGGCCGCGGCACCATGGAGGGCACGGTGGCCTGGGCCGGCTCGCCGCTGGCGCTGGACTATCCCAGCCTGGCCGGCAACTTCAACATCAACGTCGAATCCGGCCAGTTCCTCAAGGCCGAGCCGGGGCTGGCCAAGCTGCTGGGCGTGCTGAGCCTGCAGTCGCTGCCGCGGCGGCTGACGCTGGACTTTCGCGACGTGTTCAGCGAAGGCTTCCAGTTCGACTTCGTGCGCGGCGACGTGACGATCGAGCAAGGCATGGCTGCCACCAACAATCTGCAGATGAAGGGCGTCAACGCGGCGGTGCTGATGGAGGGCAAGGCCGACATCGCGCGCGAGACGCAGGAGCTCAAGGTGGTGGTGGTGCCCGAGATCAACGCCGGCACCGCCTCGCTGGTGGCGACGGTGATCAATCCCGCCATCGGCCTTGGCACCTTCCTGGCCCAGTACTTCCTGCGCGAGCCGCTGCAGCGCGCGGCCACCCAGGAGTTCCAGATCGACGGCACCTGGGCCGACCCGCGGGTGCGCCGCGTGCCGCGCACGCCGGCCGCCCCGCGCGAGGCGACGGTCAACGCGCAACCGGCGCCAGTGGCGCGCTGACGGGAGCCACAGCATGAAGATCGCCGCCATCCAGACCGTCTCCGGCACCAGCCTGCAGGCCAACCTCGAACGCGCCGGCGCGTTGCTGACGCAGGCCGCGCGCGCGGGCGCCGAGCTGGCCGTGCTGCCGGAGTACTTCTGCCTGATGGGGCGGAACGAAGCCGACAAGCTGGCCCTGCGCGAGGCGTTCGGCGCCGGGACGGTGCAAGACTTCCTGGCCGACCACGCGCGCTCGCTCGGGATCTGGATCGTGGGCGGCACGCTGCCGCTGGCGGCGGCCAGCGCGCAGCACGTGCGCAACACCAGCCTGGCCTTCTCGCCGCAAGGCGAGTGCGTGGCGCGCTACGACAAGATCCACCTGTTCAAGTTCGACAACGGGCGCGAGCAGTACGACGAGTCGCGCGTGATCGAAGCGGGCGGCGCGCCGCAGTCGTTCGTGCTGCCTTCGCGCGACGGCCACGGCTGGCGCGTCGGGCTGTCGGTCTGCTACGACCTGCGCTTTCCCGAGCTGTACCGCGCGCTGGCCGCCGACCTGCTGCTGGTGCCCAGCGCCTTCACCCACGTCACCGGCGAGGCCCACTGGGAGCTGCTGCTGCGCGCCCGCGCGGTGGAGAACCTCGCCTACGTCGCGGCGCCGGCGCAAGGCGGCCGCCATGAGAACGGCCGCCGCACCTGGGGCCACTCGATGGTGGTCGATCCCTGGGGCCAGCTACTGGCACAGCGCGCCGACGACGGCGAAGGCGTGGTGCTGGCCGAAATCACGGTGCAGCGGCTGGCCCAGGTGCGGGGCCAGTTGCCCGCGCTGGCGCATCGCGTCTTGTGAGCGCTGTCGTGCTCGCCGCGCCAGGCGGCGCGCCCGTGTCCGGGCCGCGCCGGCGGCCCTCGTGGCGGCGGCTGTCGCTGTGGGGGCTGCTCGGCGGGCTGGTGCTGGCGCTGCTCGCCACCCTGGTCTGGCTGGCGGCGCGCTACGAGGCCAGCCAGGCCCAGAGCAACGTCGAGCGCGACGGCGCCGATGCGCTGAGCGACATCCGCTCGGCGTTGACCCGCAACGTGCAGGACCTGCAGGCGCTGCAGGCGGGCCATCCATCGTCGGAGGCCTGGCAGCAACAAGCCGACCAGTTGCTGCGGGTCAACCGCGAGTGGGTCCGCATCGAATGGCGCGGGCCGCGGCTGGAAATCCTGGCCGCCGCCGAGACGCCGTACCGGCCGCCGGTGTTCGCCCGGCTCGGCCGCGCCAACGCGCAGGCGGAAGTGCAGCAGGCCTGCGCCACCGGCCGGCGCCTGAGCAGCCATGCCTATGCCCGCAGCCATTTCGTGCCCCAGCTCGACGGGCTCGGGCTGGAGCTGATGGAGCTGTGCGTGCCGCAGGTCAGCGCCGGCCAGCTGACCGGCTACCTGGTGGCCACTTATTCGCTCGGCGAGCTGCTGGCGGCCCGCATCGGCCCGCAGCTCGGGCGCAGCCAGGAGGTGTCGTTCACCGAGGCCGACGGTACCCGGCTGGCGATGCACGGGCTGGCGCGGCGCGGCAGCCGTGTCTTCACAGCGTTGCAGCTGCTCGACCTGCCGGGCAGCACCATGGTGCTGCGCATGGACAGCTGGCGCTCGCAGCCCGACCTGTTCCCCAACGTGCTGACGGCGCTCGTCACCGTGATGTCGATCGCCCTGGTGACGGTGATGTTCATGCTCGGCCACGACACGCGCCGCCGGCTGCAGGTGGAAGAAGACCTGGCCGATGCGCTGGCCTTTCGCAAGGCGATGGAGGATTCGCTGGTGACCGGCCTGCGGGCGCGCGACCTGCAGGGCCGCACCACCTATGTCAACCCGGCCTTCTGCGAGATGGTCGGCTTTTCGGCCGAGGCGCTGCTGGGCCAGAGCGAGCCGCCTTACTGGCCGCCGGAACTGCGCGAGGAATACAGCCGCCGCCAGACCGTGCGGCTGGCGGCTGGCACGACGCCGCCGCGCGCCGGCTTCGAGTCGGTGTTCATGCGCCAGGACGGCACCCGCTTCCCGGTGCTGATCATCGAAGCGCCGCTGATCAACGCCCTGGGCCTGCAAACCGGCTGGATGAGCGCGGTGCTGGACATCAGCGAGCAGCGCCGGGTGGAGGAGCTTTCGCGCGCCAGCCAGGAGCGGCTGCAGGCGACGGCCCGGCTGGCGACGGTGGGCGAGATGGCGTCGCTCCTGAGCCACGAGCTGAACCAGCCGCTGGCGGCGATCGCCAGCTACGCGACCGGCTCGCTCAACCTGCTGCAGCACGAACCGGCGGCCGCCGACGACCTGCGGCTGGCGCTCTCGCGGATCGCGGAACAGGCCGACCGCGCCGGTCGCGTCATCAAGAGCGTGCACGACTTCGTGCGGCGCCGGGTCCAGGCGCGCGAACTGGTGGCGCCGCCGGCGCTGCTGGAGGCGATCATGCCGCTGGTGAACCTGCAGGCGCGCAAGCTGGGCGTGCGGGTCGAAAGCCGGGTGGCGCCCGGGCTGCCGCCGGTGCTGTGCGACCGCACGATGGTCGAGCAGGTGTTGCTGAACCTGGCGCGCAACGCCATGCAGGCGATGGACGAGGCCAGCGCGGCCCAGCCTTCGCTGCTGCTGCAGGTGCGCGCCACCGCCGCGGCCGAAGGTGGCCAGCGTTGGCTGGAATTTTCCGTGACCGACGTCGGCCCGGGCATCGCCGACGAGGTCAAGGCGCAGCTGTTCACGCCGTTCTTCACCACCAAGGCCGAAGGCATGGGCCTGGGCCTGAGCCTGTGCCGCACGGTGGTGGAGCAGCATGGCGGCGCGCTGGCTTTCGAGTCCAACCTGCCGCGCGGTACCATTTTCCGTTTCACCCTGCCGGCTGCTCCCGGCAATCCCACCTGATGCAACCTGCCGCCGACGCCACCGTCTTCATCGTCGACGACGACGCCGGCGTGCGCGAGGCGCTGGCCTGGCTGCTGCGCTCGCGTCGCCTGCTGTCCGAGACTTTCGCCAGCGCCGAGGAGTTCGCCGCGATGCTGGAGCGGGGCTTCCAGCCCACCGAGCCGTGCTGCCTGCTGCTGGACGTGCGCATGCCGGGCATGAGCGGGCTGGCGCTGTTCGAGCAGCTGTTGCAGCGGCGGCTGGTGGAGGCGCTGCCGGTGATCTTCCTGACCGGCCATGCCGACGTGCCGACCGCGGTCGACATGGTCAAGCGCGGCGCCTTCGATTTCTGCGAGAAACCGTTTTCCGACAACGCGCTGGTCGACCGCATCGAGGAGGCCCTGGGGCGCTCGCAGCAGGTGCTGGCGGCGCAAAAGGAAAAAGGCTTGCTGCTCACGCGGCTGGAGGAGCTGACCGAGCGCGAGCGCGACGTCATGCGGCTGGTGGCCAAGGGCCTGCCCAACAAGCTGATCGCCGACCAGCTGACAATCAGCGTGCGCACGGTGGAAGTGCACCGGGCCCGCGTCTTCGACAAGATGGAAGTGAAGTCGGCGGTCGAACTGGCCAACCTGCTGCGCGACCTTTAGTCCTTGGGCGGCTCGTCGTCCCGCCGCGGCGGCTCCCCGCCCTTGCGGCCCGAGAACATGGTCCACCACACGATGCCCACCAGCAGCAGCAGCGCCAGCAAGGCTTCAAGCAGAATCAGCAGCATGTCCCGTGTCCTTTGGTTGACCGCCATTGTAGGAATGCTGGCGGCTTGCGGCTCCGTGCCCCTCCCGCCCGATTCTTCACCCTGGCCCCGCGCTGCGCCGTCGTCCGGCGCGGCGCCTCCGCTGCCCGCCGCGCCGGACGACGGCGTGCCGCTGCCACCGGCGCTGCTGCAAGGCAAGAGCCGCTGGCAGCCGGTGCGCTGGTCCGAACTGCCCGGCTTCGAGAGCGACAGCCTGCACGAGGCCTGGAACGCCTGGATCCGCAGCTGCGAGCGCCCGCCCGAGGCGCTGGCGACCCTGAGCCCCGAGGTGCGGCGCCTGTCGATTGCCGGGCCGGATGAGCAGCGCGCCTGGATGCAGCAGCGGCTGCAGCCGTACCGGGTCGAACCGTTGCAGCCCGGCGCCGAGGGTTTGCTGACCGGGTACTACGAGCCCGTGCTCGATGGCTCTCGGCTGCCCACGGCCACGCAGCAGGTGCCGCTGTACCGGCTGCCGGCCGATTTCGGTGCCCGCCGCCCCTGGTACAGCCGCCAGGAAATGGACAGCTCGCCGCAGGCGCGGGCCGCCTTGCGCGGCCGCGAGATCGTCTACCTGGCCGATCCGCTGGACGCGCTGACCTTGCAGATCCAGGGCTCGGGCCGGGTGCGGGTGACGGAGCCGGACGGCCGCATCGTCACGGTGCGGCTGGCGTTCGCCGGCACCAACGACCATCCGTACCGCAGCGTGGGCGGCTGGCTGCTGCAGCAAGGCGCGATCCGCGATGCGTCCTGGCCCGGCATCAAGGCCTGGGCCCGGGCCAACCCGCAGCGGGTGCAGGAGATGCTGTGGGCCAATCCGCGAACGACGTTCTTTCGCGAGGAGCCGCTGTCGGACCTGGACGCCGCCTTCGGCCCGCGCGGCGCCCAGGGCGTGCCGTTGACGCCGGGCCGCTCGATCGCGGTGGACCGGGAAAGCATTCCGTACGGCACGCCGGTCTGGCTGGCTACGCCCGGGCCGCTGCTGAACCTGCAGCGGCTGGTGCTGGCGCAGGACACCGGCAGCGCCATCGTCGGTGCGGTGCGGGCGGACTACTTCGTCGGCTGGGGCGAGGGCGCCGGCGAAGTGGCGGGACGGTTGAAGCAGCCGCTGGCGCTGTGGGTGCTGTGGCCGCGGTGATTCCGTCATTCCCGTTCAGGCGGGTGCGGACTTGTTGTCTTCGGGCCGGCCCAGGGAGGGGCCGCCCTTTGGTGCGAATGTCCCCCGCGCGCTTTCGCCCGCTCCTTCTCCTCCTTTGCCTCGCGAAGCGGGCTGCCCCGTCCTGGCCCGGCAAGATTGGAGCGGCTCCACCCTCGATGATTTGAAGTTGCCCTACTCCTTCGCAAGCTGCCCCAGCGGCCAGCTCGAACTGGCCTTCACCTCCCCCAGCGAAAAGCTGGTGTGCAGATCCTTCACGTTCGGCAGGTTGATCAGCACCAGGCGCACGAACTGTGAAAAGCTGTCCAGGTCGCGCGTCACCACCTGCAGCTCGAAGGTGCCGGCGCCGCTGATGTAGTGGCAAGAAACGATCTGCGGGATCTTGCGGATCGCCTCCTCCATCTCCCGCATGCCCTCGCCCGTGGTGCGCTGCGCATCCAGCCGCACGAAGGCCAGCACGCCCAGGCCGATCTTGCGGCGGTCGATCTCCGCGTGGTAGCCGCGGATGTAGCCGGCCTTCTCCAGCGCGCGCACCCGCCGCCAGCAAGGCGCGGCCGACAGGCCCACCCGTTGCGCCAGTTCGGCGTTGGTCAGACGGGCGTCGGCTTGCAGCTCGCCCAGGATGTGGATGTCGTAGCGATCAAGTGTTTCCATGAATGGCGGTTTCAAGAAAGAGTCTTGCTCATCCTAGGGGATAAAGGGCACACAACGCAAAGACTTATCCGCGCCGCCGCCCTACACTCGGTCAGACCCACGGAGACTGCAAACGACATGAACGCACCGCTGCCCGAACACATCCGCAAGGCGCTGGAAACCGTCACTCTCGACGACAAGTATTCGCTGGACTACGGGCGCGCCTTCATGAGCGGCGTGCAGGCGCTGGTCAAGCTGCCGATGCTGCAGCGCCAGCGCGACGCGGTGCAGGGCAAGAACACCGCCGGCTTCATCAGCGGCTACCGCGGCTCGCCCCTGGGCGGCTACGACCAGGCGTTGTGGAAGGCGCGCAAGTACCTGCAGGCGCAGAACATCGTGTTCCAGCCGGGCGTCAACGAGGAGCTGGCGGCCACCGCGATCTGGGGCACCCAGCAGCTCGGGTTCGCCCCGGCCGGCAGCAACAAGTTCGACGGCGTGTTCGGCATCTGGTACGGCAAGGGCCCCGGCGTGGACCGCTGCTCCGACGTGTTCAAGCACGCCAACATGGCCGGCACCACGCCCTGGGGCGGCGTCATCGCCATCGCCGGCGACGACCACGTGGCCAAGAGTTCCACCGCCGCCCACCAGAGCGACCACATCTTCAAGGCTTGCGGCCTGCCGGTGTTCTTCCCGACCTCGGTGCAGGAAATCCTGGACCTGGGCCTGCACGCCTTCGCCATGAGCCGCTACTCCGGTGTCTGGTCCAGCATGAAGACGATCCAGGAAATCGTCGAGTCCAGCGCCACCGCGATGATCGACCCGGAGCGGGTACAGATCAACATCCCCACGGATTTCCAGATGCCGGACGGCGGCGTCCACATCCGCTGGCCGGACGTGGCACTGGACCAGGAAGCGCGCCTTTTCGACTACAAATGGTACGCGGCACTGGCCTACATCCGCGCCAACCGTCTGAACCACAACGTGATCGAAGGCCCGAACGACCGCTTCGGCATCATCGCCAGCGGCAAGGCCTACAACGACACCCGCCAGGCCTTGCTGGACCTGGGCCTGGACGACGCCACCTGCCGCCGGGTGGGCATCCGCCTGCACAAGGTCGCCGTGGTCTGGCCGCTGGAGGCGCAGGGCACGCGCGAGTTCGCGCAAGGCCTGCGCGAGATCCTGGTGGTGGAGGAAAAGCGCCAGGTCATCGAGTACCAGCTGAAGGAAGAGCTGTACAACTGGCGGCCGGACGTGCGGCCCAACGTGCTGGGCAAGTTCGACGACCAGGAAGGCGATTTCTCCGGCGGCGAATGGTCGATGCCGAACCCGACCTCGCGCACGCTGCTGCGCGCCAACGCCGACCTGTCGCCGGCGCTGATCGCCCGCGCCATCGCGCACCGCCTCAAGAAGCAGGGCCTGGACCCCGACACCCTGGCGCGCATCGAGGCGCAGCTGGCGATCCTGCAGGCCAAGGAGCGGGCGATGCAGGTGGTGGAGATCAAGGGCGACCGCATGCCCTGGTTTTGCTCCGGCTGCCCGCACAACACCTCCACCGTGGTGCCGGAAGGCTCGCGCGCCATGGCCGGCATCGGCTGCCACTTCATGGCCACCTGGATGGACCGGGCCACCATCGGCTTCACGCAGATGGGCGGCGAGGGCGTGCCCTGGGTCGGCCAGCAGCCGTTCACCAACGACAAGCACATGTTCGCCAACCTGGGCGACGGCACCTACTTCCACAGCGGCTCGCTGGCGATCCGGCAGGCCATTGCCGCCAGCGCCAACATCACCTACAAGGTGCTTTACAACGACGCCGTCGCCATGACCGGCGGCCAGCAGGTCGGTGAGCGGCCTGAGGGCCACTCGGTGTTGCAGATCGCGGCCAGCCTGACGGCCGAAGGCGTGGTCAAGCTGGTGGTGGTGACCGACGAACCCGAGAAGTACCAGGGCGCCAAGCTGCCGGCCGGCGTTGACGTGTTCCACCGCGACGAGCTCGATCGCGTGCAGCGCGAGTTCCGCGAGATCCCGGGCGTCACCGTGATCATCTACGACCAGACCTGCGCCACCGAGAAACGGCGCCGGCGCAAGCGCGGCGCCTTGGTCGATCCGGCCGTGCGGGTGGTGATCAACGACCTGGTCTGCGAGGGCTGCGGCGACTGCAGCGTCCAGTCCAACTGCCTGTCGGTGGAACCGCTGGAGACCGAGTTCGGTCGCAAGCGCACCATCAACCAGAGCACCTGCAACAAGGACACCAGCTGCCTCAAGGGCTTTTGCCCCAGCTTCGTCACCGTGGAGGGCGGCAAGCTCAAAGACAAGGACAAGACGGAAGCGGCCTCGCCGTTCGCACTGGGCGAGCTGCCCGAGCCACAGCTGCCGCGCACGAACGAGGCTTACGGCATCGTGGTCGCCGGTGTCGGCGGCACCGGCGTCATCACCATCGGCCAGCTGCTGGGCATGGCCGCGCACATCGAAGGGCGCGGCATCGTCACCCAGGACGCCGCCGGGCTGGCGCAAAAGGGCGGCGCCACCTGGAGCCACGTGTTGATCGCCGACCATCAGGACGCCATCCGCACCACGCGCGTGAGCATGGCCGCGGCCGACCTGATCATCGGCTGCGACCCGATCGTCACCGGCGGCAAGGAAACCGTGGCCCGCATGCGGCAAGGCCGCACCCGCGTGGCGCTGAACTCCCACAGCGCGCCGACGGCCGCCTTCGTGCGCGACGCCAACTGGGCCAACCCGGCCGCCGAGTGCAGCGCCGAAATCGGCAAGGCGGTCGGCCCCCAGGGGCTGGGCATCTTCGACGCCGACGCCGCCGCTGCGCAGTTGATGGGCGACAGCATCTACACCAACCCGATGTTGCTGGGTTACGCCTGGCAGCGCGGCTGGGTACCGCTGGGCCGCGAATCCCTGCTGCGCGCCATCGAGCTGAACGCCGTGGCCGTCGACGCCAACAAGGCTGCTTTCGAATGGGGCCGGCATGCCGCCCACGACCTGGGCCGGATCGAGGCGCTGCTGCGCCCGGCGCAGGTGATCGAGTTCAAGAAGCGCGAGACCGTCGATGGCTTGGTCGAGCGCCGCGTCGAGTTCCTCACCGACTACCAGGACGCCCGCTACGCTGCCAGCTACCGGGAGCTGGTGGAGCGCGTGCGCGCCGCCGAGGCGCCGCTGGGCAGGACCGCCCTGACCGAAGCGGTGGCGCGCGGCCTGTTCAGGCTGATGGCGTACAAGGACGAGTATGAGGTGGCGCGGTTGCATGCTGAAACGGGCTTTCGCGAAAAGATCGCGGCCCGGTTCGAAGGCGACTACAAGATCCACTACCACCTGGCGCCGCCCATGATCGCGAAGAAGAACGGCAAGGGCGAGCTGGTCAAGCGCAAGTTCGGCCCCGCCACTTTCCAGCTGTTCCGGCTGCTGGCCCGGCTCAGGGGTTTGCGCGGCACCGCCTTCGACCCGTTCGGGCGGACCCAGGAGCGCCGCACCGAACGCGCCCTGGTCCAGGACTACCGCCGCACCGTGCAGGAGCTGGTCGAGCGGCTGACGCCCGCCAACCACGGGCTGGCCGTGGACATTGCCCGCGTCGTCGAGCAGATCAAGGGCTACGGCCACGTCAAGGAGCGCAACCTGGCCGCGGCCCGCCCCCGGTGGGACGCCTTGCTGCAGCAGTGGCGCGGCGGCGCCGCCGAGCGGCAGGCGGCCTGAAGCGCCCGGCGGCGGCGGGGCCATGGCCTCGCCGCCGTGCCGCCGCGCGGCCCGGCGCATACAATCCGGCTTCTTCCCGTGGCACCCGGGCCGGCCGTGCCGGCTGCGCCCCGGGCGACCATCCTTGTTAAAGCGGCCACCCGGCCCCCTGGAGACACCGTGCTGATTTCTTCCGCCTTCGCCCAAGCGGCGCCGGCCGCCGCCACTGGCGGCGGCATGCAAGACTCCCTGATGAGCATGCTGCCGCTGGTGTTGATGTTCGTCGTGCTGTACTTCGTCATGATCCGGCCGCAGATGAAGCGCCAGAAGGAGCACCGCTCCATGATCGAAGCCCTGGCCAAGGGTGACGAAGTCGCCACCTCCGGCGGCCTGATCGGCAAGGTCACCAAGCTCGGTGACAATTACGTGAGCGTCGAGATCGCCTCGGGCGTGGAAGTGCAGCTGCAGCGCACCGCCGTGGTCCAGGTCCTGCCCAAGGGCTCGCTGAAATAACCGTGTTCGACGGTGAGCGTTCGGCCTTGAGCGTGGAGGCCGCGCTCGCTCCCGCTTTCACGCTCGACGCCCAACGCTGACGCTCAACGCAAACATGAACCGTTACCCGCTATGGAAGTACGTGATCATCGCGGTCGCGCTGCTCATCGGGGTGATCTACACCCTGCCCAACTTCTTCGGTGAAGATCCGGCCGTCCAGGTCTCCGCCGGCAAGGCCACCGTCCGCGTCGAAGCGGCCACGCAGGCGCGCGTCGAGCAGGCGCTGGCGCAGGCCGGCATCCAGCCGCGCTCGATCGCCCGCGACGCCAACTCGATCAAGGTCCGCCTGGACAGCGCCGACGTGCAGCTCAAGGCCAAGGACGCGATCCAGCGCGCGCTGGTGCCCGACCCGACCGATCCTCCCTATGTGGTGGCGCTGAACCTGCTGTCGGCCACGCCCAACTGGCTGGCCGCGCTGCGCGCGCAGCCGATGTACCTGGGCCTGGATCTGCGCGGCGGCGTGCACTTCATGCTGCAGGTGGACATGCAGGCCGCGCTGACCAAGAAGGCCGAGTCCTTCACCGGCGACCTGCGCACCATCCTGCGCGAAAAGAACATCCGCCACGCCGGCATCACCCGCAACGGGCAGACGGTCGAAGTGCGCTTTCGGGACCCGGCGGCGCTGCAGTCGGCGCGTACCGTGCTGGCCGACCAGTTCCCCGACCTGCTGCTGGCCGAGGTGGCCGAGGGCGAGGCCACCCTGGTGCGGGCCACGATCAAGCAGGAAGCGGCCCGGCTGGTGCAGGACCAGGCGCTCAAGCAGAACATGGTGACCCTGCACAACCGGATCAACGAGCTCGGCGTGGCCGAGCCGGTGATCCAGCAGCAGGGGCTGGACCGCATCGTGGTGCAGCTGCCCGGCGTGCAGGACACCGCCAAGGCCAAGGACATCCTGGGGCGCACCGCCACGCTGGAGGTTCGGATGGTGGACGAAAGCGCCGAAGGTCGCTCGGCCGAGCTCGGCGCCGGGCCGGTGCCGTTCGGCTCCGAGCGCTTCCTGGAGCGCGACGGCCGCCCGATCATCGTCAAGAAGCAGGTCGTGCTGACCGGCGAGAATCTGACCGACGCCCAGGCCGGCTTCGACAGCCAGACCCAGGAAGCCGCGGTGCACCTGACGCTGGACGCCAAGGGCTCGCGCATCTTCCGCGACATCACGCGCGAGAACATCGGCAAGCGCATGGCCATCATCCTGTTCGAGAAGGGCAAGGGCGAGGTGGTGACGGCGCCGGTGATCCGCAGTGAGATCGGCGGCGGCCGGGTGCAGATCTCCGGCCAGATGACGACGGTGGAAGCCAACGACACGGCGCTGCTGCTGCGCGCCGGCTCACTGGCCGCGCCGATGGAGATCATCGAGGAAATGACCATCGGCCCGTCGCTCGGCGCCGAGAACATCGCCAAGGGCTTCCACAGCGTGGCCTGGGGCTTCGCGGCCATCTGCGCGTTCATGATCATCTACTACAACCTGTTCGGGGTGTTCTCCAGCATCGCGCTGGCCTTCAACCTGCTGCTGCTGGTGGCGGTGCTGTCGATGCTGCAGGCCACGCTGACGCTGCCGGGCATGGCGGCCATGGCGCTGGCGCTGGGCATGGCGATCGACTCGAACGTGCTGATCAACGAACGGATCCGGGAGGAACTGCGCGCCGGCGCCTCGCCGCAGGGCGCGATTCACGCCGGCTACGACCGGGCCTGGGCGACCATCCTGGACTCCAACGTCACCACCCTGATCGCCGGCGTGGCCTTGCTGGCGTTCGGCTCGGGGCCGGTGCGCGGATTCGCGGTGGTGCACTGCCTGGGCATCCTGACGTCGATGTTCTCGGCGGTCTTCTTCTCCCGCGGCCTGGTCAACCTCTGGTACGGCCGCAAGAAGAAACTGAAGTCGGTTTCCATCGGGACGGTCTGGCGGGCGGACGCCGATGGCGCTATAACCAAGGCAGAGTAAACATCGGGCGCCAGTCCCGGCCGCTCCGCGCCCTTGGGCCGGGCGGCGGGGGCGGCCGCCACGGGAAGGACGAAAGTGGAGTTTTTCAAGATCCGTCGGGACATCCCGTTCATGCGGAACGCGTTGATTTTGAACGCGATTTCCGTGTTGACCTTCCTGGCAGCCGTGTTTTTCCTGGCCACCAAGGGCCTGCATCTGTCGGTGGAATTCACCGGCGGCACGGTCATGCAGGTGCAGTATTCGCAACCCGCGGACGTGGAATCGGTGCGCAAGAGCGTGGCCGCGCTGGGCTTGAGCGACGTGCAAGTGCAGAACTTCGGCACCGCCCGCGACGTCATGATCCGGCTGCCGGCGCAAAAAGGCGTGAGTTCTGCGCAACAGAGCGACCGGGTTTTTGCGGCTCTGAAGGCCGTCGACCCGGCCCTGGTGCTCAAGCGGACCGAGTTCGTCGGGCCCCAGGTGGGCGAGGAGCTCGCCACCGACGGCATCAAGGCGCTGGCCATGGTGGTGATCGGCATCATGCTGTACCTGGCCGTCCGCTTCGAATGGAAGTTCGCGGTGGCGGCGATCGTCGCCAACATGCACGACGTGATCATCATCCTGGGCTTTTTCGCCTTCTTCCAGTGGGAGTTCTCGCTGGCGGTGCTGGCGGCGGTGCTGGCGGTGCTGGGCTACTCGGTCAACGAGTCGGTGGTGATCTTCGACCGGATCCGCGAGAGCTTCCGGCGCAACCGCAAGCTGACGCCGGCGCAGACCATCGACCACGCGATCACGTCCACCATCAGCCGAACCATCATCACCCACGGCTCGACCCAGGTCATGGTGCTGTCGATGCTGCTGTTCGGGGGCGCCACGCTGTACTACTTCGCGCTGGCGCTGACCATCGGCATCCTGTTCGGCATCTATTCGTCGGTGTTCGTCGCCGCCGCCATCGCCATGTGGCTGGGCATCAAGCGCGAGGACCTGGTCAAGGGCACCGGCAAGCGTGAAGGCGACCCGAACGACCCGAACGCGGGCGCCACCGTCTGAGAAGCGCCCGGTCCATGTCGTCCACCCTCACACCCGCCGCGACGCCACTGGCCCGCCAAGCGCGTGAGCGCTTCGTGGCCCACATGGAGGCGGTGTTGCCGGAGCTGTCCGAGGCGGTGCGAACGGCGCTGGGCGAGGCCATGAACACGGCCCAGAGCAGCCGCGACATGCACGCGCGGCGTGACGCCCTGGTGGAGTTCGAGAAGGAAGCCGCGCGCTGGGCCGAGGGCACGGTGCGTGCCTGGCGCCGCGCCATGGTTCCCCCCACCCCCACCGCCAGCGGCCGCAACCGGATGCAGGTGACCAGCCTGGAGCTGATCGGCGACGACGTGGTCGAAAACAAGATCCTGTCCTCGCGCCTGGCCATGGCGGTGCAGGAAAAGGCAGTCTGGGACCTGAACGACCTGCGGCTGCGGGTGACCCACCTGGAGGGCGGCGACGACCTGGCGGCCGAAGACGTGCTGCGGCCGGAGGCGCTGGCGCAGCTGATGGTCGAGCAGTGGATGGCCTGCAAGCTCTCGCGCGAGACCTGGACCGCCGCCAAGGACGTGATCGCGCTGCACATCACGCCGCGGGCGGTGCAAGGGTATCGCGATGCCAACGAGTTCCTGATTGGCCGCGGCGTGCTGCCGGAGATCGACCTGAGCGCGCGGGTCAAGCGCCCGCCGTCGAGCCCGCCCCGCAGCGGCCATGGCGCGAGCGGCGGACACGAAGGCGGAGGTGGCCGGAGCGCCTCGGGTGGCCAGGGTGGCCAGGGCGGCCAAGCTGGCCACGGCGGCTATGGTTCCGACGGCGGCCAGGGTGGCGGTGGCCACTCGGGCGCTGGCTCCGGTGGAGGCGGCTACGCGGGCAGCGGCGGCTATGGCGGCGGC
>NZ_JAQGLS010000039.1 GCF_028292805.1 Ramlibacter sp. | reverse complement strand
CGCGCGCCTGCAGCCGTTGCCGCAGCAGCGGGTCGGGCGCCGTCACCAGCACGCACCGCACGTTGTCGCAGTCGGCCAGCGACAAGGCGTGCGCGCGCGAACCGTTGACCACCACCACCTTGCCGTCGGCCACCGCGTCGGCGCAGGCTTGCGGCACTCCGTAGGCGCAGCCATGCGCCTCCCAGTGCCAGGCCAGCGCCCCGCGCGCGCGCAAGGCCTGCATCTCGCCGGCGCTGACCGGCTCGTGGTCGGAGGCCGGGTGGGCCTCCCGCGTCACCAGCCGGCGGGCAAAGCGCACGCGCGGATGGCGCGCGAGCGCGGCCTGGGCCCAGCCGATCACGCTGTCCTTGCCGGCGCCGGATGGCCCGCATACGATCACCCAGCAACCAGTCATGGACAAGCTCCCCCTGGATTGCCCGCCGCGCGGTCTGCTTCTGCCGCCTTCGCAAGCGGCGGGGGCTCGGTGCCTTGGGGCGGTCGTGCGGCACTCATGGCACCAACGCCTCGTCGTGGATGCGCAGAAACGGCGCGTGCGCATGGTCTTGCCGGAACAGGCACAGCCGATCCAGGCGGGCACAGCCGGCGGCGCCGTGCTGCAAGGCGTCCACCGCCTCGGCCGCCCGCGCCAGCAGCACCTGCGCGGTGGCGTCGTCGACCTGGCCACTGAGGGTCAGGTGAAAGCGAAAGCGCTCCAGCACGTGCGGGTAGCCGTACCGCTGCAACAGGCTGGCGCCGATCGCATCGAGCGGTCCGCGCCGCGCCAGCTCCGCCTGGGTCAAGGGCGCGCGCAGGTCGTCCAGCTGGAGCACGCAATGCGAGGCCACCGCGTGCAGGCCTTCGGGTCGCCCGGCCGGCACCAGCGCGACGAAGCCGTCCAGCTGCAGCGGAAACAGCGCGCCCAGCGGCACCGCGCCCAACGTGCCCGCCACCTCGGCCAGCCGGCGCAGCAGCAGCTGCTCGCTGGCGCCTGCGCGCAGCCGGAACGGCGCTTTCAGCGTCGCGTGGAAGCCGTAGCGGCGCGGCCCGGCGGTGGCGGCGGCGAAGCGATCGGGCGACAGCCCGGCCAAGCGCGGCTGCGGCAACGCAAGGTCGCGCAGCTCGTCGCGGCCGAGCCAGCCGGCGCCGAACCGCCACCAGGCCGAGTCGACGGCGGGGGCGTGGTAGATGGCGTAGCGCGCTGCGAGTTGGAGGTCGGTTGTCATCAATAGGTCACGGTGAACGGTTCAAGTGCAGTCCTGGGCTTCATGCCTTCGACTCTACGAACCGATCTGGACATCCGTATGACAGTTTCCGATTTTCCGCGAACTCCGCGCCAGCGCTGGCTGGCCGTGCTGGCGCGTGCCCCGCAGGACACGCTGGAGCGCGCCGTGACGCAGTGGCTGCCGGCCGGCGGCGACGAGCTGGTGCGCGCACCCGAGTGCGGCATGGTGATGTTGCGCGGGCGTGTCGGCGGCACCGGCGACGCCTTCAACCTGGGCGAAGCCACCGTCACGCGCTGCGCGGTGCGGGTGGACGCCCACCTGGGTGTGGGCTACGTGCTGGGCCGGTCGCGCCGCCATGCGCAGCTGGTCGCGACCCTCGACGCCTTGCTGCAGGAGCCGCGCCTGCACGGCCGCCTGCTGGACGAAGTGATCGAGCCGCTGGCGCGCCAGCAAGCGGGCCAGCGGACGCAGCGCAGCCGCGAGCTTGCCTCGTCGAAGGTCGAGTTCTTCACCATGATGCGGGGGGACGCATGAGCAGTCTCCCATGGGCCGGACTGCAGGATCCGGTGCACGACGCGCAGCAGGCTTTTCGCATCGCGCTGGACGCCTTGGCGCGGCCGGCGCGGCCGCAGCTCGCCGGCCGCCTCATCCCCCGGCTGCCGCTGGGGGCCGCCATGTCGCACCTGCTGCTGGCACTGGCCGACGAGGACACGCCGGTCTGGTGGCAGCAGGCCGATGATGCCCTGCGCTACTGGCTGCGGTTCCACACCGGCGCAGCGGCCACCGACGATCCGGCGGCCGCCACCTTCGCGGTGGTCACCGACCCCGCGCGCATGCCGCCGCTGGAGTGCTTTCGCACCGGCAGCGCTGGTGCGCCCGACCAGTCCTGCACGTTGTTGATCGAGGTGCCCGCGCTGCGCGGGGGCACCGAGCTGCACGCGCACGGCCCCGGCATCCAGCACCGCGAGACGCTGTCGCTGGCCGGCCTGCCCGATGCCTTCTGGCCGCAATGGCAGGCCAGCCACGCCGGCTTCCCGCAAGGCGTGGACTTGTTCTTCACCTGCGGCGCACAGCTGCTGGCCCTGCCGCGCAGCACGCGCGTCGGCCCGCTGGAGACCACCTGATGTACGTTGCCGTCAAGGGCGGAGCCGCCGCCATCGAAAACTCCTGCCGCCTGCTGCAAGGCCAGCGCCGCGGCGACCGCGCCGTCGCCGAGTTGCAGGTGGCCCAGATCGCGCAGCAGCTGCCGCTGGCCGTGGACCGCGTCATGACCGAGGGCTCGCTGTACGACCGCGAACTGGCCGCCCTGGCCATCAAGCAGGCGGCCGGCGACCTGGTGGAGGCGATCTTCCTGCTGCGCGCCTACCGCACCACGCTGCCGCGGTTCGGCTACGCGCTGCCGCTGGACACCGCGCGCATCCACCTGCTGCGTCGCATCTCGGCGGCCTTCAAGGACGTGCCGGGCGGCCAGCTGCTGGGGCCGAGCTACGACTACACGCAGCGCTTGCTGGACTTCAGCTTGCTGGCCGAAGGCCGGGCGAGTACGCCGGCGCCGGCGGCCGAGCCGCTGCCGCAGGCGGTGCCGCGGGTGCAGGACCTGATGGCGCGCGAAGGGCTGGTCGAGGTGCCCGCACCGCGCGCGGGCGCCGAGCCTGGCGACCTCACGCGCGAGCCGCTGATGTTCCCGGCCGACCGCCCGCTGCGGCTGCAGGCGCTGGCGCGCGGCGACGAAGGCTGGCTGCTGGCAATGGGCTACTCCACCCAGCGCGGCTACGCCAACGGCCATCCGTTCGTCGGCGAGATCCGGCGCGGCGCGGTGGCGGTGGAGATGGTGCCGGACGAGCTTGGCTTTGCCATCGACATGGGCGACGTCGAGATCACCGAGTGCCAGATGGTCAACCAGTTCGCCGGCAGCCGCGAGCTGCCGCCGCAGTTCACGCAAGGCTACGGCCTGTCGTTCGGCGGCAGCGAGCGCAAGGCGATGGCGATGGCGCTGGTGGACCGCGCCCTGCGCGCCCGCGAACTCGACGAGACCATAGAGGCACCGGCGCAGGACGAGGAGTTCGTGCTGTCGCACGCCGACGTGCTGGAGTCGTCCGGTTTCGTGCAGCACCTGAAGCTGCCGCACTACGTGGACTTCCAGGCCGAACTGGAGCTGGTGCGCAAGCTGCGCGCCGCCCACGCGGCGCCCGCCGTGCAGCCCGATGCAACCGGAAAGAAGGTGGCCTGAATGGACGATGCCTACAATTTCGCCTTCCTGGACGAGCGGACCAAGAAGATGATCCGCCGCGCCATGCTCAAGGCCGTGGCGATTCCCGGCTTCCAGGTGCCGTTCGGCTCGCGCGAAATGCCGCTGGCCTATGGCTGGGGCACTGGCGGCATCCAGCTGACGGCCAGCCTGATTGGCCGGCCCGACGTGCTCAAGGTGATCGATCAGGGCGCCGACGACACCACCAATGCCGTCAACATCCGACGCTTTTTCGAGCGCACCACCGGCGTGCCGACCACCACGCGCACCGTCGAGGCGACGCTGATCCAGACCCGCCATCGGATCCCCGAGACGGCGCTGACCGAGCGCCAGATCCTGGTCTACCAGGTGCCGATGCCCGAGCCGCTGTACCGGCTGGAGCCGCGCCGGACGGAGGCGATCCGCATGCATGCGCTGGCCGACTACGGGCTGATGAACGTGCGGCTGTACGAAGACATCGCGCAGCTGGGCGCCATCGCGCGCACCTACGACTACCCGGTGCTGGTCGACGAGCGCTACCTTGCCTCGCCCTCGCCGATCCCCAAGTTCGACAACCCCAAGATGCACATGAACCCCGCGCTGCAGCTGTTCGGCGCCGGCCGCGAAAAGCGCATCTATGCCATCCCGCCCTACACCCGGGTGCGCAGCCTCGACTTCGAGGACCACCCGTTCGAGGTGCAGCGCTGGGCCCACGCCTGCGCCCTGTGCGGCTCGCGCGCCAGCTTCCTGGACGAGATGATCGTCGACGACGCCGGCGGCCGATTGTTCGTCTGCTCCGACAGTGACTTTTGCGGCGAGCGCCAGGCCGGCGGCCACGCCGGCGCGCAGCAGGTGGTGCGGCTGCGCGATCCGCTGGAGGCCGTGGGATGAACGACGTCCTGTTGCGCGCCGGTGGCGTCGGCAAGCAGTTCATGCAGGGCGGGCGCGCCCGCTGGGCCTGCCGCGATGTCCGCTTCGACCTGCATGGCGGCGAGGTGCTGGCGGTGGTCGGCGAGTCCGGCTCCGGCAAAAGCACGCTGCTCAAGCTGCTGGCCGGCCGGCTGCCCTGCGACGAAGGCGCGGTTTCCTACGACATGCGCGACGCCCAGCAGCAAGGCGGCCTGTGCGACCTGGCCTCGCTGTCGGAGGCGCGGCTGCGCTGGCTGGCCCGCACCGACTGGGGCTTCGTCGAGCAGCAGGCGCGCGACGGTCTGCGCATGAACGTCTCGGGCGGCGCCAACGTCGGCGAGCGCCTGATGGCCCTGGGCGGGCGCCACTACGGGCGGCTGCGCGGCGAGGCGCTGCACTGGATGGAACGGGTCGAGCTGGACACCGGCCGCATCGACGACCTGCCCGGCACCTACTCGGGCGGCATGCAGCAGCGGCTGCAGATCGCCCGCAACCTGGTCACCCGCCCGCGCCTGGTGTTCATGGACGAACCCACCACCGGCCTGGACGTCTCGGTGCAGGCGCGGCTGCTGGACCTGCTGCGCGAGCTGGTCGAAGACCTGCACCTGTCGGCGGTGGTGGTCACGCACGACCTCGCCGTGGCGCGCCTGCTGGCCCACCGGATGCTGGTGATGAAAGATGGTCAGGTGGTCGAGCAGGGCCTGACCGACCGCGTGCTGGACGACCCCCAGCACCCTTACACGCAACTGCTGGTCTCCTCGGTGCTCACCCCATGATCCCTGTCCTTCAAGCGCGCGGCCTGGCCAAGACTTTCACCCTGCACGGCCGCGGCGGGGCCCAGCTGCCGGTGTTCGCCGGCGTCGAGCTGGCGGTGGCGGCCGGCGAATGCCTGGCGTTGACCGGCCGCTCGGGCAGCGGCAAGAGCTCGCTGCTGCGCTGCCTGTACGGCAACTACGGCGCCAGCGCCGGCACCGTCACCGTCCTGCACGAAGGCCGCGGCGTGCAGCTGACGCAGGCGCAGCCGCGCGAGGTGCTGGCGGTGCGGCGGCACTCGCTGGGCTACGTCTCGCAGTTCCTGCGGGTGATCCCGCGGGTGTCGGCGCTGGACGTGGTGGCGCAGCCGCTGCGGCAGCTGGGCACCGCGCCCGAGGCGGCCCGCGCGCGGGCCGCGCAGTGGCTGGCGCGCCTGAACCTGTCCGAGCGGCTGTGGGACCTGCCGCCCGCCACCTTCTCCGGCGGCGAGCAGCAGCGCGTGAACATCGCCCACGGCCTGATCGCCGGCCATCCCATCCTGCTGCTGGACGAACCCACCGCGTCGCTCGACGCCGCCAACCGCGCCGTGGTCGTGCAGTTGATCCGTGAGGCCTGCGCGAACGGGGCCGCGGTCATCGGCATCTTCCACGACGCGCAGGTGCGCGACGCCGTCGCCAGCCGTTGCCTCGACATCGAAGCCTACCGATCCTGAATCCACCCCGAGTCATCATGAACCAACGCATCATCCGCAACGCCCGCATCGTCACCGGCACTGACAGCTTCCTGGGCTGCGCCGTGATCGAGGGCGACACCATCCGCGCCATCGACCCCGGCGGCAGTTCCCTTGCCGCAGCCGAGGACTGGGACGGCGACTGGCTGCTGCCGGGACTGGTGGAGCTGCACACCGACAACCTGGAAAAGCACCTGGTGCCGCGCCCGGGCGTGATCTGGAACGCCACCTCGGCCACCGTCACCCATGACGCGCAGTGCGCCGCCGCCGGCATCACCACGGTGCTGGACTCGATCGTGATCGGCGACATGGACAACGGCGGCACCCGCAGCCAGACCTACGAAACCTCCATCGCCGCGCTGCATGCCTGCCGCCGCGACGGCCTGATGCGGGTCGACCACATGCTGCACCTGCGCTGCGAAATCTCGGCCTGCGACATCGTCGCCAACTTCGAGCGGTTCGCGGACGATCCGCTGGTCGAGCTGGTCAGCGTGATGGACCACACGCCGGGGCAGCGCCAGTGGCGCGACCTGGCCAAGTACCGCCGCTACACCGAGCGCAACGGCAGCCTGCGCGACCACGAGTACGACGAGCTGGTGCGCGAGCGCATCGAGCTGCAGGCGCGCCATGCCGCCGGCCATCGGGCCCAGGTGGTGGCCGGCTGCCATGCGCGGCGGATTCCGCTGGCCAGCCACGACGACACCGAGGTCGAGCACGTGGAGCTGGCGCGGCAAGAGCAAGTGGCGGTGGCGGAGTTCCCCACCACCGTGCGGGCGGCGCAGGCGGCCCGCGCGGCCGGCATGGCGATCGTGATGGGTGGGCCCAACCTGGTCAAGGGCGGCTCGCATTCGGGCAACGTCTCGGCCGCCGAACTGGCCGCCAGCGACCTGCTGGACATCATGTCGTCCGACTACGTGCCGGCCAGCCTGGTGCAGTCGGCCTTCCTGCTGCGCGACCAGCCGGGGTGGAGCCTGCCGCGTGCCGTGGCGACGGTGAGCCGCAACCCGGCACGCGCGATCGGGCTGGCCGACCGCGGCGAGATCGCTGCGGCGCAGCGGGCCGACTACATCCGGGTCAGGGAAGTCGGCGGCATGCCGGTGGTGCGGGGCACCTGGTCGCGCGGCGAGCGGGCGTACTGACAGCCACGCCGTGCCGGCGCAGGCCCCAGCGACTCAGGCCGCGGCCGGTGTTTCCTGCCGCCCATCCGGGTACTTCGCAAACCGTCTCGGCTCGCTGCCGTGCACCGGGGCGGCATCGGCAAATTCCCAGCCGCCGAATTGCGTGCTGCGGTAGTCCTGCATAGCCTGCTGGATCTCGGCCTGCGTGTTCATCACGAACGGGCCGTACTGCGCCACCGGCTCGCCGATGGGGCGGCCCTGCAGCAGCAGGAATTCGGCCGCCGTGTCGCCGGCGACGATCGCCACTTCCACGTCGGCTTGCAGCGTGATCGCGGACTGTCCCCGCACCGAATGGCCGCCGATGGAGGCGGCGTCGCCCTTGAAGAAATAGAGCGTGCGGCGGGTGCCGGCCAGCACCGCCGGTGGCAGCGAGAAACCGGCGCCGGGCTCCATTCGCAAGGTCCAGATGGCGACATCGCTGTCGGCTTGCGCGGCCCACGAGTCCGGTGGCGGCGGCAGCGCGGCGACATCGCCGTAGCGGCCGGCGACCACTGCCACCTCGGTCTTGCGACCTTCGGCGTCGGCCACCAGCCGGCGCGGCATCTGCTCGTTCCAGAGCATGGTGAAGTGCGGCTCGGCCATCTTGCTGCGGCCGGGCAGGTTCAGCCAGATCTGGAACAGCTCCAGCGGATTTTCCTCGTCGGCTTTGAGCAGCGGGAACATCTCCGAGTGCACGATGCCGCGCCCGGCCGTCACCCACTGCACGTCGCCACCGCCGAAGCGCGCGGTGGCGCCCAGCGAGTCGCTGTGGTCGATCAGCCCCTTGCGCACGATGGTGACGGTTTCAAAGCCACGGTGCGGGTGCGCGGGAAAGCCCGGCACGGCGTCGCCGTGGTACATGCTCCAGCCGTCCTTGCGGCTGAAGTCCTGGCCGATGTCGCGCCCGGCCAGCGACGCGGCCGGCCCCATCGCGCCGTTGCCGCGCGGGTAGGCGTCGTCATGATAGGCGCAGAACAGGAACGGGTCAGCCGTTTCCCAGGGGAAGCCGAGCGGCTTGACGGCGAGGACGGGGGAGGTGGAAGAGGACATGGTCTACCTCAGTTGGGTACGCGCCGCCGCGTTTTCAATGCGGCTCTCAGTGGTGGTGGCCGTGCTCGCCATGCACGTGCCGGTGGGCGATCTCCTCGGCCGAGGCGGCCCGCACGCTCACCACCTTGATCGTGAACTTCAGCTCCTTGCCCGCCAGCGGGTGATTGCCGTCCAGGTGCACTTCGGTGCCCTTGATCTTCATGACGTGGAACACGTGCGGCGTGCCGTCGTCGGTGCGGCCTTCGAGCTGGCCGCCGACCTTCACGCCCGGCGGGAACTCGCCCTTGGGGATCACCCGCACCAGCGACTCGTCGCGCACCCCGAAGGCGTCGGCCGGCTGCAGCTGCAGCGTGGTTTCGTAGCCCGGCTCGCGGCCGTCGAGCGCTTGCTCGATCTTGGGCAGCGTGTTCTCGTAGCCGCCATGCAGGTAGACCATGGGTTCGCGGCTTTCCTCGATCAGCTTGCCGTTGGCTTCGGCCACCTTGTAGCGCAGGGTGACGGCGGTGTCTTTGGTGATTTTCATGGCGCCAATTGTGCCGGGTCAGGCGCCATCCTGCCGCGGCGGGGGCGCCGGCAGCAGCCGAAACAGCAGCGCCCCCAGGCCGAGGAAAAAGGCGATCGCCGCCAGCACGGCGGCATAGCGTTCCACACCGAGCTCGATCGCCGCCGCCGCCGCCAGCCCGGTGAGCCACTGCATCAGCGCCACGCCCAGGAACATGGCCATGGTGAACACGGCCATGGCGCGGCCGGTCATGCGCGGCGGGTAGGCCGAGCGCACGTCTGCGTATTGCATGGTGATGAAGCCCGACAGCGTGCCGATCAGCAGCGCCGCCAGCACGTCCACCAGCGCGCCGGGCCGCAGCGCCATCAGCACGAACAGCGCCGCGCAAGCCAGCGTGCAGCCGATGATCCAGCGGCGCCGGCTGCGCTCGCCCGGGTCGAGCCGGCCGAACAGCGGCGGCGCGATGATGCCGGTGGCCGAAATGGCCAAGGCCACGTGGCCGCTTTGCACCAGGCTGAAGCCGTGGCGGTCGATCAGCAGCGGCCCCAGCCACAGCCCGCGCAGCGCCATGAAGGCGGCGTAGGTGAACAGGGCCAGGGCGATGATGCCCAGCGTGTGCGGCAGCCGGAACAGCTCGCCGTAGCCGCGCACGGCGGCGGCCACATCCAGGCGCTGCTGCTTTTCGCCGGGCGCGCGCGGCTCCTCGCCGACCAGTCGCCAGATCGCCAGCCAGGCCAGCGCGGCGCAGGCGGCCAGCGCCAGGAAGCCGGCGCGCCAGCCCCAAGCCTCGATGATCCAGGCCAGCGGCGTGCCCGTCGCCAGCAGGCCGATCGAGCCGATGCCCAGCGCCATGCCGTTGACCGAGGCGAACCGACCCGGCTCGAACCGGCGCGCGATGAACACGGTGCAGGCCAGGAAGGCCGGCGCGCAGCCGATGCCGGTGAGCACCTGACCCAGCACCAGCCAGCCGAAGCTGGGCGCCAGGGCGGTGACCAGCGCGCCGACGATGGCCAGCGGAAACACCGCCAGCACGGTGCGCCGCGGCCCGTACACGTCCAGGCCCATGCCCATGAACAGCTGCAGCGAGCCGAAGGCGAAGTGGAAGGAGCCGGCGAACAGGCCCAGCGCCTGCGGCGTCAGGCCCAAGTCCTGCTGCAGCGGCGGCGCCATGATGGCCGCCACGGAGCGGAAGGCCTGGCTCAGCGCAAAGCTGCCGATCAGCACCAGCAGCATCAGCCAGGCGGAACGGGGCGAACTCATGCGGCGGGCGGTCCGGTCCGGGCCATAGCCGGCAAGGTCATGGAAACTTCGATCAGGGCGGGCAAGCGCCTAGTTTAGGGCGCGGCGCGGGCCGACCCGTCCGCGCAACAAGTCACGCAGCTCTGCAGGCGTGGTCGCCGCGGTTGCGGAAATTTACGCCGCCTTTACTCCGCGGCCCGCTGGTGGCACGTTGTGGATACATGGCTTCCCCACACTTGCACTTCATGGACACCCTCGCCCATCTCCGCTCCTGGCGCCGCCTTCCCTGGCTGGCCGTCTTCGTGCTGCTGTGCACGTCCCAGCTGGCCTTGGCGCAGCAAGCCGAGCCGGAGGTGGACCCGCCCGAGCGGGTCGGCCACCTGAGCTATCGGCAGGGCAGCGTGGTGTTCGCGCCCGAGGGCGACGAAGAATGGGTCGAGCTGCCGCAAAACCGACCGTTGACGGCCGGCGATCGCCTGTGGAGCGACCGCGGCGCCAGGGCCGAGGTGCACCTGGGCCCGGCCACGCTGCACGTGGACGGTGAAAGCCACCTGGGCGTGAGCACGCTGGACGACCTCAATGCCCAGTTCATCCTGATGCAGGGCACCGTCAACGCCCGGGTGCGCGACCTGGCGGCGGGCGAGAACTTCGAGATCGACACCCCGCAGCTGGCGTTCCGCGCGACCCAGCCGGGCGACTACCGGGTCGAGGTCGATCTGGCCGGCGGCCACACCCGGGTGGTGGTCCACAGCGGCACGGCCACCGTGTTCGGCGAGGGCGGCCAGACCGTCAGCCTTGGCGCCGGCCAGCAGGCCGCTTTCGCCGGTCGCTCGCTGGCGCCGGTGCAGGCCGCCGCCTGGCGGCCGGACGGGTTCACGCAATGGGCCGCCGCGCGCAACCGGGCGGAAGACCAGTCCATCAGCGCCCGCTACCTGCCGCGCGGCGTGGTCGGCTACCAGCAGCTCGACGGCCATGGCACCTGGAGCCAGGACCCCAGCCACGGCGCCGTCTGGTACCCCGAGGTCGCGGCGCAGGACTGGGCGCCTTACCGCAACGGCCGCTGGAGCTGGGTCGACCCCTGGGGCTGGACCTGGCTGGACGACGCCCCCTGGGGCTTCGCGCCGTTCCACTACGGCCGCTGGGCCACCATCGGCAACCGCTGGGCCTGGGTGCCCGGCCGCATGGCCCCGCGCCCGGTCTACTCGCCCGGGCTGGTGGCCTTTGTCGGCGGCAACGGGATCGACCTGGGTGTCGGCGTCGGCCCCGCCATCGGCTGGTATCCGTTGGCGCCCGGCGAAGCCTGGTGGCCCAGCTACCGGGCCTCGCCGCGCTACGTGGGCGGCATCAATTTCGCCATCAACCTGACCCGCTATCCGCGTGGCTACCCCGACCATTACCACCGCAGCCACTTCCACGGCGTGACCGTGGTGCGCGAGGACGACTTCCGTCGCGGCCGCCACATCAGCGAGCACTGGCGCCGGGCGCAGCTGGCGAACTTCAACCGGGGGCGGATTGGCTTCATGCCCGAGCGGCCGGACTTTCGCGACCGCCGTGGCGACCGCGACGGGCGCTTCCCGCAGCCGCGGCTGCAATCGACCCCGCCGCGGGTGGAGCGGCAGTTCCGGCGCGACCAGTACGTGCGCCCCGGGCAGCAGATGGAACCCCGGCGTGGCCAGGACCGCGACGACGGCCGTCGCGGCGGCTGGGACCGCAGCGACCGGAATCGGGCCGAACGCGATCGCGGCGAACCGGACCGCAACGAGCGGACGGAACGGACGGAACGCGAGCGCGGCGCCGCTGCCCGTGCAGATGCGAATCGCAACGACCGCGACCGCAACGACCGTGCCGACCGCGACCGCGACCGCGACCGCGACCGCGACCGCGACCGCTACCGGGCCGAGCGCGAACGCGGTGACCGCGACCGTGCCGACCGGCTGCGCGCCGAGCGCGAGCGCGAGGCCGGCGAGCGGGCCCAGCGGTCCCAGGCGCAGTCCCCGGCCGTGCGCGAGCAGGCCCAGGCCCAGCGCGAGCAGCAGCGGCTGCAGCGCGACGCCCAACAGGCTGCGCGCGAACAGCAGCAGGACGCGGCCCGGGCGCGCCAGCGCGAGGAGCGCCTTGGCACGCCGCCGCCGCGCTCGCCGGTGCAGATG
>NZ_JAQGLS010000049.1 GCF_028292805.1 Ramlibacter sp. | reverse complement strand
GCTCCGCCATGCGGATCGATGGGGTCGGGTCGAGCGGGCTGGGCTTGAGGATGAAGCAGTTGCCGGCGGCGATCGCCACCGGGTACATCCACATCGGCACCATCACCGGGAAGTTGAAGGGCGTGATGCCCGCGACGACACCCAGCGGCTGGCGCATCGTCCAGTTGTCGATGCCGGTGGAGACCTGGTCGGTGTAGTCGCCCTTGAGCAGCTGCGGAATGCCGCATGCGAACTCCACGATGTCGATGCCGCGCGTGACCTCGCCCTGGGCGTCGGTGAACACCTTGCCGTGTTCGGCGGTGATGGTGCGGGCCAGGTCGTCCTTGGCCTTGTTCAGCAGTTCCAGGAACTTGAACATCACGCGGGCGCGGCGGATCGGCGGCGTGTCGGCCCAGGCCGGGAAGGCGGCCTGCGCGGATGCGACGGCCTGCGCCACTTCGGCGTTGCTGGCCATCGCCACCTGGCCGCTCACGCTGCCCAGGGCCGGGTTGAAGACATCGGCGCGGCGGCCGCTCTGGCCGCGGACGATGCGGCCGCCGATCCAGTGTTCGATGGACGACAGCGCGGCTGCCGGACGGTGTTTCTCGGGAGCATTCATGGCGGGACTTCCTTGGACGAAGCGGCCAGTCTAACGCTGCGGGTCGGTCTCGATCCAGCCGCGCGGCACCGCCACCGGCATGCACAACAGGATCTGCGCCATGCCCTTGCCCAGCGGGTCGTTGCGCAATGAGGCCATGCCGCCGCCGTCCAGCGCCTGGGTGCAGACGAAGTTCAGTGCGTGGATGCCGGGCAGGTCGTGGCGCGTGACGTCGCCCTCGACCAGGTGGTCCAGCCAGGCCCGCACTGTCTCGGGCGTGAGCTGGCGCGCCACTGGAAGGCGTGCATCAGCGCGCCCAGCGTCACCGCGCTGTCGACGCAGCGGCCGCTGATCACCACCTGGGCGCCGGCGTCCAGCGCGGCCTTCACCGGCAGCGCGCCCAGGTAGGCGTTGGCGGTCAGCAGGCGGGCCGGCAGCGGGGCGCCGATCTGCAGCTTGCGCACCGCTTCGTTGCGCAAGGCTGGCGGCAACTGCATCGCGTCGTCGCCACCACCACGGCGATTTTCAGCGCCACCCCTTGCTCGGCGGCCAGGGCCGCCAAGGCGTCGGCGCAAGCCTGCGGGTTGACGCCGCCGGCGTTGCTGACCACCCGGATGCCTTGCGCCGCCACGTCGCGCAGGATGGCCTTCATGGTCACCTGCACGAAGTCGGTGGCGTAGCCCAGTTCCGGGTTCTTGCCACGGGCGGCGGCCAGGATCGACATGGTCAGCTCCGCCAGGTAGTCGAACACCAGGAAGTCGACTTGGCCGCGCGCCACCAGCTGCGGCGCCCCGACGCCGTGTCGCCCCAGAAGCCGCAGGCGCCCCCGATCCGCATGGTCTTGGTGGTTGGTTTCAGGTCGGTTTCCTTGTCAGGGCGTTATACCCGGCAGGCTCCTACAGCACAGCCACAGGCTCGCCGTTAGGATGGGCGGCTCTCTCCCATGACCGACGCCACGCCCCGTATCGCCCAGGCGCCAGCGCCGCAAGGCCCCCAGGCCGTGCGCTTGCTCGGCGAGTGGACGGCCGCCCAGTTCGCCCGTCCCGGCCTGCTGCGCGAGCTGGTGCAGGCACTGCCGGAGCCCTCGGCCGAACAAGGCTGGGACTTGCAGCCGGCCCAACGGCTCGACCACGTGGGAGCGCAGTTGTTGTGGGATCACTGGGGCCGGCGCTGGCCGGCGCAGCTGGCGCTGGAGCCGGCGCAACGCGCCGTGCTGGAGCGGGTGGCGCAGTTCACCACCGACCGCGAACGCTCCACCCGCCCCAGCTGGTGGTCGCTGTACCTCGAATTCGGCGCGGCGCTGCTGCGCGGCCTGGGCCATGTCAAGGGCTTCCTGCAGTTGATCGGCAACCTGATGCTGGACCTGCTGCAGTTGCTGCGGGCGCCCAACGAAGGCCCGTGGCGCGATTTCTCCGGCCAGCTGTACCGCATCGGCGCCACTGCGCTGCCGATCACGGCCCTGGTCGGCTCGCTGATCGGCGTGGTGCTGGCCTACCTGACGGCGCAGCAGCTGCGCCAGCTGGGCGCCGATGCCTTCATCGTCGACATCCTGGGGGTGGCGCTGGTGCGCGAGCTCGGGCCGATGCTGGCGGCGATCCTGATCGCCGGCCGCTCCGGTTCGGCCATCACGGCGGAAATCGGTGTCATGCGGGTGACCGACGAACTCGACGCGATGCGGGTGATGGGCATCTCGCACAGCTTTCGGCTGGTGATGCCGCGCGCCATGGCGCTGGCGATCGCCATGCCCTTGATCAGCGCCTGGACCACGGTGGCCGGGCTGATCGGCGGCATGGTGGCGGCCGACCTGTCGCTGGGCGTGGGCCCGAGCTTCTTCATCAACGCCCTGCCGCAGGCGGTGCACGTGCACAACCTGCTGCTGGGCACGGCCAAGTCGGTGGTGTTCGGGGTGCTGATCGCGCTGATCGGCTGCCACTACGGCCTGCGGGTGCAGCCGAACACGCAGAGCCTGGGGGCGGGCACCACGGCGTCGGTGGTCACGGCCATCACGGCGGTGATCCTGGTGGACGCGCTGTTCGCCATCGTCTTCAGCAACGTGGGGATCTAGAAGCTCTGATGGAAGAAGTCGCCACCACCCTGCCCGCGCCCGGCACGCCGATGGTGGAGATCCGCAAGCTGACCTCCGCCTTCGCCATGCCGGACCGGCGCGTGGTGATCCACAAAGACCTGGACCTGGCGGTCGAAAGCGGCGAGCTGATGTCGATCGTGGGCGGTTCCGGCTCGGGCAAGACGGTGCTGCTGCGGCAGATCCTCGGGCTGGAGACGCCCGCCGCCGGCGAGGTCCGCATCATGGGGCAGCCGCGCGAGTCGCTGTCGCGGCGCGGCGCGTCCAGCCGGGTCGGCATGCTGTTCCAGCACGGGGCGCTGTTCTCCGCCTTCAGCGTGCTGGAGAACATTGCCTTTCCGCTGCGCGAACTGAAGACGCTGCCCACCAGCCTCATCCTGGAGGCGGCAATGGTCAAGCTGCAGATGGTCGGCCTGAGGGCGAGCGATGCCGACAAGCGCCCGTCGGACCTGTCCGGGGGCATGATCAAGCGGGCGGCGCTGGCGCGCGCGCTGGTGATGGACCCGCCGCTGCTGCTGCTGGACGAGCCGACCGCCGGGCTCGACCCGGAAAGCTCCGACGGCTTCGTCAACCTGCTGCGGTCGCTGCACCGCGAGCTGAACCTGACGGTCATCATGGTCACCCACGACCTGGATACGCTATTCGAGCTGTCGACGCGAATCGCGGTGGTGGCCGACCAGAAAATCATCGTGGCCGGCACCCCGCGCGAGGTGATTGCGTTCCAGCACCCGTTCGTCCACGAGTTCTTCCTGGGCGAGCGCGGCCAGCGCGCGATGGAACTGCTGCGTGAATACCCGTTCGCGATCTAGAAAGGATAGGAAAAATGGAGAACAAGGCCCATGCCCTGGCCGCCGGCATCTTCGTGGCGGTCCTGACCGCGCTGGTGCTGGTCCTGGCCGCCTGGCTGACGCGCGACACCGGCATTCGCGACATCTATGCGATCTCCACCCGCGAGGCGGTCACCGGCTTGCAGGAGCAGGCGGCGGTACGCTTTCGCGGCGTCGACGTCGGCAAGGTGACGTCGGTCGGCTTCGATCCCACCTCGCCGGGCAGCGTGCTGGTCAAGCTCGCGGTCGACCGCGAAGCGCCGATCACGCGCGACACCTTCGCCGTGCTCAGCTTCCAGGGCGTGACCGGCCTGGCCTTCGTGCAGCTGTCCGACGAAGGCCGGCCCAGCCCGCGGCTGGAGCCGAATGACGCAGAGCCCCCGCGCATCCCGCTGCGCCCCGGCATCCTGGCCAAGCTGGAAGCGCGCGGCGATGTGATCCTGGAGCAGGTCGAGCAGGTCACCGTCCGCATCAACAAGATGCTGGGCGACGAAAACCAGGCCCGCGTGGCCTCGGCGCTGGACAACGTGAGCAAGACGGCAGCAAGCACCAGCCTGCTGGTGCAGCGCCTGGACCAGACGGTGGCGCAGCGCATCGACCCGCTGCTGACGCAGGCCGGCACCACCTTGACCAACGTTCAGCGCAACCTTGACGACGTGGGCCGCGCCGCCGCCGAGGTCAACGGCACCGCCGCCGAATTCCGGCGCGCGGCGGTGGCCATCAATGCGCCCGATGGCCCGATCCAGCGCCTGTCGCAAGGCTCGGACGCGTTCTCGCAGGCGGCCGACGTGTTCAGCCGCTCCACCCTGCCGCGCGTCAACCGTACGCTGGACGAGGCGAACCGCACCGTGCGCTCGCTCGGCCGCGCGGTCGACGAGCTGACGGAGAACCCGCAGGCGCTGCTGTACGGCGACGGCACGGCGCGGCCCGGTCCGGGCGAGCCCGGCTTCAGTGCCCCGGGAGCGGCCCGATGAGCCGCCGCCGCCACATCGCCGCCCTGCTGCTCGCGGCGTTGGCTGCCGGCTGCAGCAGCCTGCCCGACAAGCCGGTGCGCGAGGTCATGTACGACTTCGGGCCGCTGGCCGCCGCGGCCACGCCGGCCGCCGAGGGTGGCGCCCCCCTGGTGCTGGGCAACGTGAACGCCAGCGCTTCGCTGGAGACGCCGGCGCTGCTGTACCGCCTGGGCTATGCCGACGTCCACCAGCTGCGCCCGTATGCGTTCGCCCGCTGGAGCGCGCCGCCCGGTGAACTGCTGGAGCAGCGGCTGCGCGAGCATCTGGGCCGCAACCGCCCTGTCCTCGGCGCGGCCACCGGAGCCGCCCTGGCCCGCCGCGGCGGCGTCTTGCCGCCGGTGCTGCGGGTGGAGCTGGAGGAATTCAGCCAGGTGTTCGATTCGCCGGCCAGCAGCCGCGGGGTGGTGCGGGTGCGTTGCACGGTGCTGGAGTCCACGCCCGCGGGTGACCGCCTGGTTGGCCAGCGAACTTTCACGATCGAGCGGCCCGCGCCCGCGCCCGACGCTGCCGGCGGCGTGCGCGCGCTGGCCGCCGCCAGCGATGCGGCGGCGCAGGAAATCTCCGCCTGGCTGGCGCAGCAGCGCTGACACCATGGCCCGGCTGTCCCTCGAAGAGCAGATGCGCAGCGCCGGGCTCCAGGTGCTGGGCGGGTGCGAGCGGCTGTCGCAGTGGCCCGATCTGCTGCAGTCCAGCCAGCTGCTGCAGGATTTCCGGCCGGCCGAGGCCGACCTGCTGGGCACCCTCATGCTGCACGTGAAGGCGCAGCCGGGCCAGATGCTGATCGTCGAGGGCGACATCACCGATTGGATGATGCTGCTGCTGCGCGGCACCGTCGACGTCGGCAAGCGCATCGGCCCCGACGCCGACACGGAGGAGCGCGGCGACAACACCCGGCTGGCGGTGGTGCGGCCCGGCGCGGTGCTGGGCGAGATGTCGATGTTCGACGGCGAGCCGCGTTATGCCAGCTGCTGGGCGCTCAGCGAAGTGGAGGCGGCGGTGCTCGATCGCGCCGCCGTGGCCCGGCTGATCCAGTCGCATCCGGAGATCGGCGCCAAGCTGCTGGTCAAGCTGACCCAGCTGCTGGCCCGGCGGCTGCGCAACACCAGCACCCAGCTGGTCAAACTGCTGCGCCGCCACGTGGCGTGAGCCGACAAGGAGAACCTCATGTTCCAGGCCCTGGTCCTCGAGAAGAACCCCGACTTCAGCGCTTCGGTGCGGGCAGTGGATGACAGCTTCCTGGCTGACGGCGATGTCACCATCGAGGTCGAAGCTTCCACGCTCAACTACAAGGATGCGCTGGCCATCACCAACCGCGCGCCGGTGGTGCGCAGCTGGCCGATGGTGGCGGGCATCGACGGCTCGGGCATCGTGGTGGACAGCACCTCGGCCTGCTGGAAGGTTGGCGACGCGGTCGTTTTGAACGGCTTCGGCGTGGGCGAAACCCACAAAGGCTGCCTGGCGGGCAAGGCGCGGCTCAAAGGCGAATGGCTGATCCGCCGGCCGCCCGCCTTCTCGGGGAAGCAGGCGATGGCGATCGGCACCGCCGGCTACACCGCCATGCTGTGCGTGCTGGCCCTGGAGCGCCATGGCGTCAAGCCCGGCGACGGCCAGGTGCTGGTGACCGGCGCCACCGGCGGCGTCGGCTCGGTGGCGACCGCGCTGCTGGCCAGGCTGGGCCACCAGGTGGTCGCGGCCACCGGCAAGGCGGCGCAAGGCGACTACCTGCGCGGCCTGGGCGCAACCGGCGTGATCGATCGGGCCGAACTGGCGGCGCCGGGCAAGCCGCTGCAAAAGGAACGCTGGGCCGCGGTGGTCGATGCGGTGGGCAGCCACACCTTGGCCAACGCCTGCGCCCAGGTGCGCTACGGCGGCGCGGTGGCGGCCTGCGGGCTGGCGCAAGGCATGGACTTCCCGGTCACCGTGGCGCCCTTTATCCTGCGCAGCATCGCGCTGCTGGGCGTCGACAGCGTGCTGGCGCCGCTGGCGCTGCGCGAGCAGGCCTGGGCCCGGCTTGCGCGCGACCTCGAGCCGGCGCTGCTGGACACCATCAGCACCGAGATCGCGCTGCAAGACGCCGTCGCGGCGGCGCAGCGCCTGATGGCGGGGCAGGTGCGCGGCCGCATCGTGGTCGGGATGCGGGCCTGATCGTCACCTTGCGAGCAGCCCGGCGCCACCTGCTGGTTCGCCACGCGCGGCTGGCGCGGCGGCGCACCGCCCGGCTCGACCCGAACGTGCGCGGCCTGCTGTGGGCCATGCTGGCCGGCCTGCTGTTCGTGCTGCTCAACACGATCATGCGCAGCCTGGCGCTGCAGATCGGGCCGTTCCTGACCCAGTCGCTGCGTTACCTGATGGGCGTGGTGGTCATGCTGCCGCTGATCGCGCGCAGCGGCATCGCCTCTTACCGGCCGCGCAACATCCGCGGCCAGTTCCTGCGCGGCGGGGTGCACACCTTCGCGCTGTCCATCTGGTTCCTGGCGGTGCCGCACATCACGCTGGCGGACACCACGGCGATCGGCTTCACCACCCCGATCTTCATCATGATCGGCGCCGTGCTGTTCCTGCGCGAGACCATGCGCTGGGAGCGCTGGCTGGCGGCGGCCATCGGCTTTTGCGGCGTGCTGATCGTGGTCGGGCCCCAGCTCACCGGGCAGGGCGGGCCCTACAGCCTGCTGATGCTGGCGTCCTGCCCAATCTTTGCGGCCTCCTTCCTGATCACCAAGGCCCTGACCCGCTATGAGCGGCCGGAGGTGATCGTCGCCTGGCAGTCGATCACGGTGGCCTGCTTCAGCCTGCCGCTGGCGCTGTGGCACTGGCAGCCGCCCAGCCTGGTGCAGTGGCTGCTGCTGTTGCTGTGCGGGCTGATCGGCAGCGTCGCCCACTACTGCCTGAGCCGCTCCTTCTCGGTAGCCGACATTTCGGCGACGCAGTCGGTCAAGTTCCTCGACCTGGTGTGGGCGACGCTGCTGGGGTGGCTGGTGTTCGCCGACATGCCGAGCCGCTCGACGCTGGTCGGCGGCGTGGTGATCTGCGCTGCGACGCTGTGGATCGCGCGGCGCGAGTCGCGCATGACGCGCTCCGGCTAGGGCCGCAACACGTTGGCGATGCCGGCGGCGACATGGCCCGACGGCACGTGCAGCGCCGCGTGGTCGACATGGCGGGTCTGGTCGTCAAAGAAGAAGTCCGGCTCGAATTCGCGCAGGAACTCGCCCTTGGCCAGGCCGCCGAGGAACATGGCCTCGTCGACGTGGATGTTCCAGTTCATCAGGGTGCGGATGGCGCGCTCGTGGGCCGGGGCGCTGCGCGCGGTGACCAGCGCGGTGCGGATCCGCATCTGCGGGTTGGCCGCCTGCTGCAGGCGGTGCAAGGCGCTCAGCAGCGGCTTGAACGGACCGCCGGGCAGCGGCTGCGCGGCCTTGCTCAGCTCGTGCTCCTGGAACGCCTCCAGCCCCCTGGCCTGGAACACCTGCTCGGCCTCGTCGGAGAACAGAACAGCGTCGCCGTCGAAGGCGATTCGCACTTCGGCCGGGTAGTTGGTGCCGGCCAGCACCGACTCGGTCAGCACCCGGGCGGCGGGAAAGCCGGCGGCCAGCGCGCCGCGCACGTCGTCGGCGTTGGTGGACAGGAACAGGTGGGCGCGCAGCGGCCGCAGATAGCCGAACGGCGAGCGGCCCTGGGTGAACACGCCGCGCTGCAGGTGGATGCCGGCGGCGATGGCCGAGCGGAACACGCGCATTCCGGAGACCGGGTCGTTGCGCGACAGCACCACCACCTCGACCCGCTGCGACGCGGCATCGTTGAAGGCCAGCAGTTTCTGGATCAGCGAAAAGGCGATGCCCGGCGTGGCCGGCTGGTCCAGCCGCTGCAGCTGCAGCTGCATGTAGCCGGCCGCATCGCCGCTCTCGAACACCCGGTTCTCTTCCTCGAAGTCGAACAGGGCGCGCGAGGAGATCGCCACCACCAGCTTGTCGTCCAGGGAGATGCTCATGGTCTTTACCTTAACCTACCTCATCCACCGAGGCGGCGGGGTTGGCGCGGCTAACGCACCCACTGGTTCATCTGGATGATCGGAAGGAGCACGGCCAGGACGATGAGCATGACCACCAAGCCCATGCCGACGATCAGCAGCGGCTCCAGCAACGTGGCCATCTGCAGCGCCCGGCGCTGCACTTCGGCGGACAGCTGGTTGGCGGCGCGCTGCAGCATGGCCGGCAGCTGGCCGGTTTGTTCGCCCATTCGGGCGAACATGGCCAGCAGGCCGGGAAAGCGCTTCTTCTGGGCCAGCGCCGAAGCCAGCGGTGCGCCTTCGCGCACCAGCACCAGGGCGTCCATGGCGTCGGCCCGCATGGCCCGGTTGCCCAGCGTCTCGGCGGCGGCCTGCAAGGCTTTCAGGATCGGCACGCCGGCGCCGGCCAGCATCGCCAGGGTGCCGGCAAAGCGCGCTGCGTTGTACTGGCGCGAGAGCCGTCCCACCAGCGGCAGGTTCAACCAGCCGGCGTCGAAGCGCTCGCGAAACGCCGCGTTGCGCAGCGCCAGCCGCAGCAGGCCGAAGGCGGCCGCCAGCACCACCAGCATCGGGATGCCCCAGCTGCGCACGAAGGCGCTGAGCGCCAGCATCACCACGGTGAGCATCGGCAATGCGTGCTTGGAGCCGAGAAAGACGTTCGC
>NZ_JAQGLS010000300.1 GCF_028292805.1 Ramlibacter sp. | reverse complement strand
GGCGCCGGCGCCGGGGTGGCGCGCGCGTTCTCCGGCGGCTTGTCGGAGAAAGTCACGCGGCCGTCCGGCCCGGTGATGCGATACACCTGCTGGGCGCCGACCCCCAGGCTGGCTGCCGCGGCGGCCGCCCACAGGCTTGCCAGGGCGATCCGTCGGATGGGAAACAACATGGTCGGTACCTCCACTCTCGTTTTGTTCGGTCCTGTCACGCCATGCCCTGGTGGCGCAGCAATGCGTCCAGCGTCGGCTCGCGGCCGCGGAACGCCTTGAACGATTCCATGGCTGGCCGGCTGCCCCCTGCCTCCAGGATGGCCTGGCGGTATTTTCTGCCAGTCTGCACGCTAGGCATGCCATCCTTGCCGGCGGTTTCCTCGAACGCCGCATAAGCGTCGGCGCTCAGCACCTCGGCCCACTTGTAGCTGTAGTACCCGGCCGCGTAGCCGCCGGCGAAGATGTGGCTGAAGGTGTGCAGCATCCGGTTGAACGCCGGCGGGTGCAGCACCGAGATCTCCTCGCGCACCTGCTGCACCAGCGGCAGGACGTCGGCGTCGGGGTCGTGCTCGGTATGCAGCAGCATGTCCAGCAGCGAGAACTCGATCTGCCGCAACGTGCCCAGCCCGCTCTGGAAGTTCTTCGCTTCCAGCATCTTGTCGAACAGCTCGCGCGGCAGCGGCTCGCCGGTTTCCACGTGCGCGGTCATGTGCTTGAGCACGCCCCATTCCCAGCAGAAGTTCTCCATGAACTGGCTGGGCAGCTCCACGGCGTCCCATTCGACGCCGCTGATGCCCGAGACGTCGCGCTCGTTGACCTGCGTCAGCATGTGGTGCAGGCCGTGGCCGGACTCGTGAAAGAGAGTGATCACGTCGTCGTGCGTGAGCAACGGGGGCTTGGCCGCAGCGCCTTCGGCGAAGTTGCACACCAGGTGCGCCACCGGCATCTGCAGCTTGCCGTCGTCCGGGCGCAGCCAGCGGGCCCGCACGTCGTCCATCCAGGCGCCGCCGCGCTTGCCGCTGCGCGCCGACGGGTCCAGGTAGAACTGGCCGACCAGCTTGCCTTCGCGCTCGATGCGGTAGAACTCCACCGCCGGGTGCCACGCCGGGGCGTAGTCGCGGCGGATCGCCACCTCGAACAGGGTCTCGATGATCTTGAACAGCCCGGCCAGCACCTTGGGCGCCGGGAAGTACTGCTTGATCTCCTGCTCGCTGAAGGAGTAACGCGCCTCCTTGAGCTTCTCGCCGACGTAAGGCCAGTCCCAGGCTTGCGGGTCGGCCAGCCCCAGGTGCTCGTCAGCGAAGGACCGCATGTCCGCGACGTCCCTGAGCGCGTGCGGGCGGGCGCGGTGCGCCAGGTCGCGCAGGAACTGCACCACCTGTTTGGGCGACTCGGCCATCTTCTGCACCAGCGACACCTCGCCAAAGTTCTGGTACCCCAGCAAACGGGCCTCCTCGCGCCGCAGCGCCAGGATCTCGCGCACCAGCGGCGTGTTGTCGAACTTCGGGTCGCCCTGGTCGCTGGCGCGCGTGACGTAGGCGCGGTACAGGCGCTCGCGCAGCGTGCGGTTGTGGCCGAACTGCATCACCGGCAGGTAGCTGGGCATCTTCAGCGTCAGCTTGTGGCCGGCCTTGCCCTCGGCCTGGGCGGCGGCGCGGGCGGCGGCGATCACGTCGGCCGGCACGCCGTCGAGTTCGTCCTGCGCGGCGTAATAGGCATAGGCCTCGGTGGCGTCGAGCGCGTTCTCGCTGAACTTCTGGCTCAGCTCGGCCTGCCGCTCCTGGATCACGGCAAAGCGCTCCTTGGCCGCGCCCTCCAGCTCGGCTCCCGACAGCGCGAAGTTGCGCACGGCGTTCTTGTGGGCCTGGCGTTGCTCCGCCGAGAGCGTGGCCGGTTCTATGGCCTTGTACTTGGCGTACAGGCGCTCGTCCGCGCCCAGGCGGGTGAAGAACTCGGTGACCTTGGGCAGGGCCTCGTTGTAGGCGGCGCGCAGCTCGGGCGTGTCGGCCACGGCATTCAGGTGGCCCACCACGCCCCAGGCGCGGCTGAGCCGCTCGGTGGCGACGTCCAGCGTGCGCGCCATGGCGGTCCACTCGGCCGGAAAGCCGGGCTCGGTGACCGCCGCCAGCGCCTGGTCGGCCTGCGCCAGCAGCTCTTGCAGGGCCGGCACCACGTGTTCGGGTCGCACGGCGTCGAACAAGGGCAGGTCGTTGAAGTCCAGGAGGGGATTGCTCATATCCACCCTATTTTGCGGCAGAGCGCGGGGATTCAACCGGGCCCCGGCGATTTGGCAAGCGCCACCGGCGTGAGTCGCGCCGCTATGCGGCCGTGCGCTCGGCCGCCTCGATGGTGTTGACCAGCAACATCGCCCGGGTCATCGGTCCGACGCCGCCCGGCACCGGGGTGATCCAGCCGGCCACCTCGCGCACGCTGTCGTAGGCTACGTCGCCGCACAGCTTGCCTTCGTCGTTGCGGTTCATGCCGACGTCGATCACCACCGCGCCCGGCTTGACCATGTCGGCGGTCAGCACGTCGCGCTTGCCGACCGCCGCCACCACCACGTCGGCCTGCAGCGTCAGCGCCTTCAAGTCCCTGGTGCGGCTGTGGCAGATGGTGACGGTGGCGTCGCGCGCCAGCAGCATCAGGGCCATGGGCTTGCCGACGATGTTGCTGCGGCCGATCACCACCGCGTGCTTGCCGCGCAGGTCGTAGCCGATGGAGTCCAGCATCTTCATGGCGCCGTAGGGCGTGCAGGGCCAGAAGCCAGGCTGGCCCACCATCAGGGCGCCGGCACTGGCCACGTGGAAGCCGTCGACGTCCTTGGCCGGCGCGATCGCCTCGATCACCTTGTGGCTGTCCATGTGTCTGGGCAACGGCAACTGCACCAGGATGCCGTGCACCGACCGGTCGTCGTTCAGTTCGCGGATGCGGGCCAGCAGGTCGGCCTCGGCCAGCGTCGCGGGGAAAGTCTCCAGCGTCGCTTCCAGCCCGGTCTGGGTGCTGTCGTTGACCTTGTGCTTGGTGTAGACCTGGCTGGCCGGGTCGTCGCCCACCAGGATGATGGCCAGGCGCGGCTGCACGCCGCGGGCCTTCAGGGCCTGGGTGCGGCCAGCCACTTCCTCGCGGATGGTCTTGGCAAGGGCGTTGCCGTCGATGCGTTGTGCGGTCATGGAATCGGTCTTCGTGGGGTGCGCGGCTTGGCCGCGCACCATGGATGCGAAGGTGTGCGGCCAAGCCGCACACCCCAAGGCGCGCCAAGCCTCAGGTCTTCTGGGGCTGCTGGCCCAGCGCGATCTTGAGCAGGTCGGCGACCGTGTTCGCGTTGAGCTTTTCCATGATGTTGGCGCGGTGCGCCTCCACCGTCTTGATGCTGATGCCCAGGTCGTCGGCGATTTGCTTGTTGAGGCGCCCCGCGACGATGCGCTCGAGCACCTGCGCCTCGCGCGACGTCAGCTTGGACAGCAGCGCGTCGCGGCTGGCGGCGCTCTGGAAGTCGGCGAAGGTGTCCTTGGCGCGTTCGAGCATGCGCTCGACCAGGCTGACCAGTTCGTCTTCCTTGAAGGGCTTCTGGATGAAATCCATGGCGCCCTTCTTCATGGTGTTGACCGCCATCGGCACGTCGCCATGGCCGGTGATGAACACCACCGGCAACGGCGACTTGCGCTCGACCAGGCGATCCTGCAGCTCCAGCCCGGTCATGCCGCCCATGCGGATGTCGACGATCAGGCAGGCCACCTCGCGCGGGTCGTAGCGGGAAAGAAAGGATTCTGCGGAGTCGAAGCAGCGGACCCGGTAGTCCTTGCCTTCGAGCAGCCATTGCAGCGAGTCGCGAACCGCCTCGTCGTCATCGACGACGTAGACCGTTCCCTTTTTCGGAATCAGACTCATGCTGTTGTCACCCCCGCGTCCTTGCCTACTATCGGATTGATAGCGCCGGAGACAGGTATCCAGAAGGAGAAGCGGCAGCCGGCGACTTCACTGCCATTGTAGATGTTCTCCGCCACCATCCTGCCGTGGTGCGACTCGACGATGCTGCGGCACAGGTTCAGCCCGATTCCCATGCCTTCCACCTTGGTGGAAAAGAAGGCTTCGTAGAGGCGCTCCATCACCTCGGGCGCCAGGCCCTGGCCGGAATCGAGCACCGAGAACTCCACCACCGGCTGCTGGTCGACCTGCTTGGGGATCACCCGCAGTTCGACGCTGCGCCGGCCCGGCGGCCGCCTGGCCTGCTCGATCGCCTCGGCCGCGTTGCGCAGCAGGTTCACCAGCACCTGCTCGATCAGGATCGGGTCGACCATCAGGCTGGGCAGGCGCGCCGCGACGTAGTGCGACAGCCGCACGTTGCGCCGGCGCAGTTCGATCCCGGCCAGCTCCAGCGCCTCGGCCACCATCACGTTGACGTCGGACAGCGTGCGGTTCGGTTCGCTGCGCTTCACGAAGCTGCGGATGCGCTGGATGATCTGGCCGGCCCGCTGGGCCTGGCGCGAGGTCTTCTCCAGCGCAGCCAGCACGTCATCCTCGCCGATCTGGCGCGCCTTGATGCGCGTGACCAGGCCGTTGCAGTAGTTGGTGATGGCCGTCAGCGGCTGGTTCAATTCGTGCGCCACGCTGGAGGCCATCTCGCCCATGGTGATCAGGCGGCTGGAGGACTGCGCGCGTTCGGCCTGCGCGGCCGACTGCTCCTCGGCGTGCCGGCGCGCGGTGATGTCGGTGGCGATCACCATCTGCGCCAGCCGGCCGTCCACCCAGTTCAGGTAACGAGAGCGCACTTCCAGCCACTTGCCCAGCTCCGGCACGAAGATCTCGGCGTTCTCCGAGGTGGCGGTGGTGAAGGCGGCGGTCGGCAGGCCGACGAACGAGTCGACGGCATCGCCCGACTCGTCGCCGGTGCGCGGCTGTTCCTTGACGCCGGCCTGCGCCACCATGCCCAGGTGCCCGGCCGCCAGGGCCCCGAACCACAGGCGGTACAGCTTGTTGGCGAACAGGATCTCCTCGCTGCCCAGCGGCGCCACGGACACCGAGGCGTCGAGCGCTTCCAGCACCGTGGTGAAGCGCTCGTGCGACGCCTGCAGCTGCTGGCGGATGCGGGTCGGCTCGGTGATGTCGGTCATCGAAGTCATCCAGCCGGTCTGGTGGCCGCGCGCGTCAATCAGCGGCGAGACGTACAGGCGGGCGTCGAACAGGCTGCCGCCCTTGCGCTTGACGCGCACCTGGAAGCCGCCCTGCAGGGTGCGGCCGTGGATCTCGTCGTCCAGCCGCGCCGCCAGCAGCTCGCGGTCTTCCTCCGGCCAGTAGGGAAAGGGCGGCGTGCGGCCGACCAGCTCGGCCTCGCTCCAGCCCGTCATCTGGCAGAAGGCGGCGTTGACGTAGGTGATGCGGCCGTGCATGTCGAGCGCGCGCATGCCGGTCAGCATGGAGTTTTCCATGGCGCGGCGGAAGTTGGTCTCGACCATCAGCGCCTTTTGCGCCTGCATCCGCCGGCGCGTGTGGCGCCAGTTGGCGATCAGCATCCAGCCGGTCATGGCGCTGAGCGCGCCGACCAGCCAGAACAGCCCGCTGCCGATCACGCCCAGCGAGGTGCGGTAAGCCTGGGCCCTGATCACCAGCCCGTTGCCCACCGGCGAGACCGGCACTTCGTATTCGTTCGGCTGGGCCGCCCATGGCAGCAGCTGGGTGGCGGGATTGCGCGGCGGCACCGTGGTGCCGGCCAGCAATCGGCCCTTGCCATCGAGCAGCGACACCGCGTACTTGGCCGAGATTTCGGCCGGAACGCCAAAGCGCAGCAAGCCGTCGATGGAGTATTCACCCAGGAGCACGCCGGCGAACCTGGCCTGGTCGGCCAGCGGCACGTGCAGCTGCAGCAGCCCGGAACTGTCGGGGCCGGCCATCGGTTGCGAGTACACCGGCTGCTGCAGGTCGCGCGCCAGGCCGTACATGCTCTCGGTTTCGCCGGGCCGCAGCACCTCGCCGGGCACCCGTACCTGCGCATTGGTGATGCTGGGGGCGGCGTAGCCGGCCTTGATGCGGCGGCGCTCGTCGATCCAGGTGAGGATCAGCAGCTCCGGGTACTGGGCGATCATCGACTCGGCGCGGACCACGAATTCCTCGGCGTCCACTTCCTTGTTGGAGATGTCGCGCGAGATGCGCATCAGCTGTTCCTGCCGCTCGAGCAGGCGCAGGCGCATGCGCTGCTGTGCGTACTCGACATCGCGCTTGACGGCCTCCTGCTCGCGGTCCATTTCCTCCAGCCGCAGATACCCGAAAGCGGCCACGATGGCGGCCAGGAACAGC
>NZ_JAQGLS010000293.1 GCF_028292805.1 Ramlibacter sp. | reverse complement strand
CCCTTGCATCGGCCGTTGCGAGCAGGCGCCCGCGGTGCTGGTGGGCCAGCTGGCGGTGCCGCACGCCACGCCCGAGGCGGTGCTCAACACCTTGCTGGCTTCGGCCGGCTCGGCCCCGGGCCGGCCGGGGGCCGCCCGCGGGGTGGTCGACCACGTGGGCTACGACAGCTACCGCGCGGCCGGCGGCTATGCGCTGGCCGCGGCCGTCGTCAATGGCGAGGACGATGCGCTGCAGATGCTCGAGGCGATGGAAGCTTCCGGCCTGCGTGGCCTGGGCGGCGCCGGTTTTCCGACCGGCCGCAAGTGGCGCATCGTGCGCGACCAGCCGGGGCCGCGCCTGCTGGCGGTGAACCTCGACGAAGGCGAGCCCGGCACCTTCAAGGACCGGCACTACCTGGAGCGCGATCCGCACCGCTTCCTGGAAGGCATGCTGATCGCGGCGCAAGTGGCCGGCACCGAGGCCGTCTACATCTATCTGCGCGACGAATACCACGACTGCCGCGTGATGCTCGAGCGCGAGCTGGCGCTGCTGGCCGCCAACCCGCCGTTGCCGCTGCCGCACATCGAACTGCGGCGCGGGGCGGGCGCCTACATCTGCGGCGAAGAGTCCGCCATGATCGAGAGCATCGAGGGCAAGCGCGGCATGCCGCGCCTGCGCCCGCCCTACGTGGCGCAGGTGGGCCTGTTCGGGCGGCCGACGCTGCAGCACAACTTCGAGACGCTGTTCTGGGTGCGCGACATCCTGGAGCGCGGACCGGAGTGGTTTGCCGGCCACGGCCGGCGCGGCCGCAAGGGGATGCGCTCGTTCAGCGTCAGCGGGCGCGTGCGCAGCCCCGGCGTCAAGCTGGCGCCGGCCGGCATCAGCCTGCGAGAGCTGGTGGACGAATATTGCGACGGCATGCAGGAAGGCCACGCCCTCTACGCCTACCTGCCGGGCGGCGCCTCCGGCGGCATCCTGCCGGCCGCGCTGGCCGACCTGCCGCTGGACTTCGACACCTTGCAGCTGCACGGCTGCTTCATCGGCTCGGCAGCCATCGTGGTGCTGGGCGACCAGGACCGCGCCCGCGACGCCGCCTTGAACACGATGCGGTTTTTCGCGGCCGAAAGCTGCGGCCAGTGCACGCCTTGCCGGGTTGGCACCGACAAGGCGGCGCAGCTCCTGCAGGCGCCGGTCTGGGACAACGACACCCTCGAAGACCTCAATCAGGTGATGGCCGACGCCTCCATCTGCGGCCTGGGCCAGGCCGCGCCGAATCCGGTGCGTTGCGTGCAGAAATACTTTCCCCATGAAATCGCCTGATCTTCCCCTCGTCGAATTCAAGCTGGATGGCCGGCCGGTGCAAGCCCTGCAGGGCGAGACCATCCTGCAGGCGGCGCAGCGCGCCGGTGTCGAGATCCCGCGCCTTTGCTACACCGAAGGCATGCGGCCCGACGGCAACTGCCGCGCCTGCGTGGTGGAGATCGCAGGCGAGCGCGTGCTGGCCCCCAGCTGCTGCCGCACCGTGGCCGCGGGCATGCAGGTGCGGGCGCAAAGCCCGCGCGCCCGCAAGAGCCAGCAGATGGTGCTGGAGCTGCTGCTGGCGGACATGCCGGAACGCGGCTTCAAGTGGAACGATGGTGCGGGGACGCCCCAACCCCAGCCCTTCCCCAGCGCGGGAGGGAGCGAATCGGACTTACCCCCTCCCATTTCGGGGGAGAGTCGGGGTGGGGACACCCCCGGTCAACACGGCGAGCTGAGCGCCTGGGCCGACCGCCTGCAGGTCACCGCGCGACCCGAACTCACAGCGCTGCGCCGCCCGCCAACCGCGCCCGATGCCTCCCATCCCGCGATGCTGGTCAACCTCGATGCCTGCATCCAGTGCACCCGCTGCGTGCGTGCCTGCCGCGAGGAGCAGGTCAACGACGTGATCGGCTATGCCTTGCGAGGCGCCGCCAGCAAGATCGTGTTCGACCTGGACGACGCCATGGGCGCCAGCACCTGCGTCGCCTGCGGCGAATGCGTGCAGGCCTGCCCGACCGGCGCGCTGATGCCCAGGACGCTGGTCGGCTCGCAGGCGGTCGACCGTGAAGTGCCATCCGTGTGCCCGTTCTGCGGCGTCGGCTGCCAGATCACGTACAAGGTACGCGACGAGCAGATCGTCGCCGTTGACGGCCGCGACGGCCCGGCCAACCACGGCCGCTTGTGCGTCAAGGGCCGCTTCGGCTTCGACTACGCGCACCACCCGCACCGGCTGCGCCAGCCCTTGATCCGCAAGTCGGGCGTGGGCAAGGACGTCGACGTGGCGCGCGATCCCTCGCAGTGGCGGGAGGTGTTTCGCGAAGCCACCTGGGAAGAAGCGCTGGCGCTCGCCGCCGGCCAGTTCGTGGCCTTGCGCGACACGCACGGGCCCAAGTCGCTGGCGGGCTTCGGCTCCGCCAAGGGCAGCAACGAAGAGGCTTACCTGTTCCAGAAGCTGGTGCGCACCGGCTTTGGCAGCAACAACGTCGATCACTGCACGCGCCTGTGCCACGCCTCCAGCGTGGCGGCGCTGCTCGAGGGCGTGGGCTCCGGCGCGGTCAGCAACCCGGTCAGCGACGTGGCCGAGGCGGAGCTGATCCTGGTGATCGGCTCCAATCCCACCTCCAACCATCCGGTGGCCGCGACGTGGATGAAGAATGCGGCCAGGGCCGGCACGAAGATCGTGCTGGCCGACCCGCGCGTGACCGACATCGGCCGCCACGCCTGGCGGGTGATGCAGTTCAAGGCCGACACCGACGTCGCCCTGCTCAACGCGATGATCCACGCCATCATCGAAGAGGGGCTGGCCGACCGGGCCTTCCTCGAGGCGAGGACCAGCAACTTCGAGGCGCTGCGCGCCAGCGTGCAGGCGTTCTCGCCCGAGCGCATGGCGCCGGTGTGCGGCATCGCCGCTGGCACCATCCGCGAAGTGGCGCGCGCCTTCGCCACGGCGAACTCCGCGATGATCCTGTGGGGCATGGGCGTCAGCCAGCACGTGCACGGCACCGACAACGCGCGCTGCCTGATCGCGCTGTGCAGCGTGGCCGGCCAGATCGGCAAGCCCGGCAGCGGCCTGCATCCGCTGCGCGGCCAGAACAACGTGCAGGGCGCCAGCGACGCCGGGCTGATCCCGATGATGCTGCCCAACTACCAGCGGGTCGACGACGCGCAGGCGCACGCCTGGTTCGAGGACTTCTGGGGCACCAGGCTCGATCCGCAACCGGGCTACACCGTCGTCGAGATCATGCACAAGGCGCTGGCGCCCGAGGGCGATCCGCACAAGGTACGCGGCATGTACGTCATGGGCGAGAACCCGGCCATGAGCGACCCCGACCTGAACCACGCCCGCCATGCACTGGCGGCGCTCGAGCACCTGGTGGTGCAGGACATCTTCCTGACCGAGACGGCCTGGCTGGCGGACGTGGTGTTGCCGGCCAGCGCCTGGCCGGAGAAGACTGGCACCGTCACCAACACCGACCGCATGGTGCAGCTCGGGCGCAAGGCGATCGAGCCGCCGGGCCAAGCGCGCCAGGACCTGTGGCTGATCCAGGAACTGGCGCGTCGGCTGGGCCTGGACTGGGATTACCCGGGCGCCGATTGCGGCGTGGCGGCGGTGTACGAGGAAATGCGCCAGGCCATGCACGGCGCCATCGCCGGCATCAGCTGGGGGCGGCTGCAGCGCGAGGGCAGCGTCACCTATCCGTGCCTGTCGGAGGACGATCCCGGCCAGTCCATCGTCTTCACCGATCGCTTCCCCACCGCCGACGGCCGCGTGCGGCTGGTGCCGGCGTCGCTGGTGCCGGCCGACGAGAAGCCCGATGCCGACTACCCGCTGGTGCTGATCACCGGGCGCGTGCTGGAGCACTGGCACACCGGCAGCATGACGCGGCGCGCCGCCGTGCTCGATGCGATCGAGCCGGCGGCGACGGCGTCCTTGAACGGCCGCGAGCTGCAGCGGCTGGGCCTGGTGCCCGGGCAAGCGGTGCGGCTGGCTTCACGCCGGGGCGCCATCACCTGCGAAGTGCGCAGGGACGATGGCACCCCGGACGCGACGGTCTTCATGCCATTCGCGTATGCTGAAGCGGCCGCCAACCTGCTGACCAACGCCGCGCTGGACCCCTTTGGCAAGATCCCCGAGTTCAAGTACTGCGCGGTTCGGATATCTCCATGACCACTCGCCCCGGAATCGACGTCGCCGTCATCATGCGCAAGGTGGCGCAGCGCAACCAGTGGCAGCCCTTCCGTTGGGAGTTGGCCGAGGTGTTGCAGCACGAACAGGCGTTCGGCACCGAGCCCCAACGCCTGCGCCAGTCCGAGACCGAGGAGCGCTGGCTGTACCCGGGCTTTCGCGTCGAGTTGTTCCGCGACGACGCCGAGGGCTACTACCTCAACTACACGACCGACAAGCCCGGCTGGTTCGTGCTGTGGCGGATGGAAGAAGAGCCGACCATCGCCGACGAGCCGCTGGCGCGGCCGGCCATGGTGAGCCTGAGCTACCACGACGCCGGCCGCTGGCTCGACGCGCAGGAGCACTGCGAGCAGGTGCCGGCGCCGCCCGAAGTGGTGGCCTGGATGCGCGCCTTTGCCGAGGAACACTACGTGCCCGAGCCGCGCAAGCGGCAGCGCCCGGAAAGCTTCAAGCGGCTGGAAGACCGGTTCGGCAACCCGGCCTCGGTCAGCACCGGCAAGAAGTATGGGGGCGGGGGCAATGGCTGACGGTTTCCTGGGGCGCTGGGCCAAGCGCAAGGAGGCGGTTCGCAAGGGCCAGGCGTTGCCGCCAGAGCCGGTGGTGGTGCCGCCGCAGCCCGCACCCCGGCCCGCTCGCGCGGGCGTGAGCGAGAGCGAGGGCGAGGGCGAAATCGCCAAGGCACAGGTTGAGTCACCGCCGCCGCCCACCCTCGAAGACGTGGAATCCCTCACTCCCGCGTCGGATTTCAGCCGCTACGTGCAGCCCGACGTCGGGCCCGACGTGCGCAACGCGGCAATGAAGAAGCTGTTCGCCGACCCCCACTTCAACGTGATGGACCGCCTGGACATCTACATCGACGACTACTCGCAGTCCGAACCGATTCCCGAAGACTGGCTGCGGCAGATGGCCAGCACGAAATTCCTGAAGCTCTTCGACGACAAGGAAGAGGAACAGCAGCAGGCGGATGACGGCAAAGTCCCCACGGGCAGGGAAGCTGCTGATGTCCCCCCGGCGCAAACCGTGGCACAGTCCAGAACGGCCGATGCGATCCCCGCAGCAGTACCCCCGGCCGACGACCATGCCGACCCTGATTTGCGATTGCAACAAGACGATGCCCCTGGACCCGCAGGCCCTGGGACGCGCGCTTGACGAAAACCTCACCCTCCACTCCACCTTGTGCCGGCGTGAGGCGGGCGCGTTCCAGCAGGCGGTGAAGAGTGGCGACGACGTCGTCGTCGCCTGCACCCAGGAAAAGCGCCTGTTCGGCGAACTCGGAACCCAGACCGAAGGTGCGGTCTCGCCGATCCGCTTCGTCAACATCCGCGAAACCGGCGGCTGGAGCCGCGACGCCCGCGGCGCGATGCCCAAGCTGGCGGCCCTGCTGGCCGCGGCCAAGCTGCCCGAGCCGGAACCCGTCCCCACCGTCACCTACAAGAGCGCCGGCCGCCTGCTGGTGATCGGCCCGCTCGCCGAAGCGGAGCGCTTCGCCGCAGTCGTCGGCGACTCGCTGGACGTCACCATCTTTTCGCGCGGCGGCGCCGGCGCGCAGGAGCGGCGCTTTCCGGTGGTCGGCGGCAAGATCGTCAAGCTGGCCGGCTGGCTGGGCGCGTTCCAGCTCGAATGGTCGCAGGACAACGCGATCGACCTGGATCTGTGCACGCGCTGCAATGCCTGCGTGGCGGCCTGCCCGGAAGGCGCGATCGGGCTGGACTACCAGGTCGACCTGCTGGCCTGCACCAGCCATCGCGACTGCGTCAAGGCCTGCTCGGTGGCCGGCGCGATCGACTTCGCGCGTGAGCCGGTGGCCCACAGCGAAAGCTACGACCTGGTGCTCGACCTGCGCCAGCAGCCTGGCTTTGCGCAGCACGCGCCGCCGCAAGGCTACTTCCACCTGCCCGCCGCCGACGTGTCCGGCCCGACGGCGCTTCAGACGGTGCTGCGGCTGCGCGAACTGGTCGGCGAGTTCGAAAAGCCCAAGTTCTTCACCTACAAGCAGAAGCTGTGCGCGCACAGCCGCAACGAAAAGACCGGCTGCAACGCCTGCATCGAGATCTGTTCGGCCGAGGCCATCGCCAGCGACAAGCACCGCCAGCAGATCAAGGTCAACCCCAACCTGTGCGTGGGCTGCGGCGCCTGCACCATGGTCTGCCCGACCGGCGCCCTCGGCTACGCCTATCCCAAGGCGGCCGAGCAGGGCACGAAGATCCGAACCCTGGTCTCGACCTACGAGCGCGCCGGCGGCGCTGCTCCCATCCTGCTGCTGCACAGCCAGGAGCGCGGCCAGGCGCTGGTCGAAGAGCTCGGGCGTTCGGCCCGCACCGGCAAGGCCCAGGGCGTGCCGGCCAACGTGATCCCGCTGGCCGTGTGGCACACCGCCAGCACCGGCATCGACCTCTGGCTGAGCGCCGTCGCCCAGGGCACGGCCCACGTGGCGGTGCTCGCCACCCACGAAGAAGCCCCGCAATACCTGGAAGGCCTGCGCGCGCAGATGGACGTGGCGCAGGCCATCCTGGCCGCCCTCGGCTATGCCGGCAGCCATCTGAGCCTGCTGCAAAGCAGCGCGCCGGCCGACCTCGACCAGCAGCTGCAGGCACTGGCCAAGCGCCGCGGCGCCGTGCCGGCCGTGCGCGGACGCTTCGGCGTCGCCGCCGACAAGCGCACCACGCTCGACCTGGCGCTCGACCACCTGGTCGAGCACGGGCCGGCCAAGCCTGAAGCCATCGCGCTGCCGGCCGCCGCGCCGTTCGGAAACATCCTGGTCGACAAGGACAAGTGCACCTTGTGCCTGAGCTGCGTGAGCGCCTGCCCGGCCAGCGCGCTGCAGGACAACCCGAACGCGCCGCAGCTGCGGCTGGTGGAAAAGAACTGCGTGCAGTGCGGCCTGTGCGCCACGACCTGTCCGGAAAACGCCATCACGCTGCAGCCGCGCCTGCTGCTCACGCCCGAGCGCAAGTTGCCGCGCGTGCTGAACGAAGCCAAGCCGTACGGCTGTATCCGCTGCAGCAAGCCCTTTGGCACGCTCAAGGGCATCGAGCTGATGCTGGGCAAGCTGGCGGGCCACTCGATGTTCCAGGGCGCTGCTCTGGAGCGCCTGAAAATGTGCGCCGACTGCCGCGTGATCGACATTTATTCCGCGCAGGACGAAGCCCGCATCTCCGACCTATGAACCAACCGATTCCCGTCTCGTCCGCGCTGGACGAGGAAACGGCGCGCGCCGAGGTTTACGGCCTGCTGGCCCAGCTGTACTACGCGCCGCCCGCGCCCGAGCTGCTGGCGGCGCTGCGCGTCGCCGTGACCGACGCACCGGCGCCGGGCGCGTTGCTGGAGGAGCCTTGGCGCGAACTGGTGGGCGCCGCCCGCGGCGCCACCGACGCCGCCCTGGTCGAGGAGTACGAGGCGCTGTTCGGTGGGGTCGGCAAGCCCGAGGTCTACCTGTTCGGCTCGCACTACCTGAGCGGCTTTCTCAACGAAAAGCCGTTGGCGCGCTTGCGCGAGACGCTGGGCGAACTCGGGCTGGCGCGCGACGAGTCCATGTCGGACACCGAAGACCACATCGCCTACCTGTGCGAAGTGATGCGCTACCTGATCGCCGGAGACGACGTCGCGGTGGCCAACCTCACCCGCCAGCGCGAGTTCTTTTCAGCCCACGTGCTGTCCTGGCTGCCGGCGTTGTGCGATGCAATATCGATGCATCCGAAGGCAAGCTTCTATGCCGTGCTCGCGGCTTTCACCCGCGCCTTTTGCAACGTCGAGGCGCAAGGCTTCGACATGCTGGACTGATCCAGCCGCCCAGCCCCATGCCTCACGGCATGAGGCATTTCGGCTACAGGGCGGCGCCGCCCGGTTTCAAATTGCCACGCATTCCGGCGCGCTGGGCACGCTCACTGGGTTTTCCCCTAGGTTGCGCGGGCACTTTTTGCATGCCGGCGATTGCCGCAGGGGTGAGCCTCAACTACAGTGTGAAACGTAGTTCACAAGCGAGCCTCAGGAGACAAGCATGCCCGAAAGCCAGCCCAAGCCGTCCCGCCGCGGATTCATCGCGGGCGCCGCCGTTGCGGGTGCCGCCACCGCCGCCGTCGTGGCACTGCCGCTGCAGCAGTCCGCCGAGTCCGAGGTCACGCAAGCCCCTCCCAAGCCAGAGCGCGGCGGCGGCTATCGCCTCAGCGACCACGTCAAGCAGTACTACAAGACCACGCTCGTCTAATTTCCGGAGAGATCCATGTTGCTCACGAAAAAGTCGGGTACCGCGCAGGCGAACCCGCGTTCGCCCTTCGTTCACAGCCTGCAACGGGGCCTGGCCAACGCCATCCCCACCATGGACCGCCGCGCTTTCCTGCGCCGCTCGGGGCTGGGCGTGGGCGTGGGCATCGCCGCCGGTTCGCTGACGCTGGTCAAGAAGGCGCGCGCGGCCGACGGCAAGGGCCCGGCGATCGGTGAAGGCCGCATCGAGGTCAAGCGCACGGTCTGCTCGCACTGCTCGGTGGGCTGCGCGATCGACGCCGTCGTCGAGAACGGCGTCTGGGTGCGGCAGGAGCCGGTGTTCGACTCCCCGATCAACCTTGGCGCGCATTGCGCCAAGGGCGCGGCGATCCGCGAGCACGGCCACGGCGAGTTCCGCCTGCGCTACCCGATGAAGCTGGTGAACGGCAAGTACGAGCGCATCAGCTGGGACCAGGCTCTCAACGAGATCACCGCCAAGCTGCAGGAGCTGCGCAAGGCGAGCGGGCCGGAATCGATCTTCTGGGTCGGCTCGTCCAAGCATTCGAACGAGCAGTCGTACCTGATGCGCAAGTTCGTCAGCCTCTGGGGCAGCAACAACTGCGACCACCAGGCGCGCATCTGCCACTCCACCACGGTCGCCGGCGTCGCGAACACGTGGGGCTATGGCGCGATGACCAACTCCTACAACGACATGCAGAACAGCAAGGCTGCGCTGTACATCGGGTCGAACGCCGCCGAGGCGCACCCGGTGTCCATGCTGCACATGCTGCATGCCAAGGAGAGCGGCACCAAGATGATCGTGGTGGACCCGCGCTTCACCCGCACGGCGGCCAAGGCGGACGAATACATCCGCATCCGCTCGGGCTCGGACATCCCGTTCCTCTTCGGCATGCTGTACCACATCTTCACCAACGGCTGGGAAGACAAGAAGTACCTCGAGGACCGCGTCTACGGCATGGAGGACGTGAAGAAGGACGTGATGGCGAAGTGGACGCCCGACAAGGTCGAAGAGGCCTGCGGGGTGCCGGAAGCCACCGTCTTCAAGGCCGCGCAGATGATGGCCATGAACCGGCCTTCGACGCTGGTGTGGTGCATGGGCCAGACGCAGCACACCACCGGCAACGCGATCGTACGCGCCT
>NZ_JAQGLS010000290.1 GCF_028292805.1 Ramlibacter sp. | reverse complement strand
CAGCTGGTTGATCTGGAACCTATCCGTCGGACTCGTGCATGCCAAGGACGCCAGCTATTCGTCGCGCACGCTGTTGTTCAGCCTGCACACGCAGGACTGGGACGACGAATTGCTGGAACTGCTGCGCATTCCGCGGGCCGTGCTGCCGGACGTCATGCCTTCGAGCGGCGTCATCGCGGAGACCGAGTCGTCGCTGTTCGGCGCCGCGCTGCCGCTGGCCGGCATCGCAGGTGACCAGCAGGCGGCCACCTTCGGCCAGGCCTGCTTCGCGCCCGGCATGGCCAAGAACACCTACGGCACCGGCTGCTTCATGCTGATGAACACCGGCGCGGCGCCCGTCAGCAGCCGGAATCGGCTGCTGACGACGGTCGGCTGGCAGGGCCCGCAGGGCGCGAACCGCACCGCGTACTGCCTCGAAGGCAGCGTCTTCATGGCCGGGGCCACGGTGCAATGGCTGCGCGACGGCCTGCAGATCATCGATTCCGCCCAGGAAGTGGAGTCGCTGGCCGCGCAGGTGCAAGACACCGGCGACGTCTACCTGGTGCCGGCCTTCGCCGGCCTGGGCACGCCCGACTGGGACGGCCACGCCCGCGGCACGCTGGTGGGCATGACGCGCGGCACAGGCCGCGCCCACATCGCCCGCGCCGCGCTGGAGGCCGTCGCCTTGCAATCGGCCGACGTGTTCGCCGCGATGGCGCGCGATGCGCGCATGCCCTTGCGCGAACTGCGCGTGGACGGCGGCGCCTCGCGCAACAATCTGCTGATGCAGATGCAAGCGGATTTCCTGGGCGTGACTGTGGTGCGCCCGCAAGTGACGGAGACCACGGCGCTGGGCGCCGCCTATCTGGCCGGGCTGGCCACGGGCTTTTGGCGCGATGCGGCCGAGATCGCCGGCCAGTGGCGGGCCGACCGACGTTTCGAGCCGCAGCTGGCCGAGGGCCGGCGGCTGGCCAAGCTGGCGCGCTGGCGCGAAGCGGTTGAGCGGTCCAAGGGCTGGGGCCGATCTTGAGCGCGTCCTCCTCACCCCGCGCCGCCCCCACGCGGCGCGAAGACCTGCTGGCCGGCCTGGGCGCCGGCGGCCTCTGGGACCTGGCCGTGGTCGGCGGCGGCGCCACCGGCCTGGGGGTGGCGCTGGACGCCGCCAGCCGCGGCCTGCGCGTGGTGCTGGTCGAGTCGCACGACTTCGCCAAGGGCACGTCGTCGCGCGCCACCAAGCTGGTCCACGGCGGCGTGCGCTACCTGGCGCAAGGCAACATCTCGCTGGTGCGGGAAGCGCTGCACGAGCGCACCACGCTGCTCAAGAACGCGCCCCACCTGGCCCAGCCGCTGCCCTTCGTGATGCCTTCGTACAAGCTGTGGGAAACGCCGTTCTACGGCGTGGGCCTGAAGATGTACGACGCGCTGGCCGGCAAGGCAGGCCTGGGGCCCACCGAGTTCCTCAGCCGGGACCAGACGCTGGCCTTGCTGCCCACGGCCCGCCCGGCCGGGCTCAAGGGCGGCGTCAAGTACTGGGACGGCCAGTTCGACGACGCCCGGCTGGCCCTGGCGCTGGCTCGCACAGCCGCCGCCCACGGCGCCGTGCTGGTCAACTACTGCCGGGCCACCGGCCTGGTCCACAGCCAGGGCAAGGTGGCGGGCCTGCACTGCCGCGACGAGGAAACCGGCCGCCCGTTCGAGCTGAACGCGCGCTGCGTGGTGAACGCCACCGGCGTCTGGGTCGACGAGCTGCGCCAGCAGGACGGGCAGGCCACCGGCCACCCCGTCGGCTTGATGGTGGCGCCCAGCCAGGGCGTGCACGTGGTGGTGGACCGCGATTTCCTGCCCTCCGGGCACGCCCTGATGGTGCCCAGGACGACCGACGGCCGGGTGCTGTTCGGCGTGCCCTGGATGGGCAAGCTGATCCTGGGCACCACCGACACGCCGCGCGGCGACCTGCCACGGGAGCCGCGGCCGTTCCGGGAAGAGCTGGAGTTCATCCTGGGCGAAGCGGGCCGCTACCTCGTGCGTGCGCCCCGCGCCGAAGATCTGCGCAGCACCTGGGTCGGACTGCGCCCGCTGGTCAAGCCGCTGGGCGCCGACGGCGAGGAAACCAAGTCGATCAGCCGCGAGCACACGGTGCTGGCCAGTCGCAGCGGGCTGGTGACGGTGACCGGGGGCAAATGGACGACTTACCGCGCCATGGCCGAGGACGTTCTGGACAAATGCTTGGCTGCGGGCCTGCTGCCGCGGGGCAGGGCGGGGGTGACTGCTGACTTGCGACTGGTGGGTGCGCCCGCCGCCGGCGCCCCGGCCACTTCCATCAGCGCCGCTCCGGGCCTGCACCTGTATGGAGCCGAAGCGGGCGAGGTCGACGCCATTCCGGGCAGCGACCGGCGCCTGGGCGGAGGCTTGACAGCCGCGATGGTGCGCTTTGCCGCCCGCCATGAATACGCCCGCACGGTGGAGGACGTGCTGGCGCGGCGGATCCGTCTGCTGTTCCTGGACGCGCCCTTGGCTGCCTCGCTGGCGGCCGAAGTGGGCGCCCTGCTGCAGGAGGAAACCGGTGTCGATCCCCGCGCTGCCGAGTTCCGCGAACTGGCCGCGACCTATGCCAGGCTCCCGGTTTGAACAAGTCGTTTGACAAAGCCTGGAAATCAGCGATAATTGCGGGCTTACCTTTTTAAGGTGAGATGGCAAAGACAATTTGGCCGAGTTCGCCTCAAAAACGAGCCCGGCACCCGCCCAAACGAAGCTCCGGCGAAGCGCAAGCTGCCGGTGTGACGACGGGCCCAAGACTGCCCCGATGTCCTGCAAGGAATGGTCCTTGAAGGGTGCGTTCGGGACAAGTTGGGAATATACGAAATGATCCAGACTGAATCTCGGCTCGAAGTCGCCGACAACACCGGCGCGAAGTCCGTCCTGTGCATCAAGGTGCTGGGCGGCTCCAAGCGGCGTTATGCCAGCGTTGGCGACATCATCAAGGTGAGCATCAAGGAAGCCGCTCCGCGGGGTCGCGTCAAGAAAGGCGAGATCTACAGCGCAGTGGTGGTCCGCACCGCCAAGGGCATCCGCCGCGGCGATGGCTCCCTTATCAAGTTCGACGGCAATGCCGCCGTGCTGCTCAACAACAAGCTGGAGCCCATCGGCACTCGCATCTTTGGACCGGTCACGCGCGAGCTGCGCACCGAGAAGTTCATGAAGATCGTGTCGCTGGCCCCCGAAGTCCTGTAAGGAAGCGCGTCATGAACAAGATCCGCAAGGGTGACGAAGTCATCGTGCTGGCCGGCAAAGACAAGGGTAAGCGTGGCCGCGTCGTGCTGCGCAAGGACGACGAAAAGATCGTCGTCGAAGGCATCAACCTGGTCAAGAAGCACACCAAGCCGAACCCGCTCAAGGGCTCGACCGGTGGCATCGTGGAGAAATCCATGCCCATTCACCAGTCCAACGTGGCGATCTTCAACGCCGCCACGGGCAAGGCCGACCGCGTCGGCATCAAGACCGATGGCGACAAGCGCGTTCGCGTGTTCAAGTCCAGCGGCGAAGAAATCAAGGTCTGACCATGTCCCGTCTGCAACAACACTACCGCGAGAAGGTCGCTCCCGAGCTGATCGAAAAGTTCGGCTACAAGTCGCCGATGCAGGTGCCGCGCATCACCAAGATCACCCTGAACATGGGTGTCAGTGAAGCCGTGGCGGACAAGAAGGTCATGGAACACGCCGTTTCCGACCTGACCAAGATCGCCGGCCAAAAGCCCGTGGTGACCAAGGCCAAGAAGCCCATCGCCGGTTTCAAGATCCGCGAAGGCCAGGCCATCGGCACCATGGTCACGCTGCGTGGCGTGCGCATGTTCGAGTTCCTGGACCGTTTCGTCACCGTGGCCCTGCCCCGCGTGCGTGACTTCCGTGGCGTGTCTGCCCGTGCCTTCGACGGCCGCGGCAACTACAACATCGGCGTCAAGGAACAGATCATTTTCCCCGAGGTCGAGTATGACAAGGTCGACGCGCTGCGCGGCCTGAACATTTCCATCACCACCACGGCGAAGACTGACGAAGAGTGCAAGGCACTGCTCGCCGGCTTCAAATTCCCGTTCAAGAACTGAAGGTGCATCGTGGCTAAAACTGCTTTGATCCAGCGCGAACTCAAGCGCGAGAAGCTGGTTGCCCAGTACGCGAAGAAATACGCGGAACTGAAGGGCATCAGCAACGATGCCAAGAAGAGCGACGAGGAACGGATGGTGGCCCGCCTGGCGCTGCAAAAGCTCCCGCGCAACGCCAACCCGACCCGCCAGCGCGCCCGTTGTGAACTCACCGGCCGTCCCCGCGGAACCTTCCGTCAGTTCGGTCTGGCCCGCCACAAGATCCGTGAACTCGCCTTTGCCGGCGACATTCCCGGCATCACCAAGGCCAGCTGGTAAGCCGGGCGAGGAGAGACATATATGAGCATGAGCGATCCCATCTCCGACCTGCTGACGCGTATTCGTAACGCGCAGATGGTTTCCAAGGCAACGGTGCGGGTGCCCTCTTCCAAAGTGAAGATCGCAATCACCCAGGTGCTGAAGGACGAAGGTTACATCGACGGGTTCCAGGTGAACACCGTGGACGGCAAGAGCGAACTCGAAATCGCCCTGAAGTACCACGCCGGCCGCCCCGTCATCGAACGCATCGAACGCGTGAGCCGCCCCGGCCTGCGCGTCTACAAGGGCCACGACGCCATTCCCCAGGTCATGAACGGCCTGGGCGTGGCGATTGTCACCACGCCGAAGGGCGTGATGACGGACCGCAAGGCGCGCGCTACCGGTGTCGGTGGCGAAGTGCTGTGCTACGTCGCCTAAGGGAAGGATCAAAACATGTCCCGAGTTGGAAAAATGCCGGTCGCCGTCCCCAGTGGCGTCGACGTGGCGATCAAGGATGACCAGATCAGCGTCAAGGGCACCGGCGGCACGCTGCTGCTGGCCCAGAACGCCCTGGTCAAGGTGGTGAACGACGGCGGGAAGCTGACCTTCGTTCCTGCCGACGAGTCCCGTGAAGCCAATGCCATGAGCGGCACCATGCGCCAGCTGGTGAACAACATGGTCAACGGCGTCACCAAGGGCTTCGAAAAGAAGCTGTCGCTGGTCGGCGTGGGCTACAAGGCCGCCGCCTCCGGCAACAAGCTGAACCTCACGGTTGGCTATTCGCACCCCGTGAACATCGAAATGCCCGCGGGCATCACGGTGGCCACCCCGACCCCGACGGAAGTCGTGATCAAGGGTGCCGACCGCCAGCGCGTGGGCCAACTGGCCGCCGAGATCCGAGCTGTTCGTCCGCCCGAGCCCTACAAGGGCAAGGGCATCCGCTACGCGGACGAGAAGATCGTGATCAAAGAGACCAAGAAGAAGTAAGGAGCCACATGATGTTGACCAAGAAAGAGCAGCGTCTGCGTCGTTCGCGCCAGACCCGCATCCGCATTGCGACGCAAGGTGTGGCCCGTCTGACGGTGAACCGCACCAACCTGCACATCTACGCGAGCCTGATCTCCGACGACGGCTCCAAGGTGCTGGCCACCGCATCCACCGCCGAGGCCGACATCCGCAAGGAACTGGGTGGTTCCGGCAAGGGTGCCACCGTCGCCGCTGCGCAGCAGATCGGCAAGCGCATCGCCGAAAAGGCGAAGGCCGCCGGCGTCGAGAAGGTCGCCTTCGACCGCGCGGGCTTCGCCTACCACGGCCGCGTGAAAGCGCTGGCCGAGGCAGCGCGCGAAGCAGGTTTGCAGTTCTAACGGACACGGAGACTCAGAATGGCTAGGGTTCAAGCACGAGCGCAGAGTGAAGGTCCGGAAGACGGCCTCAAAGAGAAGATGATCGCGGTCAACCGCGTCACCAAGGTGGTCAAGGGCGGCCGGATTCTCGGTTTCGCGGCCCTCACCGTGGTCGGCGACGGCAATGGCAAGGTCGGCATGGGCAAGGGCAAGTCGAAAGAAGTGCCGGCCGCCGTGACCAAGGCGATGGAAGAAGCGCGCCGCAACATGACCAGCGTGTCGCTCAAGAACGGCACCATCCACCACAGCGTGTTCGGCCACCACGGCGCCGCCCGCGTGATGATGGCTCCGGCGCCCAAGGGCACCGGCATCATCGCCGGCGGCCCGATGCGCGCCGTGTTCGAGGTGATGGGCATCACCGACATCGTGGCCAAGAGCCACGGATCGACCAACCCGTACAACATGGTTCGCGCCACGTTCGACGCTTTGCGCAACGCCACGACCCCGGGTCAGGTGGCTGCCAAGCGCGGCAAGTCGATCGAAGACATCTTCGCCGGCTAAGGAGAATACACATGGCAGACCAACAGCAAACCACCGTCAAGGTGCAGCTGGTTCGCAGCCCCATCGGCACCCGGGAGTCGCATCGCGCGACCGTCCGCGGCCTGGGCCTGCGCCGGCTCAACAGCGTCAGCGAACTGCAGGACACCCCGGCAGTGCGCGGCATGATCAACAAGATCGCCTACCTGGTGAAGGTGCTCTGATGGAACTCAATACGATCAAGCCGGCAGACGGCTCGAAGAAGGCGCGTCGCCGCGTCGGCCGGGGCATCGGCTCGGGTCTGGGCAAGACCGCCGGTCGCGGCCACAAGGGACAGAAGTCCCGTGCTGGTGGCTACCACAAGGTCGGCTTCGAAGGCGGCCAGATGCCCCTGCAGCGGCGCCTGCCCAAGCGCGGCTTCAAGTCGCAGAACCTGAAGTTCAACGGCGAAGTGACGCTGGCCTCGCTCGAAAAGCTGGGCCTGGCGGAAGTCGACCTGCTGGCGCTCAAGCAAGCCAAGCTGGTGGGCAACATCGTCAAGAACGTCAAGGTGATCAAGTCGGGCGAGCTCACGAAGGCTGTGAAGCTGACGGGCATCGTCGCGACCGCGGGTGCCAAGGCTGCCATCGAGGCAGTCGGCGGCTCCCTGAACTAACCGCGTTGAAGGACATCCGTGGCAACTAGTGCAGCCCAGATCGCGAAGACCGGGAAGTTCGGCGACCTGCGTCGTCGGCTGGTCTTCCTGCTGCTTGCGCTGGTGGTCTACCGCATCGGCGCGCACATCCCCGTGCCCGGCATCAACCCTGACCAGCTCGCGCAGCTGTTCAAGGGCCAGGCCGGCGGCATCCTGAGTCTGTTCAACATGTTCTCGGGCGGCGCGCTGTCCCGGTTCACGGTGTTCGCGCTCGGGATCATGCCGTACATCTCGGCCTCGATCATCATGCAGCTGCTCACCTACGTGGTCCCCACGTTCGAGCAGATGAAGAAAGAGGGCGAGGCCGGCCGGCGCAAGATCACCCAGTACACCCGTTACGGGACGCTGGGCCTGGCGCTGTTCCAGTCACTTGGCATCGCCATGGCGCTGGAAGGCTCCGCTGGCCTGGTGGTCAATCCTGGCTTCGGCTTCCGGATGACCGCGGTGGTCAGCCTGACGGCCGGCACGATGTTCCTGATGTGGCTCGGCGAGCAGATCACCGAACGCGGCCTGGGCAACGGCATCTCGATCATCATCTTCGCCGGCATCGCTGCCGGGCTGCCGTCCGCCATCGGCGGGTTGCTGGAGCTGGTGCGCACGGGTGAGATGGGGCCGCTGGTGGCGATCCTGATCGTGCTGCTGGTGGTGCTGGTGACCTACTTCGTGGTGTTCGTCGAACGCGGTCAACGCAAGATCCTCGTCAACTATGCGCGGCGCCAGGTCGGCAACAAGGTGTATGGCGGGCAGTCGTCGCACCTGCCGCTGAAGCTGAACATGGCCGGCGTGATCCCGCCGATCTTCGCCTCCTCGATCATCCTGCTGCCGGCCACGGTGGTCAGCTGGTTCTCGACGGGCGATGGCCTGCGGTGGCTCAAGGACATTGCGTCGACGCTGAGCCCCGGCCAGCCGATCTATGTGATGCTCTACGCTGCGGCGATCATCTTCTTCTGCTTCTTCTACACGGCCCTGGTGTTCAACAGCCGGGAAACCGCGGACAACCTGAAGAAGAGCGGTGCGTTCGTGCCGGGCATCCGTCCCGGCGAGCAGACGGCCCGCTACATCGACAAGATCCTGGCGCTGCTGACGCTGGCGGGTTCGATCTTCATCAACTTCGTCTGCCTGCTGCCCTATTTCCTGATCCTTAAGTACAACGTGCCGTTCTATTTTGGCGGCACCTCCCTGCTGATCATCGTGGTGGTCACCATGGACTTCATGGCGCAGGTGCAGAACTACCTGATGAGCCAGCAATACGAATCGCTGCTCAAGAAGGCGAACTTCAAGACATCGCTGGGCGGCTGACGCCTCCAGATTCAGAGAATTTAGGAGAACGACAAATGAGAGTTTCGGCTTCCGTCAAGAAGATCTGCCGCAACTGCAAGATCATCCGCCGCAAGAACGTGGTCCGTGTGATCTGCGTTGATCCGCGGCACAAGCAGCGCCAGGGCTAATCGCTCCAGGCTGAACAGAGTTTAGAGGAACGACATGGCACGTATTGCTGGCATCAACATCCCGCCGCACAAGCACGCCGAAATTGGCCTGACCGCGATTTTCGGCATCGGCCGAACCCGCGCTCGCCAGATCTGCGAAGCATCCGGCATCCCCTTTTCCAAGAAGGTCAAGGACCTGACGGACGCCGATCTCGAAAAGATCCGCGACCAGATCGCGGAGATCACCATCGAAGGTGACCTGCGCCGCGAGACCACGATGAACATCAAGCGCTTGATGGACATCGGTTGCTACCGTGGCTTCCGTCATCGCCGTGGCCTGCCCATGCGCGGTCAGCGCACGCGCACCAATGCCCGCACCCGCAAGGGTCCGCGCAAGGCTGCCCAGGCGCTGAAAAAATAAGTGCCAGGGGTCGGATCAGGAAGCGCGCAGCGCGATTGCTCGGACCTCTCACATCAAACCGGAAAGAGATAACACATGGCCAAGGCTCCTGCCAACAACGCCGCGCAGCGTGTGCGCAAGAAGGTTCGCAAGAACGTGTCCGACGGCGTCTGCCACGTGCACGCGTCCTTCAACAACACGATCATCACGATCACCGACCGCCAGGGCAATGCCCTCGCCTGGGCGTCCTCGGGCGGCCAGGGCTTCAAGGGGTCGCGCAAGTCCACGCCGTTCGCCGCTCAGGTGGCCTCGGAAGTGGCTGGCCGGGCTGCAATGGAGCAGGGCATCAAGAACCTGGACGTCGAGATCCGTGGCCCCGGCCCGGGCCGCGAGTCCTCGGTGCGCGCGCTGGCCGCGCTGGGCATCCGCATCGCGTCGATCTCCGACGTGACGCCGGTCCCGCACAATGGCTGCCGCCCGCAAAAGCGTCGTCGTATCTAAGCCTGTCCCCGCGCAGGCGGGGAGCCAGGAGTGTGTTTGAAGACCACCGCTGGGCGCCACCGTCGCGCCCAGCTCCCGCGGCAACAGGCCGCGGTAGTCATTTGAAAGAAAGCAAAAGTGGCACGTTACCTCGGCCCCAAGGCCAAACTCTCCCGCCGTGAAGGCACCGACCTGTTCTTGAAGAGCGCCCGGCGCTCGATCGCGGACAAGTCGAAATTCGACTCGAAGCCCGGCCAGCACGGCCGCACCTCGGGCATGCGCACTTCGGACTTCGGCCTGCAGCTGCGCGAAAAGCAGAAGGTCAAGCGGATGTACGGCATCATGGAAAAGCAGTTCCGCCGCTACTTTCAAGAAGCCGACCGCCGCAAGGGCAACACCGGCGCCAACCTGCTGTTCCTGCTGGAATGCCGGCTGGACAACGTGGTCTACCGCATGGGCTTTGGCTCCACCCGCGCCGAGGCGCGGCAGCTGGTGTCGCACAAGGCCATCACGGTCAACGGCAAGATGCTGAACATCCCGTCGTACCTGGTCAAGGCCGGCGACGTGATCGCGATTCGCGAGAAGTCCAAGAAGCAGAACCGCGTCGTCGAGGCCCTGCAGCTGGCCACGCAAGTGGGCCTGCCGGCCTGGGTGGAAGTGTCGGTCGACAAGGCCGAAGGCACCTTCAAGAAGGTTCCGGATCGCGACGAGTTCGGCGCCGACATCAAGGAAGCGCTGATCGTGGAACTGTATTCGCGTTAAACGGACGCAAGGCCGCCCGCCAGCGGCCTGTTCATCGTATTTTTTGTTCCCTGCCGCCCCCGCGGTCTGGGCACTTCACCAGCCTTACCGGTGTAACGAGCCGGGGGTATTGAGAGGAAGTCCTGCATGCAAACCAACCTGCTGAAACCCAAGTCCATCAACGTGGAACAGCTTGGCACGAACCGCGCCAAGGTCACCCTGGAGCCGTTCGAGCGTGGCTATGGCCACACCCTCGGCAACGCGCTGCGCCGGGTGCTGCTCTCATCGATGGTCGGGTACTCGGCAACGGAGGTGACCATCGCCGGAGTCCTGCACGAATATTCGTCGATCGACGGCGTGCAGGAAGACGTGGTGGGCATCCTGTTGAACCTCAAGGGTGTGGTCTTCAAGCTGCACAACCGCGACGAGGTCACGCTGTCGCTGCGCAAGGACGGCGAAGGCGTCG
>NZ_JAQGLS010000287.1 GCF_028292805.1 Ramlibacter sp. | reverse complement strand
GGCGAGGCGCAGGCCCAGGCTCCCGGCCAGGAGTGACGGCGCAGCCGGCCTGCGGCAGCTGACATGCGCGAGCCCGTCATCGCCTGCATCGGCCTCGGCGCCAATCTCGGCGACCCGCAGGCCACGCTGCGCCAGGCGCTCGCCGGCCTGGCCGGCTTGCCCGGCACCTCGGTGCTGCGCACTTCCCGCTTCTATCGCAGCGCGCCGCTGGATGCGGGCGGCCCCGACTACATCAACGCCGTCGCCCTGGTGCGCACGGTGCTGGCCGCACCCGAGCTGCTGGCGGCGCTGCAGGCGCTGGAGCAGCTGGCCGGGCGCGAACGGCCGTACCGCAATGCGCCGCGCACGCTGGACCTCGACTTGCTGCTGTACGGATCGGCGCGCATCGCCAGTCCAGCGTTGACGGTGCCGCATCCGCGCCTGCGGGAACGCGCCTTCGTGCTGGTGCCGCTGGCGGAGGTCGCGCCGGAGCTGGTGGAGGCGCGCGACCTGGCCGCCGTCGCCGGGCAGTGCATCGAGCCATTACCTCCCACGTCATTGCCGGCATGAGCCCGGCGCCGCAGCACGGTGTTCCTGCTGGCCGGCCTGACGACGCCAACGTCCTGATCGGCGTGCGGGTGGCGATGATGTTCGTGTTGGCGAACCCGTTCGCGGGCTGACCGCATCGTCGTCCCCGCACCGGCGCGAGCCAGTGCGTCCGCCTCCTAGAACCAGTCCACCAGCCCCGACTGCTCCGCGTTCTGCGGGTTCGATCCCGCGTCGCGCACGCGTTGCAGGGCTTGCGGAACGTCCATGCCCACGGCCTTGAGCACGCAGGCGGCGGCGGTGCCGGTGCGGCCCACGCCGGCCGCGCAGTGCAGCAGCACGGCGTCGCCGCCGCGCAGGGCCGCGGCGACGTCGCCGATGCCGCGGCGAAAGGCCTGTGGATCCTCCGGCGAGCCGAAGTTGCGCATCGGCAGGTGCAGCCAGCGGAACGGCAGGCGGCCGCAGTCCACCGCGGCGAGGTACTGCGGCGACAGCTCGGACAGCTCGGAGCGCGGCGTGAGGCAGACCACCAGTGCCAGGGCGCTGGTCTGCGCCCGCGATTGGAACTGCGGCCACGGCTCGAACCGGCCGGGCATCGGCCCGAGCCAGAGCCGGCCTTCGATGCCGGTGGGCAAGGCAACGCTGCGCAGTGTCATGCCTGGATTGTGCGGCCCGGCGCGTGCTGATGCGGTCGCGCTGGAGTCAGCGCGCACTGCTGCGTTGCTGGGCGACGCCGAGTTCGCTGACCGGCGCCGCCCGGTTGTCCCAGGCGCCGCGGATGTAGGTCAGCACGGCCGCCACCTGGGCGTCCGACAGGACGGTGGCGTACGGCGGCATGCCGAACGGCCGCGGATTGCCGCGGGTGGCGGGCGGAAAGCCGCCGTTCAACACCACCTGCACCAGGTTGGCCGTGACGGGCAAGGTGACGGCGCGGTTGCCGGCCAGCGGCGGATAGGCGCCCGTGCGGCCCTGGCCTTGCTCGCCGTGGCAGGACGCGCAGTGCTGTTGATACAGCCGCCCGCCTTGCGCCAGCACCTGCTGGGGCGCCTGCGCCACCTCGCGTGGGTCGGTGTCGGTCGGCGTCGGCGGCAGGCTCTTGAGGTAGACGGCCATCGCGCGGATGTCGCCGGGCTCCAGGAACTGGGTGCTGTGCTGCACCACCTCCGCCATCGGGCCGAGCACGGTGCCGCGCGGCGCGGCGCCGGTCCCCAGCAGCAGTTCGATCTCCGACAGCGGCCAGCCGGCCACGCTGGCTTCGCTTGGCGAGGTCAGCGACGGCGCGTACCAGTTCTGCATCGGGATCAGTCCGCCGGACAGGTCCAGCATGTCGCTGCTGCCGCCGAGGGCGTTGCGTGCGCTGTGGCAGGCGCTGCAGTGCCCCAGGCCCTGCACCAGGTAGGCGCCGCGGTTCCATTCGCGCGAGCGCGACGGGTCCTCCACCTGCTTGCCCGAGCTGAAGTACAGGGTCCGCCAGACCGCCAGCGCGGTTTGCGTGCTGTACGGCCAGCGCAGGCGGTGGGCGCGGTTCGGCCGGTTCACCGGCGGCAGGCTGCGCAGGTGGTCGAACAGCGCGTCCGCATCGGCGTCGGTGACCCGGGTGGTGTGGGTGTAGGGGAAGGCCGGGTAGAGCAGGCGGCCGTCGCGCGAAATCCCTTCGTGCAGCGCGCGCCGGAAGGCCGTCTGCGACCACTTGCCCAGGCCGGTGTCGGCATCGGGCGTGAGGTTGCTCGCATAGACCGTGCCGAACGGCGTCACCGTCGGCCGGCCGCCGGCATAGGAGGCGCCGCCGCGTTCCGTGTGGCACAGCATGCAGTTGCCGACGCGCGCCAGGTAGGCGCCGCGGGCGACCTGGTCGGCGTTCGGGGGCGTGGCGGGTGGCGGGTCGTTGAGCCTGCGCGCGCCCCAGAAATTGAGCAGCCAGACCAGCAACGCCGCTGCGGCGATGCCCACCAGCAAGGCCCGCACCAGGCGCTTCACGACGGCGTCCTGCGCGGCGGCAACGGCGCGCTGCCGCAGAGGATGGGGGCTGATTCGGCCGGCGGCGCCGCGGCCGGGGTGGCGTTGCGGCCGCGGCGCCGTGTCGGCGGGGCGGGCTGCGTCAGCGTCGGCGCGACCGCCCTGGTATTGGGCGGCAAGGGCTCGGATGCCAGCCAGGCGGTCACCGCGACCAGATCGTCCGGCGCCAGTCGGCGCGCGATGTCCGCCATGCAGTCGGGCGCATGGGCGCGCCGCTGGCCGGTGCGCCAGGCGCCCAGCTGCGCGTTGAGGTAGTCGCGCGGCAGGCCCAGCAGTCCGGGTGCGGCCGGCTCCACGCCGGTCAGCGCCTTGCCGTGGCAGCTGGCACAGGCCGGCAAGTTGCGCTGCGCATCGCCTTGCAGGGCGAGCTGGCGGCCCCGCTGCAGCAGGTCGGGCGCGGCCGGCACCGGGCGCGGCGGCGGGTAGGGCAGGTCGAGCCGGGCGAAGTGCTGCGCGATCTCGAACAGGTAGGCATCGGAGAGCGGGTCGAGCAGGCCCGTCATCAATCCGTAGTGGCGGCGCCCCTCGCGGAAATTGAGCAGCTGGTGGTACAGGTAGCCTTGGGGCTTGCCGGCGATGCGCGGGTAGTAGCCATCCGGCCCGGCGCGGCCCTCGCTGCCGTGGCAGAGGGTGCAGGCCAGCGTGCGCTGCGCCATGCTGTCCTCGAAGCGCGCGGGCGCGGCGACGGCGCCGGTGGCCAGGGCCACGAGCAGAAGCAACGAAAGCACGGTGCGCATCGCGGCACTATGCCACCTTGGCCGCGCGGCCAGACGCGGTCAGCGGGCGGAGGACACGGTCAGGGCTGTCGTCCTACATGGCGGGCCCAGGCGCGCTTCTAAGGTTGCCGCATGAACCTCTATCGACGTTCGAGCAAGCCCAAGTCGCAGGCAGCCGCTCCCGGTGGCGCCCGCCGCCGTCCTGCGCCGGGCGACGAGGCCAACAGCGCCGTTCCGCAGCGTCCGGAGCCGAAGCTGGAGCCGATTCCCGACGGCGAACACAAGTACGTGCCACGCAGCCCGTACCGCACCGGCAACCACTGAACCGGCACCGGGCTGATCGGTTCAGGCGTCGCCCAGCACCACGTCGGACACCGGGTACGCCACGCACGGCAACACCCAGCCGCCCGCCTTCTCTTCCGGCAGCAGGCCGGGCCACGCAATTGCATAGCGCACCTGGCCGCCATGCAGCGGCCGCAGGCAGGCACGGCAGGTGCCGTTGCGGCAGGAACTGGACAGGGCGATGCCGGCGACCTCGGCCGAGCGCAGCAGCGGCTGCCCGGTCGGCGCCGCGAAGCGCCGTCCGGACGGTTCCATGACGGCTTGGTACACGGCCGTCCCGGCCCCCTGGAATTGCATGAAGTCATGATAATCGGCGCACACCGACAACCCGCCGCACACCATGGCTTCCAGCCTGTTCGCCCTCCTCGACGACATCGCCACCATCCTCGACGACGTCGCGGTGCTCACCAAGGTGGCCGCGAAGAAGACTGCGGGCGTGCTGGGCGACGACCTGGCACTGAACGCGCAGCAGCTCACCGGCTTCAAGGCCGAGCGCGAGTTGCCGGTGGTCTGGGCGGTGGCCAAGGGCTCGCTGGTGAACAAGGCGATCCTGGTGCCCGCCGCGCTGGCGATCAGCGCGCTCGCGCCCTGGGCGGTGACGCCGCTGCTGATGATCGGCGGCGCCTTCCTCTGCTTCGAAGGGGTCGAGAAGGTGGCCCACAAGCTGCTGCACAGCCCCGAGCAAGACGCCGCGCACCAGCGCCAACTGGTGGAGGCGCTGGCCAACCCCGAGGTCGACCTGGTGGCCCTCGAGCGCGACAAGATCAAGGGCGCCATCCGCACCGACTTCATCCTGTCGGCCGAGATCATCGTCATCTCGCTGGGCGCCATCGCCGGCGCCGATTTCCTCACCCGCGTGCTGACCCTGGTCGGCATCGCGCTGCTGATGACGGTGGGCGTCTATGGCCTGGTGGGCGGCATCGTCAAGCTCGACGACTTCGGCCTGCGCCTGACGCGTCGCGCCGGCGGTGCCGCGCAGGCGGCGGGCCGCTTCATCCTGCGCGCCGCGCCCTGGCTGATGAAGTTCCTGTCCATCGCCGGCACCGTCGCCATGTTCATGGTGGGCGGCAGCATCCTCGCGCATGGCATCCCGCCGGTCCACCATGCCATCGAGGCGATCGCGCAGGCGGCGGGCGCGTTTGGCGGCGTGCTGGGCATGCTGCTCGAAGCGCTGTTCGGCCTGCTGGCCGGCGCCATCGTGCTGGCGGGGTTCACCCTGGTCCAGCGGATGCGCGGCAAGAAGCCGGCGCCGGCCTGAGCCTGCAAGCTTCACGGCTTTGCAGGTAGGCAGGCTCCTACGGTGCGTCGCAGTGCCGGCCGATACGGCTCTGGTGCGGCGGGCCCCAACAATGGCTCTTCAACCGAGGGAGAGCCGCAATGCCCGAGATGCACCAGAATGCCGCCGCTGCAGCCGGCATGCCCCCCACCCTCGAGGTCGTCGCGCGCTGGGCCACGGACGACGCCGACTACGCACTGGGCTGCGAATGCGCCGACCCCGCGCTGCAGATCGAGCGCTGGGGCCTGGACGACGACGGCCAGTCCAGCTGAGTCGCCGCGCGCCCTGACCGAAGATGCCGGACACCGACCGCCAGGAAGCCAGCCGGGAGCCTTCCGAATTTTTCTCCGCACTGCGCTGGGGTTTGCTGCTTGGCGCAGCCATGCTGGTGCTGGTGATGCCACAGGTGCGCCAGGCGCAGGTGCCAAGCCAGCCGCAACCGCCTGCCGTCGCCCAGGCACCGGCCGTCCCGGCCATTCCGGCTCCGCAGGCTAAACCCGCGCCGCCGTCGGTGCAGGCCCGGGCTGCCACGGCCGAACCCACGCCCCGCTCGATCCCGGGCCGGGGCCTGCGCATGGCGGACTTCTCCGGCGAAGACCCTTCACCGGAGGTCAGGCACATCGCGAACTGGGCCGTGTACTCGCATGACCACAAAAAGCACGCCTTCGTCGTGGTCGACAAGAAGGACGCCCGTGTCTACGTTTTCGGCCCGGAGGGCAAGCTCAAGGAAAGCGCGCCGGCGTTGCTCGGCTCCGCCCGCGGCGACCACACGGTGCCCGGCGTCGGCGACAAGCCCTTGTCGCAGGTGAAGCCCGATGAAAAGACCACGCCCGCCGGCCGTTTCGTGGCCGAGCCGGGCAAGAACACCAAGGGCGAAGACATCGTCTGGGTCGACTACGACGCTGCCGTCTCGATGCACCGGATCCGCCCGCTGGTGGCGGCCGACCGGCGGCTGGAGCGGCTGGCCACGCTGACCGTCGACGACAACCGGATCTCGTTCGGCTGCATCAACCTGCCGGTCACCTTCTACGAAGAGATCCTCAGCCCCACCGTGCGCAAGTACGGCGCGATCGTCTACGTGCTCCCGGAGACGCGCACCCCGCAGCAGCTGTTCGGTTCCTACGACGTTCAGCCCGCGGGCAAGCGGACCAGGAAGGCCTAGCTGCGGGGCGGCCGGGCTCTCCACGTCGTCAGAGCCCGACCGGCGCGGCGCTCCACGGCCAGGAAGGCCTAGCAGCGGGGCGGCCGGGCTCTCCACCCCGGCTGTTGCGTAACAGGGCTTGATCCTCGACAGCAGGCGCCCTCGCATCGATGCCGGCTCGGCCATTGCAGGCCGGCAGAGGGGACGGGATGTTGGCCAGATGGAGCCATGGGCTGCATGTCGCAGCCGGTGGCCTGCTGTGTTTTACTGCAGCCGCGGCGGCGGGGCCGCCGTCGGCGGTGCTGGCCGGCGCGGGCTCGGCCGATGCCCAGCGCCTGCTCGAGTGGATCAAGCGTACCGGCGATCATCGCGGCGGGCCGTTCGCCGTGGTCGACAAGCGCAATGCCCGGATCCTGGTCTACGACGGCGCTGGCGTCCTGGCCGGCCAGTCGCCGGCTCTGCTGGGCGCCACCCGCGGCGACCACACCCTGGCTGGCGTCGGCCGGCGCACCCAGACCGGCGACATCGGCCCTGACGAACGCACCACGCCGGCGGGCCGCTTCGATGCCGTGCCCGGCCTCAACCTCGGCGGTGAGCCGATCGTGTGGGTCGACTACACCAGCGCCTTTGCCATCCACCGCGTGCGGCCTGGCGCCGCCGAAGCGCCGCGCCGGCGCCGCCTGGCCAGCGCCAGCCCGCACGACAACCGTGCCTCGTCGGGCTGCGTCGTGGTGCCGGTGCGCTTCTACGAGCAAGTGGTGCAGCGGGTGCTGGGCAAATACCGCAGCGTGGTCTACGTGTTGCCAGAGACCCGGCGCCCCGGAGAATTCATGACGGCGCTGGAACAGCAGTAGGGCGGCGCGAGGCGAGCGCTCGTCCGACAAGATGGCGCGCAGGGCGCTGACGCAGAGCCATCAGGCGGTCTTTAGTCTTGGTTGGCTGGCAACTCGCCGGTCCACAAAGCAAACAGGAGATCCTGAACATGTCCGCAACCACGAAGATCCTCATCGCTGCCACCGCAGTGTTCACCGCTGCCTTCGCCTTGGCGCAAGGCACCCCGCCCGCCCCGGCATCGAACCCTGCCGTCGGCTCCGGCCAGCGCAGCACCCAAGACACGCCGATGGGCGCAACCGGCACCCCCGGCGGCGGCGCGGCCACCGGCAGCACCTCCTCGGGGGCGACCATGAGCGGCTCCGGCAGCGGCTCGGCGACGTCGGGCAGCACCGGCAGCGGTAGCGGCTCCTCGATGTCCGGCACCAGCAGCGGCTCGTCCACGGCGGGCGGAGCGGGCACCAGCACCCGTACGGCGCGCGCCGACCGTAACTGACAGCGGTCATGAGCGAAGGCCGCTCGCGCGGCCTGCAAAGTGGACAAGGCCCGCTCGCGCGGGCCTTGTCGCTTCAGGAACGGATCAGGCCATGACCTTTGGCGAGTCGGGCGTCACCATGCAGGCGCTGATCAGCCAGCGGTCACCCTGCCGGTTCAGCACGTAGGTGACCAGCCAGCCCGCGCCATCGGTGTCGGTCACCCGCACCTTTTGCAGCGCCAGCGAGCCGTCGCTTTGCGGCTTGAGGAACAGCACGCTGGCCGGGTGCGCCACCATCGGGTACTGCGAGCGCAACATGGCGAGGAATTCGTCAGCATTGCCAAAGCGGGTGCGCAGGCCCGGGTCGGCCAGGGCGAAGGCGGCGCCGGCGTCGTCGGCCGCCAGTGCCTGCAGCTGGCGCTGCACCACGTCGCGCACGGCCGTCGGGTCGGGGCTGGCCTTGGGCATGTCGGTGGAGAAGATGGCGCCCAGCAGGATGACGCAGAACAGCAGCGACCACGCAGAGGCCGGGCTGCGCGGGCGGGACGGGCGTTCGGCCGGGTCGGTCTGGTGGTCGGTCATGGGTGTGCGCAGTTCGGGTGGACGCCGGTCATGCCGGGCGCGGAGAACAGCTGCCGCCGCGGCAAGCCCGCCGGTCCACTGGACAATGTTCTCGCTGATCGCCCGCGGAGGCGGAGAGTCCGATACCTGTCGTCGTAGCGCGGAGTCCGGCTGGCTTTGGGTGATTGGAAAGCTGCCAGCGCGGGCGCCGCGCAGGCAGGCAGCGACACAGTCTGTAGGCGCCACAGCGCAGGAGTTGTGGGAGGCGGCGTCGGCCAGGCGCGCAAGCGTTTCAGTCGCCCAGCAGCATGGGCAGGCCGCCATCCGGTTCGAACCGCTTGTTGCGCCAGCGCAGGCGGGTCGGCCCGGGCAGCAACTGCTGGCGCATCGAGTGCAAGGGATCGCCCGGGTAGCACAGCAAGCGTTCGCCGTCCTGGTCGAACGGTTCGGGCCGGATGCAGGGCGGCGGGGCCGCCCTGGCGGCGGCCAGCACGCCGGCCACGTCGGCGTGGCGCGCCAGGTGGGCCAGGCTCATGATCTGCGGCGGCGCCAGCTCGATGCCGCCCTCCCAGTACTGGCGCAGGGCGGCACGCGGTGCCAGCCAGAGGCTGCTGGTGGCCTCGTGGTCGTCGTGGGACGGCTGCTGCCCGGCGGGAACGATGGCCACGAAGAAGCGGGTGTCGAAGCGCTTGCGCGAGACGCTGCTGGCCACCGGCGTCACCCAGCGCGACCAGGGCTGCAGCAGGTCGACCGCCAGCCGCAGGTCCCAGGGCCGCAGCAGTTCGCCAAAGCCGCGACCGCCGCGCAGCGCCTGCCAGGCTGCGCGCGCGCGCGCGCCGTCGATTGGCGCGAGCAGCAGCCCGGTCTCCTCGAACACTTCGCGCATGGCGCAGACGTACAGGGCGGCGGCCTGCCGCTCATCCAGCTCGGGCTCGCCCAGGCGGGCGCGCAGCTTGGCCGCCGGCACGTCGATCCGGTCCTGCCAGTCGGCGTCGTCGACATCCACCTTGCCGCCGGGAAAGACGTAAGCCCCGCCGAGCACCTCGGACTGCGCGTGCCGCTGCAGCAGGAACACCTCCAGGCCGTCTGGCCCGTCGCGCAGCAACACCACGGTGGCCGAAGGGAGGGGGGCGGCTTCGTTGCGAAACCCTTGCAGCAATTCCATGCACCGAGGCTAGCAGAGCTCGGTGGCAAAGCGCATCGCGTCCGCGACCCGGCGTGGCTTCTCCTGTTCCCATGCGATTTGCGGGAAGCAGTCGGCTACGCTGGCCACGAAGCCGGCTGGCCGCGCAATCCCGCCGCCGACCCGCGCGCTGGCGCTGGGGCGTGCGCCACGCCGATCCGCCGCCGTTCACGCGCCTGCGCGGGCCGGTGCACGCGCGCGGCGGCGTCTCCGGCGTGACCCGCGTCGGCGGTCGGGAAGTCGCCAGCTGGGGCGAGCCGCGCCGCGCCGACCTCACCTTCTGCGTCGCCAAGATCTGCCTGGCCGCGCTCGCCGGCGTGACCCAGGCCAGCGGCCGTCCGCCCAATGCCAGCGCGTCGGCGAGTTGCTGCCCGGCATCGGCTTCGATCGAGGCGGCAATCGAGAGAGCGCCGGGGGAGCGGCAGCTGCTTTGGCCTGCCCGACCAGGTGGAGCGCAACGCAAGGTGACCCACCATCCAAAGCCGCCGCAGGGCCGCAAAGGCGAGGCGCGGCTGCTGCAGCCGCCGGGCCTGGTGGGAACACAACGGACCGGCCCACGACGCGGTGGTGGTGCGCTGCTGGACGGCAGCCGCGCGCCCGCTTTCCTGTCCCGGGTCGCGAAGGCACTGGCGGCCGGAGCGGGCGCGGCCGACTCAGGGCCGCATCCGGCCTTCGATCAGCGCCCGCGTGGCGCGCACTTCGGAGGCGAACGGGCTCTGGCCGTCGTCGGCGCGGTCCAGCAGGGCCAGCCCTTCGGCGTGCTGGCCCAGGTCGGACAGCGTCTGGGCCAGGTTGTTCAGCACGATCACCGACTGCGGGTTCTTTTGCAGCGCGGTGCGCAGCACGCCGGCGGCCTCTTGGAGCGAGCCGCGGGCATGCAGGTGATTGGCCAGGCCGACGGCGGCAGGCAGGCTGTCGGGCCAGCGCTGCAGCGCCGCTGCGTAAGCCTGCACGGTGGCCTCGACATCGCCTCCGCGGGCCAACCCCAGCAGCGACTGCAGCCAGCGTTCCTCGGTGGCGCTGGCGGCAATCTTGCCCGGCGGCAGTACCACCATGGCCCAGTGGCCGCCCTGGAACCAGGTGCGCTCGAAGGCCGTGAACGACATGCGCTGGCGCATCTGCACGCCCGAGCGCAGCAGGATGGTGCCGGTGGCGTAGTCGTAGCCGTTGACCACGGCGTAGTGCCAAGCGCTGCCGATGAAGCCGATGTCCTGCAGCACCACCACCGGATTGCCTGCGGCCACTTCGCGCAGCAGATCGGCGTAGCGTGGCGCCAGGCGATAGCTCACGCGCCCATGACGGCGCGGCGTGGCCAGCATCTCGACCTGCAGGCTGCCTTTGCGCGCCGGCAGCCAGACCTCGTCGACCAGGGCGTCGGGGTCGATGGCGACGCCGCTGTAGGCCAGCGCCATGCCGATGGCGGCCGGCCCGCACTGGTAGTCGGCCTGGGGAAAGAACGGCACCTGGGCCAGCTCCACCTGCTGCGGCACGCCGTCGGGCCAGCCCGTGCGCAAGGCCATGGTCTGCGGGACCAGCGTGGTGCAACCGGACAGCAAAAGGAACACGGCTGCCCATGCGAGCAGCCGTGTCCAGCACGCGGCGATGGAATTCTTCCGCATCGCTCCTTCTTACTTGCGGATCGCGTAGTACCAGATCAGCGCGGCGATCACGATGACGGCCACCCAGCCCCAGCCCGACAGGGCGCCGGCCGGTGCGTTCTGGATGTCCGTCGCGAGCGCGTGCACTTCCTGATCGGTCATGCTGTTGACGCGCTCACGGGCAGCGCGCGGATCGACGCCGTAGGCCTGCAGCTGGGACGCCACTTCGGCGCGGTCCAGCGCACCGAGCACCAGCGCGCGGTCGGCGCCGGCGGTGCTCGGCGCGGCCTGGTCGGCCCCGATCAAGCCGGCTTGCGCCGTGTGGAAGGACAGCGTGAGTAGGGAGGCCACCAGCACGCGGCAGGTCGTTCTCTTGAATGCCAGGTTCATTTGTACGTCTCCTGAGTGGGTTCCGGGTTCGGCCGGACGCCGCACTCGGAAATGTCATTTAGACACGGCGCACCGTCCTACGGGGAGACTCCTCCACGACGATCCATGCAACACGTTGGCACAAGTGTTTCATGATGTAGTTTCCCTCTGGGGCTGCTTCGCCGGCCGATGCTTGAAAGCTACTCGTCCTGGGGGAGCACGCCTTTTTCGCCGGTTCGCCGGCGCATTCGAGCGGCGCAGCACGAAGTCGCTGCGACCGTCGACACAGCTGCCAGCCAGCGCCTCGGTGTCGACGTGGTCGCCGCCGGACGGACCGGCCCGGCGCCATGGTGGGCGCCGCTTCGGCCGCCGGGCGAGGGTGACCTGCAGAAGTCTACCCACACCGGCAAGGCCAGGCTGCCGCCGCTCGCGTTGTCGGGCTGCGCGGCTGGTCCTATCCCATCCTCTCCCGCAGTGCGGGGCAAGTTGATACAAGGCGCTCCCCCCGGGGGGATCCCGGGGAGTCCCGGGGACAACGCCCTTGCGGAGCGTCAGGCCTGCGGGGGTAGCACGCTTTCCAGAACTTCCGGGTCGCGGCGGATGGTGTCGCGCACGCGGTGCTCGCGATCGAGCTTGCCGAACTGGTGGTCCAGGGCGTGCACCAGCTTGTCGGCGGCGCCGCGGAAGGCCAGATCCTGGCTGGCCGCGAAGTTGGTCACCGCCACCGGCGCCCGCCCGGCCATGCGCGCCTCCAGCATGCAGCGCTTGTCGACGGCCCCGCCCTTGCCCGAGTTCTCGTCGGACAGCTGCACCTCGACGCTGGTCAGGTCCTGGCCGAAGCGGGCCAGGTGTTCGTTCAGGTAATCGCTGGCCCAGCGCTCCAGACTTTCCTTGTTCTCGATGTCGTTGCTGGTGTTGACTTGCACTTTCATGCGGTTTCCTTTCGTCGTTTGCCTTACTCTGCGGGCGCCCGGGGGTACCGCACGTCGGACAGAACCCCGTGGCGTGTGGGACAGGACCGGGCGCGTATGCTCGCGGGCAAGGAGAAACTGCATGGCCGCGCTTGCCACCATCGAAACCGAATCGGGGCCTGACCCCGTCGCCACCCTCGTCATCCTGCATGGCCTGGGCGCCGACGGGAATGACTTCGTGCCGATCGCCCGGGAACTGGACCTGTCCGTGATCGGACCGGTGCGCTTCGTCTTTCCCGAAGCGCCGGTGATCCCGGTGACCATCAACAACGGGCACCGCATGCGGGCCTGGTACGACATCCGCGGCACCGAGTCGCAGGGCCTGGAAGACGAAGCCGGCCTGCGGCAGACGCTGGCCGCGGTCGACGCCCTGTTGCTGCGCGAGCAGGAGCGTGGCATCGCGGCCGGGCGCATCGTGCTGGCCGGGTTCTCGCAAGGCTGCGCCATCGCGTTGCTCGCGGGGTTGCGGCACGGCAACCGGCTGGCCGGCGTTGCGGGCCTGTCAGGCTACCTGCCGCTCGCGGCCAGCACCGCGGCGGAGGCGGCCGAAGCCAACAAGGCCACGCCGGTGTTCCTGGCGCATGGCAGCCAGGATCAGATGGTCGTGCCGCAGCGCGGCCGCGCCTCGCGCGACGCGCTGGCGGCGCTCGGCTACCAGGTCGAGTGGCACGAGTATCCGATGGGGCACACCGTCTCGATGGAGGAGATTCAGGATCTCAACGCCTGGCTGCTGAGGGTGCTGACGCGCTGAGCTTCGGTGCTGCGGCCCGGGCCCGGTCCGACGGGAAGGGGCTGGCTGCCAGGTAAGCCGCGGTGGCGCTGAGAAAGGGTGCGTTGTCCGGCGTGCCGGCCTGGTCTGACTTGCGGGCGAAGAGGAAAATGCTCTCCGGCGCGGCGGGCTCGACCGCCAGGAGCTGGAAGCCGGCATGATCGACCAGGGCGGCAGCAGCGAGGGAATCGAACACGTGGTGGTGCACGCCACGGTTGACGGCGTTGCCTTCCACCCACGTGCGCAGGGCCTGGCGCGAGGGTTGCCCCGGATCGCGCTTCATGTCGTGCAGCCGCAGCACTTCCTCGAAGTGGCTGGCGTCGTCCTCGCCCATGTCGCGCTCGAAGTCGTCCACCAGGTGCGGCAGCGGCGTGACCGGTCGGTGGCGGTCGAACGTGCCATCCTTGTGCGGCAGCGCCAGTATCAGGGTGCCGCCCGGCGCGAGCACCCTGCGCCATTCGGCAAGCGCCTTGAGCGGATTAGCGGAATGCTCCAGCATGTGGCAGGACAGCAGGAAGTCGTAGCGGGCGTCGGCGACGTCGCGCAGGCAGGTGGCCTCGCTGAAGAACTGCTGTCCCGGCGCTGCGCCGTCCCGGAACCGGAAGGAGGCCCCCGCTGGAATGGTTCCTTCCCAATGGGTCCGCGCGGAAAAATTGACGTTGTCGAGAGACCCCGCCAGCGCGTAGACCGGCGCATAGCCCCTGGGCGAAAACAGCGGGCTGGGCCCACCGACCTCGATACCGGCGCCGTGGAACAGGCCGGCGCTGCGCTGCATGAAGGGCGATCGATGGCCCAGCAGACGGTGCCGCGCCAACCTCCACGCGCCGCCTATGCCCAGCGCCCGCCCCGAGGCCGCGTAGATCCTGATGCGCTCGCGCCACTCCATGGGTTTCCTTCAAGTTTGCTGGAACAGGCACGCATCATGCCTGCGGTCCCGCGACGCCGTCTCCGTCGCTTGTCCCGCAGCCAGCAGGCTTTGGGTAAAGGTGTTAACTTCGCCACGCTGAACGACCCCCCGGGGCCAGAAGAAGACATCCATGAGCAACCTGCAACAGGCCCTGAGCACGCTGGCGCCCGCGCGCCTGCAAGGCATCCGGCGTGGCATCGAAAAAGAGAGCCTGCGGGCCCGGGCCTCCGGTGCGCTGGCCGCCACGCCGCATCCCGAGGCGCTCGGGTCGGCACTGACGCATCCCAACATCACCACCGACTACAGCGAGTCGCAGCTGGAACTGATCACCGGCGTGCATGCGAGCGTCGAGCAGTGCCTGGAAGAACTGACGCAGGTCCACCAGTTCGCCTACCGCGCGCTTGGCGACGAAATGATGTGGGTCAGCAGCATGCCCTGCGTGCTGCCGGCCGACGAGACGATCCCGATCGGGCGCTATGGCTCGTCCAACGTGGGCCGGGCCAAGAGCATCTACCGCATGGGCCTGGCGCACCGTTACGGGCGGCGCATGCAGACCATCTCCGGCATCCACTACAACTGGTCGCTGCCCGGCGTGAGCGATGCGCAGTACTTCGCGCTGATCCGCAACTTCCGCCGCCACGCCTTCCTGCTGCTGTACCTGTTCGGCGCGTCGCCGACGGCCTGTTCCAGCTTCGTCCTGGGCCGCCAGCACGAACTGCAGACGCTGTCCCCCGGCACTGTGTACATGCCCTACGGCACCTCGCTGCGCATGGGCCGCCTGGGTTACCAGAGCGCCGCGCAGGCTAGCCTGGCGGTCAGCTACAACGGCCTGGAGGGCTACGCGGCTTCGCTGCACGACGCCCTGACGCGTCCGTATCCGGCGTACGAGGCGGTGGGCATCGTCAATCCGGGCGGTGAATACAACCAGCTG
>NZ_JAQGLS010000275.1 GCF_028292805.1 Ramlibacter sp. | reverse complement strand
CAGTTGCGGCGGCGCGTCGCGCGTGTCGGCGACCGTCACCACCGCACCCTGCCGCGCGCACCAGCGCGCCATGGCGAAGCCGGACGCACCGCAGCCGAGCACCAGGACGGGTTGGTCGCGCAATTGCCTCACCGCAGCTGCAGTGAAGAAAGGCCCACCAGGCACAGCAGCATCGTGATGATCCAGAAGCGGATCACGACCTGCGTTTCCTTCCAGCCGGTTTTCTCGAAGTGGTGGTGCAGCGGCGCCATCAGCAGGATGCGCCGGCCTTCGCCGTAGCGGCTCCTGGTGTACTTGAAGTACAGCACCTGCGCCATCACCGACAGCGCCTCGACCACGAAGATGCCGCCCATGATCGCCAGCACGATTTCCTGGCGCACGATCACGGCGATGGTGCCGAGCGCGCCGCCCAGCGCCAGCGCGCCGACGTCGCCCATGAACACCTGGGCCGGGTGGGCGTTGAACCAGAGGAAGGCCAGCCCGGCCCCCGCCATCGCGGCGCAGAAGATCAGCAACTCGCCGGCGCCCGGGATGTAGGGAAACAGCAGGTACTTGGAGAACACCGAGCTGCCGCTGACGTACGCGAACACGCCCAGCGCCGAGCCGACCATGACCACCGGCATGATCGCCAGGCCGTCCAGGCCGTCTGTGAGGTTGACCGCGTTGCTCGAGCCGACGATGACCAGGTAGGTCATGATCATGAAGCCGAACACGCCCAGGGGGTAGGTGATCTCCTTGAAGAACGGCACCATCAGGCCGGTCTTGGGCGGCAGGTTGACGTTGAAGCCCGAGGCCACCCAGCTGAAGAACAGCTCCAGCACGCGCCAGTTGGAGTTCTCGGAGATCGCGAACACCAGGTAGAAGGCGGCGAGCAGGCCGATGATCGACTGCCACATGTACTTCTCGCGCGAGCGCATGCCTTCTGGGTCTTTGTTGACGACCTTGCGCCAGTCGTCCACCCAGCCGATGGCGCCGAAGCCCAGGGTCACCGCCAGCACCACCCACACGAAGCGATTGCGCCAGTCGAACCACAGCAAGGTGGAGATGGCGATCGAGATCAGCACCAGCACGCCGCCCATGGTGGGCGTTCCGCTCTTGGCCAGGTGGGTCTGCAGGCCGTAGCCGCGCACCGGCTGGCCGATCTTCAGTTCCGCCAGGCGGCGGATCACCCAGGGCCCGAACAGGATGCCGATCAGCAGCGCGCTCATGGCGGCCATCACGGCGCGGAAGGTCAGGTACTGCACCACGCGCAGGTAGCCGAACTCCGGGCCGAGTGTCTGCAGCCATGCGGCCAGGCTAACGAGCATCGGGGGACTCCTTGGATTGTTGTTGTTCCGCGTGCGCGACGATCGCCGCCACCACGCGCTCCATCTGCATGAAGCGAGAGCCCTTGACCAGGATGCTTTCTGCGCGCGGCAGCGCCGCCAGCACTGCATCCTGGAGCGCCTCGATGTCGGCGAAGTGGGTGCCCTGCATGCCGGCGGCCTGCAGGCCCAGCGTGAACAGCTGCTCGATGCCGCGCTCGCGGGCATAGGCGCCCACTTCGGCATGGAAGGCCGGACCCTGGTCACCCACTTCGCCCATGTCGCCCAGCACCAGCAGGCGCGGACCGGGCAGCTCGGCCAGTACGTCGATGGCGGCACGGGCGGAGTCGGGGTTGGCGTTGTAGCTGTCGTCCACCAGCGTCAGGCTGCGCGTCCCCAGCTGCACGGCCAGCGCGCGCGAGCGGCCCTTGACCGGCTCGAAACTTTCCAGGCCGCGGGCCACTGCTTCCAGTGGCACGCCGGCCGCGAGTGCGCAGGACGCCGCGGCCAGCGCGTTGCGCACGTTGTGGCGGCCGGCGATATGGAGTCGGAATGCCACCAGACCGGCAGGCGTTTCCGCCTGCACGCTCCAGTGCCCCTGTTGCCATTCAGCCCCGGCCAGAAAAAGGTCCGCGCGGCCGCCTTGCGGCGCCGCGTCGGCAAAGGTCATGCACTTGCGCTGCCCGGCCAGGCCGGCCCACAGCGCACTGAATTCGTCGGCCGCGGGAAACACCGCGACCCCGTCGACGGGCAGCGCGCCGAACACGCTGCCGTTCTCGCGCGCCACCGCTTGCACCGTGGCCATGAATTCCTGGTGTTCGCGCTGCGCGTTGTTCACCATCGCCACCGTCGGCTCGCAGATGCCGGCCAGGTAGCCGATCTCGCCGGGGTGGTTCATGCCCAGCTCGATGACGCCGACGCGGTGTTCCGCCCGCAGCCGCAGTAGCGTCAGCGGCAGGCCGATGTCGTTGTTCAGGTTGCCTTGCGTGGCCAGAAAGTTGTCCGGCTGCCAGGCGCGCAGGATGGACGCGATCATCTGCGTCACCGTGGTCTTGCCGTTGCTGCCGGTGACTGCCACCAGCGGCAGCGCGAACTGCCGGCGCCAGGCGTGCGCCAGCCGGCCCAGCGCCAGCTTGCTGTCGTCCACCTCGATGCCGGCAAAGCCCGCCGGCAGCCGGCCCGGCTGCGCGATGGCGGCCACGGCGCCTTTGTCGCGCGCCCGGGCGATGAAGTCGTTGGCGTCGAAGCGCTCGCCCTTGAGCGCGACGAACAAGTCGCCCGGCTGCAAGCTGCGGGTGTCGGTGTGCACGCGCGCGATCGCGACGTTGCCGTCGCCGACCAGCTTGCCGCCGACCCAGGGCGCGGCGCGATGAAGGGGGAACATGGTTGTCATCGCGAGCGGCCCTCACCCCGGCCCGCTCCCGCTGGCGCGAGCGGGTGAGAAGTGCGCTGCGCGAGAGCCTTGCCGGCATGCGCCTGGTCGCAGAACGCGTGCTTCACACCCGCGATCTCCTGGTAGTCCTCATGGCCCTTGCCGGCGATGAGGATCACGTCGTGCGGGGCGGCGGCGGCCACGGTGTCGGCAATGGCGCGGGCGCGGTCGGCTTGCACCTGCGCGCGCTCGGCGCGCGCCAGCCCTTGCACGACCTGCGCGATGATGGCTTCGGGCTGCTCGCTGCGCGGGTTGTCGCTGGTGACCACCACGCGGTCGGCGTTCTTCTCGGCGACGGCAGCCATCAGCGCGCGCTTGCTCGGGTCGCGGTCGCCGCCGCAGCCGAACACGCACCACAGCTGGCCGCCGCGTTGCCGCGCCAGCGGCCGCAGCGCCTGCAGGCCCTTGTCCAGCGCATCCGGGGTATGGGCGTAATCGACGGCCACCAGCGGCTGGCCGGCTTGCGCGATGCGCTCCATGCGGCCTGGCACCGGCAGCAGGTCGGCGCAGGCGGCCACGGCCGCGGCCAGCGGCACGCCGACGGCGCGCATCATGCCCAGCACGCCGAGCAGGTTCGACACGTTGTACTGGCCGATCAGCTGCGTGCGCAGCAGGTGGCGTTCTTCGCCTTCGGCGACGGTGAACTGCAGGCCGCCGTCGGCATAACCGATGTCCAGCGCCCGCAACCGCGCGGGCTGCTCGCAGGAGACCGTCCACACATCGAGCGTGCCTTCGAGCTCGGCGCGCAGCACCTCGCCCTTGGGGTCGTCCAGGTTCAGCACGGCGGCCTGCAGGCCCGGCCAACGAAACAACTGCGCCTTGGCTTGCCAGTAGGCGTTCATCGAGCCGTGGTAGTCCAGGTGGTCCTGGGTGAAGTTGGTGAAACCCGCAACCCGCACCTGCATGCCGTCCATGCGCCGCTCGGCGATGCCGATCGACGAAGCCTCGATCGCGCAGGCCTTCAGGCCCTCGTCGAGAAAGCGGCGGAACTGGCGCTGCATCAGCACCGGGTCGGGCGTGGTCAGGCCGGTGGCTTCGACGTGCGGCGGGCGGCCAACGCCGAGCGTGCCGACGATGCCGCAGGGAATGTCCACGTTGGACAGCGCCTGCGCCAGCCACCAGGCGGTGGAGGTCTTGCCGTTGGTGCCGGTCACCGCCAGCACGTCCAGCGTGCGGCTCGGCTCGCCGTAGAACAGCGCGCCGACCTGGCCGGTGGCGGCCTTCAGGCCCGGGTAGGCAGCGACCGCATCGCCGTTGAAGTCGAAGGCTTGGCTGCCAGCCTGCTCCACCAGGCAGGCGACGGCCCCGTGTCGCAGCGCCTGCGGCACGAACTTGCGGCCGTCGGTGGCGGCGCCCGGCCAGGCGATGAAGCCCTGCCCCGCGCCAAGCTGGCGGCTGTCGCAATGCAGGTCGGTCGCGCCGCGCGCCCGCAGCCACTCGGCCGCCTGCTGGGGCGTGTGCAAAACGCGCATCAGAACGACTCCTGCACGGCCTGCACCACGATCTGCGGCTTGACGCTCATGTCGGGCAGCACGCTCATGAGGCGCAGCGTCTGTTGCACCACTTCACTGAACACCGGCCCGGCCACGGTGCCGCCGTAGTAGGTGCCGGCGCTGGGCTCGTCGACCATCACGGCCACGACGATGCGCGGGTTGTCGATCGGCGCCATCCCGGTGAACCAGGCGCGGTACTTGCCCGACGCATAGCCCTTGCCGACCTGCTTGCGCGCGGTGCCGGACTTGCCGCCCACCGAATAGCCCAGGGTCTGCGCCTTCTGGCCCGTGCCACCGGGGCCCGCGGCCAGCCACAGCATGTGCCGCACTTGCTTGGCATGTTCCGGCGAGAACACACGCACCCCGACCGCCGGCTCGCTGCTCTTGAGCATGGTGGCGGGGATGATGCTGCCGTCGTGGGCGAACGCGGTGTACGAGCGCGCCATCTGGAACAGCGACGCCGACAGGCCGTAGCCATACGACATGGTGGCCTGCTCGATCGGCTTCCAGGTTTTCCAGTGGCGCAGGCGCCCCGGAGAGGCGCCTGGAAAGGCGATCTGCGGCTTCTGGCCGTAGCCAAGCGCCGTGAACATCTCCCACATTTCCTGTGGGCTCATCTTCTGCGCGATCTTCAGCGCGCCGACGTTGCTGGACTTCTGGATCACGCCGTTGACGTCGAGCACGCCGTAGTTGTGCGTGTCGTTGATGGTGAAGCCGGCCATCGAATAGCGGCCCGGCGAGGTGTCGATGACCGTGTTGGCGCGCACCCGGCCCAGCTCCAGCGCCGCAGCGGCGGTGATCGGTTTCATCGTCGAGCCGGGCTCGAAGGTGTCCGTCAACGCGCGGTTGCGCAGCTGCTCGCCCGACAGGTTTTGCCGCCGGCCCGGGTCGTAGCTGGGATAGTTGGCCAGCGCCAGCACTTCACCGGTCAGGCTGTCCAGCACCACCACGCTGCCCGCCTTGGCCTTGTGGGCGATCACCGCGTCGCGCAGCTTCTGGTAGGCGAAGAACTGCACCTTGCTGTCGATCGACAGCTGCAGATCCCGGCCGTCCACCGGCGGCACCTGCTCCACCATGTCTTCGACGATGCGGCCCATCCGGTCCTTGATGACGCGGCGCGAGCCGGCGCGCCCGCCCAGGTCCTTGTTGAAGGCCAGCTCGATGCCTTCCTGGCCGTTGTCTTCCACGTTGGTGAAGCCCACCACGTGCGCCGCGGCCTCGCCCTCCGGGTACTGGCGGCGGTATTCCTTGCGCTGGTAGATGCCCTTGAGGTCCAGTGCCGCGATCTGCCGCGCCACCGGCTCCTCGACCTGGCGCTTGAGCCAGACGAAGTTGCGGTCCTCGTCCTCCAGCTTCTTGAGCAGCTCCGTAGTGGGCATGTCCAGCAGCCTGGCCAGCTTTGCCAGCTTGACCTTGTCGCGCTCGACATCCTCGGGAATCGCCCAGATGCTGGGCACCGGCACGCTGGTGGCCAGCAGCAGGCCGTTGCGGTCGAAGATGCGGCCGCGGTTGGCCGGCAGCTCCAGCGTGCGCGCGAAGCGCACCTCGCCCTGCTTGCGGTAGAACTCGTTGCCGAACACCTGCACCCAGGCGGCGCGCCCGGCCAGCCCGAAGAAGGCCAGCGCGATGCCGGCCACGATCAGCTTGCTGCGCCAGACCGGCGTGCGGCTGGCCAGCAGCGGGCTCGAGGTGTAGGCGACGGCGCGAGGGGCAGAGCGGCGCTTCATGCGGAAACCTCCCCCAGGCGTGCCCGCTGCGCCGGCCGCGCGGGCTGCGCCTCCCCCCTGCGCAAGCGCAGGGGGCGAGCGCCTTCGGGCGGCCGTGCGGCGCTCATGGCGTCCCGCCCTGCGCTGCGGCAACGCCCTCGAGCGTGACGTACTGGGTGATCGCCGGCGTGGCGGCGCGCATTTGCAACTGGTCGCGCGCCAGCCGTTCCACCCGCGCCGGCGTGGCCTGCGCGCGCTTTGCCACCTGCAGCCGCTCGTGGTCCGTCTCCAGCTTGCGCGATTCGTTTTGCGCCTTCTCGATCTCGGCGTAAAGGCGGCGCGACTGGTACTGGACCTGGACCAGGTACAGCGCGCTGGCCACCACGGCGAACAGCAGGAACAGGTTGACGCGCGTCACTGGACGACCCTCCGCGCCAAACGCTGCGCGGCTCGCCTCGAGGTGGCCCGGCGGCTCATGCCGGCACCTCGGTGCGCCGGGCCACTCGCATGATCGCGCTGCGCGAGCGCGGGTTGCCGCGCACTTCGTCCACGCTCGGCTTGACGCGCCCCAGCGCTTCCAGCCGCATCGGCTTGGGGGCGGCGAACGGTGCCCGGCGGTCCACCTGGTCGCGCGAATGTTTCGCGATGAACTGCTTGACGGTGCGGTCTTCCAGCGAATGGAAGGCGATCACCACCAGCCGGCCATCGGGTTCGAGCACGTGCAAGCTGGCCTCTAGCGCCTGTTGCAGCTCTTCAAGCTCGGCGTTGACGAAAATCCGAAGAGCCTGAAATGTGCGCGTTGCAGGGTCCTGGCCCTGCTCGCGGGTTTTGACCGTGCGAGCCACGAGCTCGGCCAGTTCGGCGGTGGTTGCAAGAGGGCCCCGTTCCTGTCGCCGAGCTGCAATCGCCTTTGCAACCTGGAAAGCAAACCGTTCTTCGCCATAGTCACGGATCACCTCCGTCATCTGCTCCACCGGGGCGGTGGCAAGCCATTGCGCCGCGCTCTGCCCCCGCGTGGGGTCCATGCGCATGTCCAGCGGACCGTCATTGCGAAACGAAAACCCCCGCTCGGGATTGTCGATCTGGGGCGAGCTCACGCCGATGTCCAGCAGCACGCCCGTGACGCTGGCGGCCGGCAATTCGCCCAGCGCCGCGAAGCCCTGGTGCCGGATGGCAAAGCGCTGGTCGTCGATCGCGTTGGCCACGGCCACCGCTTCCGGGTCCTTGTCGAAGGCGATCAGCCGGCCCACCTCGTCCAACCGGGACAGGATCAGGCGCGAGTGCCCGCCGCGCCCGAAGGTCGCGTCGACATAGGTTCCATCCGGCTTGGTGACGAGCGCTTCGACTGCTTCGTTCAACAAGACGGTGGTGTGTTGCCATGTGCCTGCCACCGCCCGCCTTCAGAAAGAAAAGTCCTGGAACACCTCGGGCATCCCCGCCCGCATGGCCTCGGCCTCCTTGGCCTCGTAGCTTGCCTTGTCCCACAGCTCGAAGTGGTTGCCCATCCCGAGCAGCATGGTGTCCCTGGTGATCCCGGCGGCCTCGCGCAGCTCCGGCGACACCAGCACCCGGCCAGTCCCGTCGAGTTCCATGTCCATGGCATTGCCCAGGAAGATTCTCTTCCACCACTGCGCGGCCATGGGCAGGGCGGCAATGCGTTCACGGAACTTTTCCCACTCGGGACGGGGGAAGATCATCAGGCAGCCGTGCGGATGCTTGGTGATCGTCAGCTGGTTGCCGGCGGTGGCGGACAGCACGTCACGGTGCCGGGTCGGCATGGATAGCCGCCCCTTGGCATCGAGACTCAGCGATGACGCGCCCTGGAACACCTGTGGAAGCCCTTGCTGTGAACAAAACGGCAAAAACGGCGGAGGCACGAAGCCACTTTCCACCACTTAATTGCACTTTTTTGCACTGTAGCAGGAAAACTCAGCGGCGCAATACCGAGGTGGTAAGTTTTGGCAATGAAATCAAGGACTTAGCGCGCTTTTTGCATGCACGACAGTGGCGAAAAGCGTTCTAAAGCAAGCACTTACGCCGGGCTGTGAAAGTGCTTTCACAACCTCAGGCGCAAGCATCAGAGGATGTAGCGAGACAAGTCTTCGTTCTGGCTGAGCTGGGCCAGCCGGTTGTCCACGTACGGGCCGTCGATGGCGATGGTCTGGCCTTCCAGCTTCGTCGCGTCGTAGCTGACCTCGTCCAGCAGTCGCTCCATCACCGTGGAGAGCCGGCGCGCGCCAATGTTCTCGGTGCGCTCGTTGACGTCGTAGGCGATCTGCGCCAGCCGCGTGATGCCATCGGGCGTGAAGGCCAGCGTGACGCCCTCGGTGGCCAGCAGCGCCTCGTATTGCTTGACCAGCGACGCATGGGTGGAGGTCAGGATGGCCTCGAAATCCCGCACCGACAGCGACTGCAGCTCGACCCGGATCGGGAAGCGCCCTTGCAGCTCGGGGATCAGGTCGCTCGGCTTGGCCAGGTGGAAGGCGCCGCTGGCGATGAACAGGATGTGGTCGGTGCGGATCGGCCCGTACTTGGTGGTGACGGTCGTTCCCTCCACCAGCGGCAGCAGGTCGCGCTGCACGCCCTGGCGGGAGACCTCCGCGCCGGAGCCTTCGCTCCGCGAGGTGACCTTGTCGATCTCGTCGATGAAGACGATGCCGTTCTGCTCGGCCCCGGCGATCGCCTGGGCGCGGATCTCTTCCTCGTTGACCAGGCCGGCGGCCTCCTCTTCCACCAGCAGCTTCATCGCCTCGCCGATCTTGAGCTTGCGGCTCTTGCGGCGCGGCGCCCCCATCTGGCTGAACATGCCGCGCAGCTGCTCGGTCATCTCCTCCATGCCGGGCGGGCTCATGATTTCCACCTGCGGCCTGGCTTCGGCCAACTCGATCTCGATCTCCTTGTCGTCCAGCTCGCCCTGGCGCAGCTTCTTGCGGAACACCTGGCGCGCCGTGCTGTCGGGCGCCGGCTCCTCACCGCGCGCCACCGGCACCAGCGCGCCCAGCACGCGCTCTTCCGCCGCATCCTGGGCCCGGGTGCGCACCTTGCGCATCTCGCTCTCGCGGGTCTGCTTGACGGCCATCTCGGCCAGGTCGCGGATGATGGAGTCGACATCCTTGCCGACGTAGCCCACCTCGGTGAACTTGGTGGCTTCCACCTTGATGAAGGGCGCGTCCGCCAGCCTGGCCAGCCGCCGCGCGATCTCGGTCTTGCCCACGCCGGTGGGCCCGATCATCAGGATGTTCTTGGGCGTGATTTCGTGGCGCAGCTTCTCGTCCACCTGCTGGCGCCGCCAGCGGTTGCGCAGCGCGATGGCCACGGCGCGCTTGGCGTCGGCCTGGCCGACGATGTGCCGATCGAGCTCGGAGACGATTTCCTGCGGCGTCATCGAACTCATGTGGACCCCCAGGCCCGGCATTGCATGTCCTGGCTGCGCCCCAAGGGGGCCTTCGCGCCTTCGGGCGGCCGTGCGGCGCTCATTCCAGCTCCTCGATCGTGTGGTTCATGTTGGTATAGATGCACAGCTCGCCGGCGATCTCCAGCGACTTCTTGACGATGTCGCGGGCCGGCAGCTCGGTGTTGTCCAGCAGCGCCTTGGCCGAGGCCTGGGCAAAGCCGCCGCCCGAGCCGATGGCGACGATCCCGTGCTCCGGTTCGAGCACGTCGCCGTTGCCGGTGATGATCAGCGAGGCCTCACGGTCGGCCACGGCCAGCATGGCTTCGAGGCGGCGCAACACGCGGTCGGTGCGCCAGTCCTTGGTCAGTTCGATGGCGGCGCGCACCAGGTGACCCTGGTGCTTTTCGAGCTTGCCCTCGAAGCGCTCGAACAGGGTGAAGGCGTCGGCGGTGGCACCGGCAAAGCCGGCGATCACCTTGGCGTGGTAGAGCTTGCGCACCTTGCGGGCCGTGCCTTTGACGACGATGTTGCCCAGGGTGACCTGGCCGTCGCCACCGATCGCCACCTGCCAGCGGCCGTCGGCGCTCTTGCGCCGCACGCTAATGATGGTCGTTCCGTGAAATGGTTCCATAACCACGGCAGCTTGGGGCGAGGCTTGCGAAATGCAAGCGCGCCCCCGGCCCCTTCGGACCGAACGGCGCTTTGCGCCGGGCGGCTGAACGTCAGTCCTGGCGGACGGAAACCCGTGCGTGCTCGCTGATGCCGATCACGTTGAAGAAGCCGGCCACCAGCCGGTGCACTTCGACGAACTGCACCTGCCGGCCCTCGGCCTGCCGCGCCGTTACCCAGTTGAGCAAGGTGCCGGCGGCGGTGAAGTCGGTGCGGATGAGGCGGGTGCAGGACACCACCATCACGTCGGCGTCCTGCAGCTTGGCTTCCAGCAGCTCCAGCGCTTCCTTGCCGTCGCCCAGGATCAGGCCCGACAACTCCACGGTGGCGATGCTCGACATCTGCGAGTTCATCGACACCGAATCGCCGTAGCCAGTCATCACCGACATCACCGAGTCGCGGTAGGCCTCGCCCACGATGGTGTGGCCGGCGACGTAGCTGCCGTCGGAGTGCAGGGGCTTGAATTCGCAACGCGCGCTGTCCCAGGACGGCGGCGACACTTCGTAGGTCACGCAGTAGTCCAGCGCCACCAGCTCGAACTCGTCGGGGCGGTGCATCACGCGCAGCACTTCCATGCGCAGCTTCCACCACGCCGGGCTGGCCGAGCGGTCGCCCGAAGGGGTCGCTTGCTTGAGTACGCGCTCCAGCACCTCGGCGCCGATAAAGCGCAGCTGCACCGGCTGCGAAGCCCACTGGGCGAACTGTTTGGCCAGCGGCTCCACCGCCGAATCGACGATGGAGGCGAGCTTGGTCCAGTTCAGGCGCCACGGCGGCGGCGCCTTGGCCAGCGCCGCGGCCAGCGCCGCCAGCGTCTGGGTGCCGAAGATGGCGGGACAGGTCCAGTCGGCGATCGCCTTGCCGCTGGGAGCGGCCGCCGCCGGCTGGTTCATCCGGCCGACGATCTCGGGCAGCGAGAACCACTGCGGCGCCGAGCGGCCGAAGCGGCCGGCGAATTCGATGGCGGCCGGCTCGTAGCGATCCTGCCGTCCGGTGGCGCGGTACAGGTCGAACAGCGCCAGCCAGGTTTCGTCGTGGTCGACGCGCGTGCCCTGCGGGCCGAGCACCTCGAGCAGGCCGGCCTCGGCGCCGGCGTCATCGCCATTGGCGAACCGGATCGACGCCTCCTCCAGCTCGGGATCGTGCGCGATCTCGCCGACGTCGATCGCCATCTGCTTGGAGTGCGAAAAGATGCTCGAAGGCGGGCCGCAGGGGTCGCCGTTCAGCAACGACGGCGGCGGCACGCCGGTTGCCGAGCGCGCGGCCATGCCGGGCATGCGCGCCGCGGCGGC
>NZ_JAQGLS010000268.1 GCF_028292805.1 Ramlibacter sp. | reverse complement strand
CGACGTCCCGGCGAACGGCACGGGAGAAGGCAAGGGTGCCGGGGGAGTGCCGAACCACGAGGGCGTCCACTGCCAGTCCAGCCCCGCCGGCCCTGCGACGGGCGCGGTGAGCCCGGAAGGCCAGTCCACCTCCTGGACCCAGCCGCGCTGGCCGGCTGCGGCTGGCTGGTAACCGACGATGGGGTCGGCATCCTGCTTGTCCAGCACGCGGCGCGCGACGCTGTTCATGGTGGGTGCGTCGTCATCGAAATCGCCGTGCGCCGTGGACTGGCTGGCCGAGGCGCCGGTGTCGGATGCACTGCGCGACCAGATCACTTGGTTGTCGCCCGTCTGCGCGGCGTCCAGCCCGAAGAACGCGCGCAGGGCCGCGTCGCCGCGCAGGCTCTCCTCGAGACCAAGGATGGGTGTCTTGCGCTGGTCTTCCAACGCATGGTGGATCAGGTACAGCAGCGACTTTCGGTAGATCCCCGAGCAGTTGTCGCGCAGCTCGAAGTCGCGCAGCATCGTGTAGATCGTCGTCTCGGCGGCCAGGCCGGCCTGCAGGCGCTTGAGCAACCGGGCCTTGAAGGTGTCGACCCGAACCGCCGGCGCCATGAGGTGCAGGGTCTTGAAGGGCGGGACGCCCAGATCCTGCACAGCCGGCAGGAACCAGGAGTGGAACACGGCGCCGGCGCTGTGGCCGACCGCGTGCAGCTCCACGCGCTGGCCGTGCTGGTCACAGAACTTCTTGAGCTGCTGCGCGACGTAATAGGCACCGCCGATCATCGTGCCAGGGCTGGGGCCATCGGCGGCGCGCTCGGCGCCCCATTTCATGCCGCCCCAGATGCGCGGTCCTTGCAGGGCGCGCGCGGCCTCCTGCACGAGGAAGTCGCTCAAACCGGTGAAGCCGCGCGCACCCTGGCTGCCGCGCTGGAGCAGCTGGCCGACGGTTTCGAACAAGCCCGTCTCCCACAGGAAGTAGATGGGATAGACGCCGTTGTCCTTCCACCATCGCACGTGTTTGTGGGCAATGCGAAGGCCCGCGCTTTCCGACACGAGGCCGCCGTGGGCGAAGAACACCACCCGGATCTTGTCCGCCGTACCCTCGGCCGCCCAGCGGGGCAGGTGCTGCTCGAAGATGGCGTCCACGTCTTGCGGCGTGGAGCTGGTCTCGCCGTCGCCGGACAACTTGCCGCCTCGCAGATTGACCAGGTGCGGGCGCAGGGCCGCCATGTCGGCCGGGTCGAGCCCGGAACCGCGCTGGGACTGATCGGATTGCAGGCCGGCGACCGGGTCCCCGCGGCCATGCCCATCGAGGTGGTCCTCGGCGCATTTGTGCTCCGCCTCGCCACCTTCGCCCGTGATGTCGGTGACGCGGCCAAGCGCACGCACCGCCTGCTGCACCGCCAGGTCGTCCTCGTCGGGGAAGGGCGAGCTCTCGGCGGGCTCGAGGTCGCGGGGTGCCTGCAGGTCCTGCCGCGCCGCCGCGACACCTTCGAGCACGTCCTGGAACCTGATCGCCGACCCGGGGCAGGTCTTGTTCGACATCATGTTGTGGAAGCGCAGCGTGCCGGGTTCGAGCCCGAAGCGTTGCTGCACCAGCGCGACCACCTTCAACACCGTGTCGCGTTGCGCGCCGCCGAAGGTGTCGTGTCCCGCGCCGGCGTCGAAGTCGCCCACCATCTCGAACATGAACGGGCCGGCGGCGCTGTTGCCGTTGTGCCCGCTGGCGCTGGCCGGGGGCAGGTTCCAGTTGCGTCCCAGCCAGACCAAGCCATCGGGGTCGATGGTGATGTGCTGTGCGATGTCGCTCCACCCGTTCGTCTGCGTATGGAAACGCCACATGGAGACGACCGACTCGTGGCCGCGGAAGTCTGCGTGCCGCGGCCGCCAGGTGTGGTGCATGTGCACCGCGTTGATCTTGCGCGTGAAGGGGAACTTGTGCAGCAGCGCGGCGAACTGGTCGGGCGTCAGGCGCTGGAAGGTGGGTGTGGGCATCGCAGGTTCTCCTTGGAGGGCAGGCGAGGGGGCACGCTAGCTGGGGGATGGCTCACGAGGCTGCGAGAGCGACCGCGGAGTGGCGACGGCGCCGGCGAGCATGGACTGTCTCTGGCCGGCGCGATCTGGACGTTCCCGCGAACGCACCGGATTGCATTGCTGGCCTCATGGAGTGAGCCATTCGTGGAGCAAGGCTGATTCTCGCGAGCAGGCGGTGCATGCGAACCATCCGCTTGGATGAACCGTAGCTAGTTCTCTGTGTCCGAGCCCGGCGAGCGCCTCGGGCTCTGCCGTTTCTTGACCCCCACCGAGTAGCTGCCGGTGGCCGAAGGCTGCTTGTGGCGTACCGTCAGCCAATACTCTCCCGGGTGCAGCTTGCGCACGATGCGCGCGTTGGACCCCTGGCCCCGGTCGTCGTCCCAGCTGATCACGGCGCCCCGGTCGCCGGGACCGTGCAGCGTCAGGATGGCGTCGCTTGGGCCCTCGGTGCTCATGATGTAAGTGGCCGCCTCGGGCACCAGGAAGCGGTACTCGTCCACTTCGCCGGCCGTGGCAAGCTCGGCACTCAGTCGTTGGCCTGGCGAGAGCTCGGTCATCGCCGGCGCGGCCCTGGGATACTGTCGCTTCATGAACTCGATGTCCATGGGCGAGAACTCGGTGTTCCAGCCGACCGCGTACGAACCGACCGTCAGCGCGTCGGGAATGGCGTACTCCATGATGGAGGTTGGGTCGAAGCCGGTATGGTTGGTGCTGTCCTCGCTGTAGACCTGGAAAATGTTGAAGTCCACGTCGTCCTTGTCCCACCCCTGCTGGGCGTAATAGGCGTAAACCTTGGGCTTGTCCCACGGGATCTGGCCTTGCGCCGCCGGGTTCTGGTGCTCGTGGATCATGCCCAGCGCGTGGCCGAACTCGTGGCGCACCACGCGCTGGTACTCGCGCAGTTCGGTGTCGGGGTCGAGCCAGCCATAGTTCATCGTGGCTGCTTGCGTGCCCACCGCCAGCGCGTCGGTGCCGACGGTCGACCACGAGAAACCCTTCTCGGCGAAGCTGACGCGGATCTGCGCGGCGCCGCTCGCCACGAACTCCAGCTTCAGGTTGGCCAGCGCCTCCCACTCCCTGGCGATGGCCCGCACCTTGGCCTGCACCGCGGCATCGCCGTCAAGAAACCTGACTTTCAGAGTGCGCCCGTTCTGCCACAGTTTCAGGCGCTCCACCGCTGCTCGCGCGCGGCCGGGGCCGGCGCGCAGTGGCGTCACGCGCAGGTTGCCGACGCGTTCGTTCGACGCCGCCTCGTCGCTGGACAGGGGGCCGCTCTCGCCGCCGCCGCGGCCGGGCACGAAGGGTGAACAGATCTTGCAGGTGTGTTTCATGGAAGCTCCTTGCTGTTACGGCCAGGTTCTGACCATCGCGTCGATCACGCGGTAAACGGGTTCGAAGCCGAGCGCGTCCGGCACGTTCTGCCAGACCGCGAGGAAGCGGGCACTGTCGCTCTTGCGCCGCAGGGTCGCCGCTTCGGAAAACACCGAGCCGACGAAGGCCGAGCCGCTGGAGGCGTGGCCGATCTTGCAGCCGGTCACCTCGAAGGAAAAGGCCTCCGGGTTGGCCACCTGCCCGAACCACGACCACACGCGGCCGGCCTCGAACATCGCACGCATGCGCTGGCTGGAGACCGCGTCGACCAGCTGGTCGCGGTGCATATGTGCCAGCAGGTTGGCCATCGGCAGCGCCGCCATCGCCGCGGACGAGCTGCCGTTGCGCGGATTGCCGCCGCTGCTGCGCGTGGACACCGGCACGTGGAAGTCGGACCAGCCGCCGTAGTCGGTGGCCATCCAGATGCCGGTGCCGCTGGCGGCGTCCAGGAAGCCGGCGGCTTCCAGCGCCCGGTTGACATAGCTGTAGCCCAGGCGGTGCATGGTGTCGCGCGGGCTGATGTTCTGGTCCTGCTCCGAGAAGATCCTGGCGACGTGGGTTTCGTGCGTGGAACTCAGGGCCACGCGGAACTGGTCCGCCCCGGTGGGCGTGGCCGTGAGCACCTGGCCGAAGCTCACCGCGCGCCAGCTGCCTGCCGGGATGCGCCGCACCGAGCGCTCGATGGCGGCGGAGAACTCGCGGCGCACGCGATCGAGGAACCCGGGGACGCTGCTGGCGGTGAGCGCGGGCGCCAGCGCGTTGACCTGCGCGACCAGCTCGAAGCTGGCGTACAGCAGCACCACCTTGAGCAGGCTGGCCGAGAAGAACATCTGCGTTTCGCGCACACCGGCGTAATCCATGGCGCCGGCCGGCGTGAGCTTCACGACGATCAGCGCGGCCTGGTCGAGCCGGCCCTGGTTGGCCGCACCCAGCGTGCCGCGCACGGTCGCGATGGCGGCCGCCAGTCTTGTGTTCTGCGCGGCGCTGGCTGCCATCTGCAGCGCGTAGGGAACGGTCGGGAACGGATTGCGCACGGCCGGCGTGGCCACGCTGGTGCCGGTGATGCGCATCGACCGCACGGCAACGCCTGGATGGCCGAGCACCAGGTTCTCCAGCGGGGCCGGCGCCAGCGCGATGTCGGCGCCAGCACGAACCACCGCCACCAGCAGCACCAGGCGGTCGGCTGCAACACCGGTGAGCTCGAGGTCGAACGTGGCGACGCCGGGGTGCGACGGGTCCAGCGTCTGGCCGGCAAGCGTCTGGCGGCTGCCGACGAGGCTCCAGCCGCTGCCCAGCGCCAGCGCGGTCGTGCCGCCGGCGGAGTTGAGCACCTGGTTGGCCGCGCCGGTCCAGGGCACGTTGCCGCCGGGCCAGGTGGTGCTGTCGTCGTGGCGCGCCGTCGGCGGCAGCTGCGGGTCGAGCCACTTGAGCAGTGCCACCCGGACCCCGGAGCCGTCCAGGGGAAGGCCGCGGTGCTGCACCTGCACGTCGACCTGGCTCGGTCCGGGCGGCAGGTCGCAAGACGCGATGGTACGGGCGCGATCCGGTAAGGCGGCGCCGAACTCGAGCAGGTCGGCACTGGCCGGCCGCGTGGCGCCCCAGGGCGCGGCGATCGCCCAGGGCATCTGCATGCTCTGCTCCCAGAAGGCCTGGTCCAGCCGCACCGTGCCTGGCGCCACCGTCGGCGCGCCCAGGCTGCGCAGGACCTCGCTGAACCAGTCGTCCCATTGCCCGGTCGGGCGCACCCGGATGTCACCGGTTCGCGCGCGAAGGGCGCTCTGGAAGCGGCGCAGCTGCTCGGCATCCAGCAGCGGCGATCCTTGGGTCCATGGCAGCGTGGCGGGCGTGGTGGCGGCCACGGACGCGCGGCGCGGACACACATCCGGACTGGCATGCCAGGAACGCTGGGTCGTGCCGTCGCGGCCCAGTGTCGAGGCGGTGGCCCGGTGCCGCAGGTCGTCGTCGTGGGCGCGCAGATAGGCAAGGTCGGCGACATCCGCCGTGTCCAGGCGCAGCTCCCAAACCCCGCGCGAGGCCAGAGCGGCGCGCAGCAGGCGCAGTCCGTCGAGGTTGTAGAGCGCAAGGTCTTCCACCGTCGCCTCGGGCAGCCCGTTGACGCGCGAGCTCCAGGTCCAGGTCGGCGCCGCCGGGTCGGCCAGGTTGCGCACGCCTTTCCACACGCCGATGGTGGTGCCGACGTAGACCTCGTCCGGGAAGGCCGGGTCGCAGACGATCGCCGTCACCGGCGCCGGCACGCCGTCGCGCCGCAGCCGGGTGGCGAACCAGCGATCGATGCCGTTGAACCACCACAGGGTGTCGACCTCGTCGTCGCCGGCCTTGCCGATGGTCCCAAGGTAGACCGCGCCGCGGCTGCCGCGGACGGCGGGTGGCTGGTCGGCTGCCGGCGGCGGTTCGAGGTTGACGGCCACGTCGGTCCACACCGCGGCGTCGCGGATCGGACCGTTGGCCTTGGTCTCGTCCTTCTTGTTCTTGACCCCGCGCACGATCACCGTTTCGGCGCTCCAGGTGCCGGGCCCGCTGGCGGTGTCGCTGCCGCCCGTGCGGGCGTAGCGCCGCAGCTGGCCTTCGCCGAGGATCCAGGCGACCTCGGGGCCTTGCCAGCGGCAGACGGTGATCTTCTGGCCGAAGCCGTCGTGGTCGAGGTTGCCGGGCGGCGGCGGCGTGCCGCCCGGCAGCGTGACCCAGCTGGTGCCGAAGTCCTCGGTGTACCAGACGCGCGAGGTGCCGATGACCAGCTGCGTGACCATCCGCTGCGCCGGTGGCGCTCCGGGCCGCTGCTTGGTGACGGCCGCCGGGGTCGAGTAGAAGGCGCAGCGGTTGTCGCGCTCCGCGGCCGTCAGCGGCAGCGCGAGCGCGCCGGGAAAGGAGCCCCAGTTGCCGCGGAAGTACTGCCGCACGTAGCGTGCCGGCTGGGTCGGGTCGAAGGCCACGCCGCCGCCATCGCCGTCGCCCTCGTGGAGCCACACCGCCCCCGAGCGCCGGCTGATGATGCCGTTGTCCTGCAGGCCGGCCACCACCAGACCCTCGCACACCGGGTGGCAGGTGATGTAGTTGGATTCCACCACCGACAGGCCCTCGTTCACCGCTGCGAAGCCGACCTGGTTGTCGATCCGGTCCGAGCGGTACACACCGCCGTCGCAGGCGGTCCAGAGCCGGCTGCCCCCGTTGCTGAACGCGAGATCGTGCACATCGGCATGCACGCCGGCGCCGATCATGCGGCTGGGTGTGGCGGGCAGGCCGAACACCAGGGTGCCGGCACCGTTGGCCGCCACGTCGGCCATCACGATGCCACCGTCGTCGGTGTTGCCGCTGGCCCGCAGGCGCTGGCCGGTGGGGGTGATGGCGGGGAAGGTGGCGCCGCCGACCACCACCCGGTCGGCCTGCGTCGGATGCACGGCCAGGGCGATGTCGTAGAACCCCTGGCGACCCAGCACGTCGGGCACGTTCGTGACCACGCGCACCGTCGGCGCCGCGGCGCTGGCACAGGCGATGCGCAACAGGCGCGGCACGCCGCTGCCGTCCTTCTTGCCGTGATCGTTGAAAAGGTAGATCTGGTCGGGCGCGGCCGCCGGGTCCGAGATGGCGAAGGTCGCGCGCCCGATCACCGTTTCGGTGAGTGCCGCCGAGGCGGGCGCCTTGGGCTGCAGCAGGCGCTGGAACGGGCCGGCATTGCCATCCCGTACCCACAGGCCGGTGTTGCCGCCATCCTCGACCCAGACCCACAGGCGTTCGGGGCGCGCACCGTCGCCGGCGGTCCAGAGCACGTCCGAGCACTTGGCGTCGAGACTGCCGAAGGGATCGGCGCCCAGGCGCTGCCAGCTGCCGGTGCCCTGGCGCTCGAACAGGCCGGTGGTGGTGGCTGCCACCACGCCGCTGCCGCCCGGCTGCAGGGCGATTCGGCATACGCCGTGACCCAGCAAGGTGTCGCCTTCGCGCGTCCAGGGGTCGTCCGACGCCGCCGCCGCCGGAGCCTGCGCACGCAGGATGCCGATGCCGCCCAGGGAATGCCCGGGCTGTGCATCGCGTCCGTGGGTGGTTTCGCCGGTCCCGACATAGACGAGCTCGCCGCCGGCGGCGTTCCAGTCGACCGCGATCGAACCGCAGGCATTGCGCTGCGCGGGTCGGTTGATGGAAGCCGGCGAGGGCGTGGCCGCCAGCCCGCCGAGCGTGCGCCAGTGCAGGCCGCCATCGGCCGAGTGCCACACCCCGCCGTTCGCGCTGGCCGCATAGACGCGTTCCCCAGCGGGGTGGACGGCCAGCATGTTGACGCGCCCGGCGATGCGCGTGCTGCCGATCACCTGGCCGTCGACGACCGTGTCGGGTCCGAGGGACTGCCACAGGTGCGTGCGCCCGCTCGCCGGAGCACGAGGCACGCCCGGCGTGGGCTGCGGCCCGCTGCGCGCGATGCGCCGGGCGCCCTCGGCGTCGAGCTCGACGCGATGGCGCCGCATGAACGCGCCACGGCCGCCGGGGTCGTCGCCTTCGCCGCTTTCGCCGCCGCCCGGCGGCCAGTCGTAGAGGCTCACGGCGTGCCCCCTCCGGGTTCGGCCGGCGCCACCCGGATCCAGCCCTCGCGCACCTCGGCCGGGCTGTCGGGCAGCAGAGCGGTCTGCGTGGCGGCGAGGATGGCGTCTGTGCGCCAGCTCGCCGGCGTGTCGCGCCAGAGGAAGTTCTGGTCCTTGCCGAACACCGACACCTTGGGCAGCCGCACCTGCCCTTCGGCGGCGAGGTCGGTCTCGACCAGTACGGGGCCGGTGCGCAGCGAAGGCGCGATCGCCGCCAGGCCGGGACCGACCCAGTCGCGCGCCAGCGCCAGGGCCTTGCGCGGCAGCACGCCGGAAGTCAGCGTGGCCTTGCCGGCGGGGTGCATCAGGATCGTCAGCGTGACGGTCTGGCCCAGGTGCAGCATCAGCGTGTCGGCATCGTCCGTGCCGGCGATGTAGGGGTGCGTGATGCCGCTGGCGGGTGGCATGCCGGCGGACTGCCCGAACACCCCCAGCTGGCCGCGGCTGCGGCCGGCCTGGGGCGCGGTGGCGGCGATCGCCTTGTCGACCAGGCGAAAGCGCGCATAGTCATCGTCGACGAAGAAACCCAGCACGCCGTCGTCGCTGCGCGTGAGCTCGCCGATGCGCACCGGGAAGGAATGGCGCGTGGCCTCCTGCTCGGCCAGCGCCCATTCGGCTGCGCGTTGCGGATCCGACAGGTCGATGTCCACCGGGGGCCGCAGCTCGAGCCGCAGCTGGGCGCGCACCACGGCGATCGGCCGGCCGACCAGCCCGGCCACGTGCTCGCTGCCCAGCGCGGCAAAGCTGTCCACCGTCCACAGGGTGGTGTCGATGGCGCGCAGCAGCGCGGACAGCGCACTCTCGTGCTCGCCTTCCTCCTGGCGCGCCGGCGCCCCGGCGCGGGCGGCGGCATCGGCGGCCACCAGCGCGGCGGCGAAGTCGGCCAGCGGCTTTTGCGCCGGCGCCAGGCCATGGTTCGGGGCGGCATCGGCCGGTCCTTCGCGGCCGGCGGCGATCTCCCACATCACGCCGCCGCTCACCGGCTCGTGCAGCAGTTCGCCAATCGGCGCGCCGTCGACGCCGAACACCTCCAGGCTCTCGTCGAGGTGGTCGGGCATGACGAAACCGGCCACCGGATTGACCTGCAAGGCGGGCTCGATCTGGTCCACGCGGGCCTCGGTGCCTTCCGCGCCAGGCGGCGTGGCCGCGTCGACCAGGCGGAACAGCCAGCGCGCCGGACGCAGCAGGCGCGGGCGCAGCAGCAACGCGCCTGGACGGTCGGCCAGCGTGGCGCGCGTGGGCGTGACGAGGCCCTCCACGGGCAGTTCCAGCGTGCGCCCGAAGGCATCGAGCAGGCGCGCGCGCCTGAGCGTCGCGCAGCCGGCCAGCAGCAGGTGCGGCGGCGCCGTCGGCGCCGGATGGCTCACCCCCGTGGCCGCCGTCGGCCGGTGCAGGCCGTCGCGCCCGGGCAGCCCGAGCAGCTGCGTGCGCAAGCCGTCGAGCGTGGCCGTCATCAGGTCGAGGTGCTTCACGGCGGTGTCGAGCGTGCGGTAGGCATCTTCCAGCTCCTCCTCGACCTGCCCGGCCTGGTCTTCATCGAGCGCGTCCTCGGCGGCCAGCCAGTCGGTGATGGCGTCGTGCAGCGTCCTGGCGGCACCGCTGGTGAGGAGGGCGCGGCCGCGCAGCGTGACGGTGGCGCCGGCGATGGTGGCGGTGGCGGCCACGGTGCCATCGAGGTCGACGGCGCCGAGCTGCCAGGCCTGCAGGGTCGGCGGATCGAGCCCCTCCAGCGCCACTTCCCATTCGATCCACATCGGCACCCAGGGCTGGCTCCAGGTGGTCACGCCGACCAGGTCGGGGTCGGCGCCCTTGTAGAGCGAGAACTTGCGCAGTTCGTCGGCCACCAGCGCCTGCTGTTGCCGCACGCCGGGCCGGACGACCTGCGCCACGGCCCGGGCGCCGGGCGAGGGCGCGCGCGCACGCACCGGATCGAGCACGGCGGTGGTGCCGTCGTAGGTGCCGTCGCGGCCGAAGCGCAGCACCGACTCGGCCGACAGCCGTGCCAGCAGCGCCTTGCGGCCGGCACCCGGCGGCGCCACCGCCGCGGCAATCCAGTCGTCGTGGTAAGGATCGTGCAGCAGTGCCTCGCGCGCCAGCGTCAGCACTTCCGGCGGAACCGAACCGCTGCCCAGCGAGCGGATGAAGCGGTCCTTCGCGATCACGCCCCCGATCTCGTCGATCACGTGCGTGGGCCAGCGGCAGGTGAGCTTGCCGTCGGCCGAGCCGCGCCCGTCGTTGCCATGGCGCAGGCTGCGGCCGGCGCCGCGCAGCGCCAGCATCGGCTCGGTGGGGAAGGTGAAGCGCGGCGCCGGCCGGTCGACCACGCGCGCCTCGGTGGGCGCGAGCACCTCGCCGACGCGCGAGCGCGCCAGGTCGTTGATCAGCGCCTCGGTGGCCTTGAACAGGTTCGGCTTGCCCTTCAAGGCGAAGTGCGTGTCGGCTTGCAGGGCCTTCGCACCCGGCGCCTGCGCCCCGGGTGCGCCCTGGGCGGACTTCGTGCGCGCCGCGAGGCCGACGCGCTCGCCCCGCTTGCGCCCCAGCCCCAGGCCCCCGGTGCCGCCGGTCTGCACGCGCTGCAGGTAGCGGTCCGTGCCGGCCGAGCCGGCCGGCAGCGAGGCGAAGGCGATGCCGTGCTCGTGCTCCTCGAGTTCCACGGCGCCGTCGGCCGCGCCCAGGCGGTTGACCTTCTGGGCGGTGAAGGCAGTGAGCAGCCTTTCGGTGGCGCGGCGCTGGTCAGGCGTCGCTTGCGCCGCGGCGAAGGCGGCCAGCAGGTCGTCCTCATGTAGCCCGAGCGCCACGCCGACATCTTCGGCGGCTGGGCGCCGGTCGATGGTGGCGGCGCCGCGCACCGGCACGCCGTAGATCGCGCCGTGCAGCAGCGCGCAGCGCAGCTGCCAGGCGGGGGCGACGAAGCGTTCGACCGCATCGCTGGCGAACGCCGACACCGCCACCCGCTCCTGCCGGGAAAGGAAGGTATTGTCGATCGGCACGAACGGGGCCGCGGCTGCGGCCGCGGGCGCGTCACGCGGCTTGGCCACGTGCGGCGGGCGCGGCTCGGACCAGCGCTCGGTGCTGGTCAGGCCGAGCGCCTTGCGCAGGTCGGCCTGCGCCTTCGCCTGCTGCTGCGTGCCGGCCTCGTCGCCCCATTCGTGGAGCAGGCGCCAGCGCAGGCGATCGAGCATCTCGTGCAGACTGTCGTTGCTGCGCGCCTGGTCGAGCGGATCGAGCGCCGGGTCGCTCCACCAGCCGGCAACGATGTAGCTGGCGCAGTCCTCGTCGATTTCCTGCGGCGCGAGCGTGGCCAGGTCGGCGAGCGGGTCGTGAAAAGCAAAGCGGTTGAGCACCGCGTCGTACACCCCCGACCAGCTCACCGCGCCGCCCACCGTGCCGGTGAGTTGCTCGCGCTTGAGTTCCTCGCCGACCGGCGTCGCCGCGGTCGAGGCCGCGCCGCCTTCCTGCCACTGCGCCAGCGGCACGGCCACCGCCCGATCGGCTTCCAACACCCAGCCGGCGAGCGCCGGTTCGCCGGCGCCGCGCGGCAGCACCATCCGCAGCACCACCCAGCGGTCTGGCAGGACGGGCAGGCCGAGCCGGTTGGCGCTGCCGTCGCCCACTGCCTTGAGCGATCCGCGCAGCAGCGCATCCGGCATCGCCCAGTGCAGGTGCACGCCGGCGGCGCGCGGCGATCCTTCGTCGAAGGGGTCGGGCAAGCCAGCCTCGATGGCCGTCGCGGCCTTGCCGTCGACATGCGCCAGCAGCATCGGCAGGCGCACCATGTTCTCGGTGCTGCCTGGTGCCACGTACAGCGCCTGCAGGTCGACCGGCACCAGCAGGCGGTGCTCGCGCAGCAGGAACTTGTCCCAGGTGGCGATCTCGCGCACGTCGAGCGCGGCGCGGTCGGCGGCCAGGAATCGCTTGCCGCGCAGCACCTCGCGCACGGCGGCGGCGTCGCGGGTGGCCCGTCCGCTCGTGCTCATGGCTGCACCTTCCCGAGCTGGCTGGCCACGGTGGCCTTCCAGGCGGAGAGCGACACCGTGGCCTTGAAGCGGTCGAGGGCGTAGAACTGCTGGCCCTGCGTGTCCTTCGGGTCGCCGAACACCTGCCGGTAGGGGAAGCGCAACATCTGCAGCGCGTACTCGTTCGGCTCGAGCGTGCCGCCGCTGTTCGGCGCCTTGGCCGCCAGGCGCTGGCGCAGCGCGGCGATGTTGATCACGCCTGGCGCGCCGGGCCGGAACGGCACGTCCACCGAATTGGCGGGCGTGAAATCGTCCACCGGCGGCACGCTGTCGCCGGTGGCGCAGTCGCGCACGTGCACCTTGGCGCGGCGCGCGTTCGGCGGGTCTTGCGGGTCGAGCCGGGCGCCGAACTGGATGCCCTGGCGCGGCTCCTCGATGTGCACCACCGCCGGCACGCCGTCGAACAGCACCAGCAGCACCGCCGGCGCCAGGCGCTCCATGCGCAGCACCTTCATGCGGCTGGGGTCGGATTCGGCAGCGGTGGTCAGCTCGTCGTCGGCGACCACGTCCTGTGCGTAGGCCCGCACGTGCAGGTTGGGCCAGCCCGATACTGCGCGCGAGCGCAGCAGGCACCCGGTGATGGTGCCGCTGCCAGCCTTCAGCAAGGCGGCGCCGCGCGGCTGGCGGATGGTGCGCTCGGCCTCGTCGACCTCGTCGCGGATGTGCGGGTAGACCGCCTCGAGCTGCGTGCGGTCGGCGCTGCTGATGGTGCCGACGCTGAGCGCGCCCTGCACCAGCGCGTCGGTCCAGGCGCGGTCGAGGTAGAAGAAGCGGATCGACTCCACCGGCAGCAGTTCGGCGTCGGGCACCAGGTAGCTGAAAGGCACGCCATGCAGCAGGCGCAGCCGGGCCAGGAAGCGGCGCAGCTCGCCGGGCACCACGTGCTCGCCGTCGTCCGGGTCGCGGTCGGTCGCCACGTCGGCATAGTTGGTGGCGGCCTTCACGGCTGCCTGGAGCGCGACCTGCGCGTTGATGAGCGACTTCATGGCTGGTCCTCCTCCTCGTCGGCGGGGGCGCTGTCGATCAGCGCGTCGAGGGCGTCGGACACCGGTGCGGCCCGCGCCGCGCGCGTGCCGCGCGGGGCAACGACCTCACGGGGCGGTGCGGCCACCCCCAGCGTGCGTTGCAGCTCGCCCTGCAGCGCGGCGCGCAGCGCCGGCAGCAGGAGCTTTTCGTTCTGGGCTTCGCCCGGCTGGACGGCCAGCGGCACGCGCGCCTGCTGCAGCGCCGGCAACACGCCGACCGCGTCGGCACGCTCGCGCAGCGCGGCCAGGTCCAGGCCCAGGCCGGCCGCCACCAGGCGATCGAGGTCGGCGTCCACGCGCAGCGGGCGGCCCGGGTCGGCCACCGGGCGCTGCGGACCGACCATGCGGTCGCTGTTCTTCGCCAGCACGGGCAGCACCTGCCGCGCAACGAAGCGGCCGATGTCGAAGCGCTCATCGCGCAGTTCGTGCAATTCGGGCAGCGCGAAGGGCAGCAGCTCGGCGAGGATCTCGCGCACGCGGCCGGCGCCGAACTGCTCGGCGCGAAAGCGCAGCAGCGCCGACACCACCGACAGCTGCGACAGCGCCAGCAGCCGGCCGATCTCGAAAGCGGCAGCCACCGACAGATCCTCGCGACCGTCGGGGATGACGCGGCGCAGCTGGTCGGCGGAATGCGCCAGCGCCAGCGGCTCGTCCTTCGCCGTTGAGTCGCGCGGCGTCGGGAACGGCACGCAGGGGCCGCGGTACCAGGCGCGCGCCTGGTCGCCACGGCGGGTGCGGTGGTCAAGGCCGATGTGGCCGGTCTGCACCACCTCGGGTTGCGCCCGTGCCGCCGGCGCGTCGGGCGCGCGCTCGGGTACCGTCCCGAGCAGCCCGACGTCCAGGTCCTGCATCAGCGTCTCGAAGGTGGCGCCCTCGCTGGTGGTGAACGACCAGTGCGCCAGCACCGGGAAGCGCAGCACCTGCTCCAGGGCGTACAGCTCGATGGGCAGGCGAAAGCCCTGTGCCATGGTGTCGCGCACCAGCCGCTTGGCATCGGGGTCGAGCGCGACGGCAGCGACCTTCTGCGTGGTCGAACTCCATTGCTTGCCGATGCCCGGCTGCGCCATCGCCGCGCCGCCGTCCAGCGCCGCCCCGAGCTTCGCGCCAGTCGCGGCGGCGGATCCTGCCAGCGGCGCGGCCAGGACGGCGGGCCGTGACGCGCTCGGGCCAGGCCCGCCAGAGGGCAGCACCACGTTGCCGAGTGCGACGTTGCCCATCACACGCGCGTCGGGCGAACTGGCGGCGCTCACCGTGGCGAGCACCGACCAGTCCTGCGCCAGGGCGAACTCGAAGCTGGTCACCGGCGGCAGGGGCGGGGGCAAGGCCGCGAGCTGGCCCTCCAGGTTGACCAGGCAGGCCATGTAGCGCACCGGCTTGTTGCCGGCCTGGTCGAACACCGGGAGCCGATTGGCCAGCACCACCGCGAGCCAGCCGTCGTCGTCGCCGTTGGCCAGTTCGGTATCGGTGACGTCGACCTCGCGGACGTGGGCCAGCAGCGGCAAGTCGTCCTGGCACGGAAAGATCTTCTTGACCACCGTCTCGGTGACGGCGAGATACAGGCCTTGCTCGACGTCCTTGTCGTCGGGCTCGAGCAGCGCGGTGCCGGCGGTGACGCAGTCGCGCACCGGCGTGGCGGTGGACAGCGTCGCCTCGCCTTCGGCGACCACCACCAGCGCGAGCCACGGCGTTTCGGAAGGGTTGACCGCCCCGGCGGGGTTGCGCTCCCAGGGCAGGCTGCGGCGCTTGAGCACGATCTGCGGCAAGCGGTCGCCGAAGGCCCCTTCCGCATTGGCCGGCGGGAAGCTGGAGAGGATCTGGTCGGTCGGCATCGTGTAGCGCGGCGCCGCCACCTGGATGTGCGTGCTCTCGGGCTCCACCTCGAAAGGCAGGCCAGTTTGTTCGGTGCGCAGTTCGTAGCGCCCCGCCGTGACTTTGGGCATCACGTTGGAGTGCAGGATGAAATGGCCGGTTTGCGGCATCAGCGTCGTCCTCCGTGTTTGCGCGGGGCGGCACCCGCGGCACCCGCGGCACGCGCCATACGCCGCGTCAACGCCGCCACGGCCGTGCCGCCCTGGGCGCGCGCCTTCGCGGTGGCGCGCTGGTCGGCGCTGCGCGTGGGCGCCACCCAGGCCAGCCGGCTGGCCTCGGCGCCTTCGGTGGGATTCACTGTGGCGAAAGGCTGCATCGCCGCATCGAGGCCGCGCGAGGAGATCAGCGCCACCGCCCCGGTGGCGTCGACGTCCGCCGAGGCCATCACGCCGACCAGCGACCAGCCGGCGTCGCTGGCGATCGTCACCACCACCGGCTGGTCGCCGTCGGGCACGATGTCGTAGGCCAGCACGCTGCGGTTGTCCATCGCCAGCAGCACCGGGGCGAGGTCCTTGCTGGCGGCGTCGCGGGCGCGCGTGGCCCCGTCCAGGCCCAGCAGCAACTGCCGCGCGGCCACCGGGTCGCCCGCGGCGGCCGGGTCGTCCAGCGCGACCAGCACCGTGCGCTGTGCCATCGAGAACGAGGTGGTCACCGTGCTGGTGCCGCGCGCCAGCTCGGCGCCGCTGACCCAGCCGGCCTCCAGCCGCTCGGGGTGCAGGGCGAGGCGGTCGCCTACCGCGTGCACCACGCAACCGGGGGCCACTGCGGTGGACCAGCCGGCGTAGGGCAACTGCATGCCGGCGTGCCAGCCTGCCAGCCCGAAGTGCGGGCCGGGAGCCGCGCCGCCGCGCACAGCCACGCCCTGGCCGATGGCGACGATGCGCTCGGTGCCGCGCGGGATGTCGAGCGCGGCGCGTTCCAGGCCGGGGCCGATGAGGGTGTCGGTGAGCAGCCTGCCGCCGTGCGTCAGCAGCACCACGCGCGCCGGTGCGCCGCTCACCGCCAGGCGCGGACGGCGGCCTTCCGGGGCGGCGTCGGCGCGTGCATTGGGCAGCTTGAGCACCACGGTC